>JAIPJX010000192.1 GCA_021733945.1 Verrucomicrobiota bacterium | reverse complement strand
GTCCCAATACCGGAAAGGGCAGGGGGCACCGTATGGAAGGAAGACGGTGGGCCAGTATATCCATCGGTCGCCCTTTGAACTGTACGACATTGACTCGGACCCGGACGAGTCTGAGAATCTGGCGTCCAAGCCCGAATTCCAACAGACTCTCAAGGAGTATCAGGGCAAACTGAAAAACTTTCAGAAGGCGATGGAGGATCCCTGGATCATGAAATGGGATTACGAATGAGCCCGATTTTCATGGTTTGGTGAGCGACGCTCGGACTTGACGAGGTTCGAGCCATCAACAAGGGGGGCACATTGCTCGAGCGCCTGGGCCGAGGCCTGCTCCCGTGGGCCATTGAACCGTGAAGGAAAAGGCGTCCGGGTTGTCCCAATGGGTTTGGAGAGATTGGCAATTACCTGTCGGGTGGAGGACGTTTTCGTTCCAGTTTCAAAGTTTTTTGAGGGGGCCAAGCGTCCTGATCGTATCACCTACCGACGGGACGAAATGAGAAATGAAGAAAAACACCTCGATTCCGATGCCAATGTCTGTAATCAGTTGCAACCGATGAGAGTGCCGTTTGCCTGTTCGCCGGCATCCGGGAACAGGATTTGGCAGCCACGGAACAACCGAAAACGTTCCCGGGAAGCTCAGAGATGAACCAAAAAACTCAATGGATGGTCGGCATTCTGGTGTTTGGCGTCCTTCTCACCGGGTGCACGGGTGTTCCCACCCAATCGGAGAAAACGGCACGCGCGGATGTCGCGGTCGTGAGCGCCCGGTTGGGAGCCGGGACGGTGGATGAGGAGCAACTCACCGTTGAGTCCGGTCTGGGCGATTATTTGAGGTATGGCATGCTCCATCAGCCGGGAGTGAGGCAGGCTTATTACGATTGGATTGTATCGGTCGAGCGCATCACCGGAGTGCGTTCGCTGCCCGATCCCAGATTGACGTTTCGTGCCGATGTCGGGAGCCTGGTCATGGTGCTCATTCCCGGGTTGATGCAGGATTTGCCGGGGCCGGGCAAGCTGGGGCTGAGAGCGGACGTCGCCTCGGAGGAGAGTGCGTCAAAGTATTTTCAGTTTGCGTCGGCGGTGCTGCGGGCGGCCTTCGAGGTAAAACAGGCCTATTACCGACTCTATTTCCTGGAGGATAAGATTGGAATACACCGCGAAAATCTAGCGTTGCTCTCCGAACTGGAACAGCTGGCTCTTACCCGGAATGCGGTCGGAAAGGTCACCCTGCAGGATGTCCTCCGCGCCCAGATTGAGTGGGAGGGTTTGAACACCGCAATCGAGAATCTGGAGGATTCGCGCGGCCTGCTGGTGGCCCAGTTCAAGGCCGCCCTTGGGATCGGTGCCGGGCAGCCGGATCCGCCCATCCCGGGACGATTCGAAAGCACCGTGCTCGACCTGGATTCCGAGGCGCTGTTTGCCACGGCCCTCAGGATGAATCCCCAGCTCAAGGCTGCGGAGGCCGAGGTGCGCATGGCTCAGGCTGGAATCAGCCTCGCCCGCAGGGCACGGGTGCCGGATTTTTTTCTCGGCTTGAAAGCGGATCTGAAACAGAGCCCGACGGTCTGGATGCCTGAGGCGGGCATGACGTTGCCGATTTGGAGGGACAAGATTGCGGCGGAACTGGCGGCCGCCCAGGGGCGGAAAGGAGCGGCCGAAGCTCGACTCAGCGGTGAGGAGATCGATTTGGCGGTCAGTTTCGCCGACCGAATGTTCAGTTACCGTGAGAGCATGCGGAACCTCGTCCTCTTGCAGGAGCGTTTGGTTCCCAAGGCCCGGCAGTCGGTCGAGGTGGCTCGCGCGGGTTACATGGCGGGTCAGATTGATTTTTTCAACCTGATCGATGCAGACCGCACGCTGCTCCAGTTTCAATTGTCCACGGTGGACGCCCGGATCCAGCGGGAACTGATGCTGGCTGATCTTTCGCTGCGCATCCTGAGTGTTCCGCCGCCCGGCGCTCCGCTGCTGAGTGCGCCCGGTCAATGAACCCGCGACCCGTCCACATGAAAAGGAACCTATGAAGGCTTACAAATTGTTTGGGGGTGTTGTCCTCGGGCTGATTCTGGCAGGGGCGGGATACCTGTCCGGGGTGCAATCCGGCCGCAACCATTCTTCGGGGACGGGCGGCATTGCGAAGGAGGAAACCCTCTACACCTGTGGAATGCATCCGCAGGTGATCCAGTCGGAACCTGGCAATTGCTCGATCTGCCAGATGAAACTGACCCCGATCCGGCGGGTGCCGGGCGCGCGCAAGGCCACGGTCAAGTATTACAAATCAACGATGAACCCGGGCGAGATCAGCCAGACGCCGGGCAAGGACAGCATGGGCATGGACATGGTGCCGGTGATGGAGGAGATGGATTCGGAGAGCGCCGCCATCTCGATTGATCCGGTGACGGTTCAAAACATGGGTATTCGGACGGAACGACTGAGTGTGGGGCCGCTGCGGCGCACGATCCGGACGGTGGGAACGATTGATTTCGATGAATCCGGTCTGGCGGAAGTAAGCACCAAGTTCGATGGCTGGGTGGAGAAGCTCTACGTCGACGCCATGGGAAGCCAGGTGCACCGGGGTGACCCTTTGTTCGAAATCTATTCTCCCGAGTTGTATAGCGCGCAGATGGAGTATCTCCTCGCCCTGAAACAGGGCGTCGGCAGCGAGGCGGGCATGGAGGCTCTGCGACAGAGCTCGCGATTAAAACTCGAGTTCTGGGATATTTCCGCCGAACAGATTGCCGAGCTGGAGAAAACGGGTAAACCCAAGAAAACCCTGCAGGTGCGCGCTCCAATCGATGGATTTGTCGTGGAAAAGCGCGTGGTGGAGGGGCAGATGGTTTCTTCCGGTGAGAAGCTGTATGGATTTGCCAACCTATCCCTTGTCTGGATTCAATCGCAGGTTTATGAGAAGGACTTCGGGTATTTAGGGCTGGGGCAGGAAGCGGCGGTGACCTTGTCGTACCTTCCGGACAGGAAATTTCGGGGGCGCGTCACCTACATTTATCCGACCGTCGACGAAAAAACGCGCACCGGGATGGTTCGCATGGAGTTTCATAATCCCGGTTATTTTCTGAAACCGGGAATGTTCGCGACCGTCGACCTTCGCGCCGAACTGGAGTCTTCAGCGTTGTTGGTGCCGGATTCGGCGGTGCTTCGAAGCGGCGAAAAAAACACGGTGTTTGTCGCCCTTGACGGAGGGCGGTTTGATCCACGAACCGTGGTGGTGGGTGCCCGGGCGGAGCACGGCATGCTGCAGGTGCTGAGCGGCCTCAAGCGCGATGAGAACGTTGTGGTGTCCGGCCAGTTCATGCTCGATTCGGAAAGTCAGTTGCGCGAGGCCATTCGGAAGATGCGCGAACCCAAGAGCGTGGGCGGCGATGATTCGGCCGCACCTGCCATCGCGCCGGTTGCCCCGGTTCACGGCGAGACAACGGAGCCGGAGCCGGATTTCTCGGTGTATATCTGCCCGATGCCCGAACATGTCGCGATCGAATACGATCACGCCGGCGGCTGTCCTCTCTGCGGAATGACCTTTGTCCCGGTCTCCGAAGAGTTGTTGGCCAGGATTCAGCCCGGGGGAACGATCGAATACTACACCTGCCCGATGGCCGAGCACCGTTCAGTGCGGGTGGAGCGGCCCGGCAAGTGTCCCGTGTGCGCCATGACTTTGATCCCGGTGATGAAGGCGAATTCGGTGCCGCTTGTTGTCGAGCCGCCTGTCGCCGTGCCCGGTCCGCTTCCGCCAAAATTATACACCTGTCCCATGAAAATCCATGCCGACGTCGTGTCCGAGGAACCGGGCGATTGTCCCAAGTGCAACATGAAACTGGTGGATGTGAGCACGGTCGCTCATCGGGCGGAGTCCGAGGCACATTGGCGGCAGCAGCACCCAAGCGAGGAGCCCGCGCCGGCACCTCTTCCGGAGAAATTATACACGTGCCCGATGAAAATCCACGCGGATGTGGTGTCCGAGGAACCGGGCGATTGTCCCAAGTGCAACATGAAGCTGGTGGATGTGAGCACGGTCGCTCATCGGGCGGAGTCCGAGGCACATTGGCGGCAGCGGCACCCAGGCGCGGAGCCCGCGCCGGAGGCACGAGGGGAGCACGTTCATGAATAGGGTTGCCTGCAGGTTTGTTCAGAACCGGGAGTGGGTGAACGGGCTCCCGGGCACCTGCCTTGGAGGGACGGATCATGCTTAAATCCATCATCGAATTCTCACTCAGGAACCGGTTCCTGGTATTGATCTCCACGGCAGTCCTGATCGTGGCGGGTGTGTATGCCGTTCGCAACACGCCGCTCGATGCAATTCCCGATCTGTCCGATGTCCAGGTCATCATCTACACGGAGTTTCCCGGGCAGGCCCCGCAGATTGTCCAGGACCAGGTGACCTACCCGATCACCACGAAGATGTTGTCCGTGCCTTTTGCGAAGGTGGTGCGGGGCTATTCGTTCTACGGGTTTTCGTTCGTGTATGTGATTTTCGAGGACGGCACGGACCTTTACTGGGCCCGGAGCCGGGTGCTGGAGTATTTGAGCGGTCTGAGCCGGGAGTTGCCCGGAGGAGTGATGCCGTCCCTGGGACCGGACGCCACGGGGGTGGGTTGGGCATTTATGTATTCGCTTCAGTCGACCAATCACAATCTGGCCGAGTTGCGGAGTTTCCAGGACTGGAATCTCAAATACAAGCTGACCGCCGTTGAGGGAGTCTCGGAGGTGGCCTCAATCGGAGGCTTCGTCAAGCAGTATCAGGTCACGGTCGATCCTGTTCGGTTGCGCGCGTACAATCTGCCGCTGTCCGTGGTCCAACGCGCGATCCGGCGAAGCAATGGGGAGGTGGGAGGGCGGTCCATCGAGATGGCCGAGAAGGAGTTTATCCTTCGGGTGAAAGGGTATGTCGAGAATCTGGAAGACCTGGAACAGGTCGCCGTGGGAGTGGGCGAGGGCGGGGTGCCCATTCTCCTGCGGGATGTGGCGTCCGTGCAGCTGGGACCTGAAATGAGGCGGGGCATTGCCGAATGGAACGGGCAGGGGGAAACGGTCGGTGGCATCGTCGTGGTGCGTTTCGGGGCGGACGTACATGGTGTGATCGCTGAGGTCCGTGAGCAGCTCGACAAGGCGATGGAATCCCTTCCTGCGGGCGTTTCCTATCAGATTGCGTACGACCGGAGCGTCCTGATCGAGCGGGCGGTGAAGACGCTGCGCGAGAAACTGGTGGAGGAAAGCATCGTGGTGGCTCTGGTTTGTCTGGCGTTCCTGCTGCACCTTCGCAGTTCCCTGGTCGCGATCATCATCCTTCCGATCGCCCTGCTCTGTGCCTTCCTCATCATGTTCGGTCAGGGGATCAGCTCGAACATCATGTCTCTGGGCGGCATCGCGATCGCCATCGGCGCGATGGTCGATGCGGTCATCATCATGATCGAAAACACGCACAAACACATGGAACGGGATGGCGGCCGCAAGCCGCATTGGGAGATCATCCGTGACTCTGCGGTCGAGGTGGGGCCGACCCTGTTCTACTCGCTGCTCGTGATCACGGTCTCGTTCCTGCCTGTGTTCACCCTGCAGGCGCAGGAGGGGCGTTTGTTCAAGCCCCTGGCCTTCACAAAGACCTACTCGATGGGCGCGGCGGCCCTGCTTTCGGTGACCCTGGCCCCCGTGCTGATGGGGTTGTTTATTCGCGGCCGGATTCCACGGGAGGAACGAAACCCGATCAACCGCCTGTTGATCTGGATGTACCATCCGTTGCTGGATCTGGTGGTTCGCTGGCGTGTTGGGGTGGTGACCGGAGCCCTGTTGCTGGTCCTCTCGATTTTCCTGCCCTGGAACCGATGGGTGACCGACCGCCTGCCCGAAGGGCCAATGCACGATCTGGCCTCGCAAATCGGTTGGTTCTTTCCCTTCCAGAACATCGGATCGGAATTTATGCCGCCGCTGTATGAAGGGGACATTTTGTACATGCCCACGACGTTGCCGGGCATTTCATCAACCAAAGCCCGGGAGCTTTTGCAGCAGACAGACAAACTCATCAAGAAGTTTGCCGAGGTGCACCATGTGTTTGGAAAGATCGGGCGCGCTGAAACCGCCACCGATCCGGCACCCTTTGATATGATCGAAACCACGATCATGCTCAAACCCGAGGAGGAATGGCCCGAGGTGGAGATTCGTGACGCGGCGGGCGAGGTGGTGGCTACCCGAAGGCGAACGCCCGACGAGTTGGTCGATGCCCTCAACAGTGCCGTCCAGTTTCCAGGACTGGCGAACGCCTGGACCATGCCGATCAAGACGCGGATCGACATGTTGTCCACCGGCATCAAGACTCCGGTCGGGATCAAGGTGGCAGGGCCGGACCTGGCGGTGTTGGAGCGGATCGGTTCGCAAATCGAGGCGGTGGTGGGCGGCGTGCCCGGTACCACCAGCGCCTATTCCGAACGGGTGATGGGTGGAAGATACATCGAATTCGACATCGATCGTGAAAAGATCGCTCGGTACGGGTTGACTCTGGGCGATGTTCAGGATGTTCTCGCGGTCGCGCTGGGAGGCATGCCCGTCACAACGACCGTCGAGGGACTGGAGCGCTACACCATCAATCTGCGCTACGAGCGGGATTACCGGCAGGACCTGGATGCGTTGCGCGAAATCATCATTCCCACTCTCACCGGGGCGCAGGTTCCGCTCGGGCAGCTCGCGACGCTCGAGATTGTAAGTGCTCCCATGGGGATCAAGAGCGAGGCGGCCGTTCCGAATGTCTGGATTTATGTCGATTCAAAGGGGGTTGATCTCGGCTCGTATGTGAAGGAAGCAATGCGCACGGTCAACGCCGCCGTGGCGCGCGGTGCGATCGATCTGCCCGCCGGCTACAGTATTTATTGGAGCGGCCAGTATGAGTACATGCTCCGGGCCCGGGAACGGTTGATGATTGTCGTGCCGTTGACCCTGCTGATCATCGTCCTCATCATCTACCTGAACACCGGTTCCGCTGTCAAAACCGGCATCGTCATGCTCGCTGTGCCGTTCTCGCTCGTTGGGGCCTTCTGGATGTTGCACCTGTTGCATTACAATTTGAGCGTTGCCGTCTGGGTCGGGATCATTGCTCTGGCCGGACTGGACGCGGAAACCGGCGTGGTGATGCTTCTTTACCTGGATCTGGCCTATGAGGAATGGAAGAAAAAGGGGTTGCTCACATCGACGGCCGGATTGCGCGATGCCATCTACCATGGCGCCGTCAAACGGGTGCGTCCCAAGGCCATGACCGCGGCGGTGATCATCGCCGGGTTGTTGCCAATCATGTGGAGCCACGGTGCCGGTGCCGATGTGATGAAACGGATCGCCACGCCCATGATCGGTGGGGTGGTGACTTCAACCCTGTTGGAATTGCTTGTTTATCCGGCTATTTTCTTCATCTGGCGGTCACGCTCGTTGCGGGGATCCGAGAAGGCCGCAACCCGAGAATTGCAGTAGCCTTGTGGGTGCGAAACCCGTATGGTCTCCCCGCAATGCGCCAGACACCAGGCATGCGGGATGAGGGACACTGAAGATGGCTCTGTTTTTAGGTCGACAACCGATATTGGACCGGCACCAGAAGACCTACGGTTACGAACTGCTGTTTCGTAACGGGACGGAGAATGCTTTCGGGAATCATGACCCGGATCAGGCCACCTTGACGGTGATCGACAACAGTTTCGGCCACATGGGCCTGAGAAAGGTCACCGGCGGCAAAAAAGCGTTCATCAACTTCACACGGATGTTGCTCGTTGAAGACTACGGGCTGCTGCTTCCCAAGGATCAGGTCGTCATTGAAGTGCTTGAGGGGGTTGAGCCGGATGCTGAAGTCATTGCGGCGTGCCGGCGGTTGAAGGATTCCGGTCACACCATCGCGCTGGACGATTTTCAATACCGCCCGGAATACGACCCTCTCATCGAGCTGGTGGACCTCATCAAGGTGGACCTTTCCGTGACCGATGAGGCCGGGCTCCGCGCCATGGTTCGGAAGTTTGCTTCCACAAAAATAGGTTTGCTGGCCGAGCGCGTCGAATCGCTGGATGATTTCGAGCGGGTGAAGGAAATGGGATACACCTATTTCCAGGGATATTTCTTCAGCCGACCCGTTGTGCTTTCATCCGAGCGGGTGCCGAAATCGAGTGTTGCCACCCTTCAGTTGTTGAGGGCCATCAACGATCCGAAATTCGACTTGGAGGAGGCGGAGAAGATCATCAAACGGGATCCGAATCTGACCATGAAGCTTCTGCGCTACGTCAATTCGGTTGGGATCGGCCTCTCGGCCCAGGTCGAGGGAATCCGCCACGCCCTGGCATTGCTGGGTGAGAAGAATATTCGAAAATGGGCGACACTGCTGGTGTTGAATACTGCCTTGGACGACCGCCCGGCGGAGCTGATGCGACAGGCGATTGTGAGGGGGCGGTTCTGCGAGCTTCTGGCCGGACCGTTCAACCTGATGAATAAAGATCAGGAGCTCTTCATGGTTGGGATCCTGTCGCTGCTCGACACGATCCTGGGGCGGCCGATGGCCCGTCTTTTGGAGGAGATCTCGGTTTCCACCGCGATCCAGGCGGCGTTGAGCGGCAGGGAATCGCCCTATCGCGATTGTGTGGATCTGGCAATCGCATTCGAATCCGGCGATTGGCAGTTCATTGCAGCTTCCGCCACACGAATCGGCGCGACTGAGAAGAGTCTGGGCAGGATCCTTGCGGAGGCTTTCCAGTGGGCGGATGAACTCGCGCCAGTGTGACAAAATGGAAGGATCAGGGAGTCGATGACAACGAAGAAGAAATGGAAAGTGGGAATCCTGGGTCTTGGGCATTGGTATTCTGCCTATGGCCTGGCCCGCTCGTTGCCCGAGTACCCGCGGGCCGAGCTGGTCGCGGTTGCCGCAGCCGATTCCCCGCATCTCGACCAGTTCGCACAGACTTTCGGTGTGCCCTCCTACCACGATCCGGCGGCTCTGCTGGAGCGCCGGGACATTGACATCGTCCAGATATCCGCGCGTGTTTCCCAAGTTCCCGGTCTGACCCTGCGGGCCGCACGCGCCGACAAACATATCATCCTCGGCAAACCCATGGCGATGACACTGGCCCAGGCCGATGAGATGGTCGGGGTGGTCAGGGAGGCCGGCGTCACTTGCGTGCCGTTCCAGGCCATCATGCGGTTGAGATTGTTGGATCTCAAAGATCGCATCGCCCGCGGGGATATTGGTGAGATCGCCGTGATGCACCAGACGGGACGATGGTCGATCGCCGAGGATTGGCCGGGATCCGGAACGTCGGGCTGGTTTGTGGATCCCGAGCATGTGCCCGGAGGGGCTTTGATCGACGAAGGCATCTACTGGATGGATCTGCTGCGGTGGTTTGCAGGCAGTGAGGTGATTCGGGTGGAAGCCAAAACTGCCAACCTGGTCCACAAGGAACTCCGGGTCGAGGACTGGGGCATGGCAATGCTTGAGTTCGTCAATGGGATTCGAGCTTCCGTGGAAGGTTCATGGACAATCAATGCGCCTCGCAAGACGGGGCCGTCTCCCAAGCACAACAGTGTGGTGCGATTGGAGGTGGTCGGAACGCGCGGGGAGGTGATCGAACAGTTTTTTCGGGATCCGGGTCGGGCTGTTCTGGCGGCCGGGGCTTCCGATTGGGTTTTCGAACGCAAGGCACGGGATCTGTTTCAGTCGGACATTCCGATGCCCTTGGACCATTTGATCGATTGTCTGGAGCAGGGGCATTCACCCATCGCCGACATCAGGGAAGCGCGCCAGAGTTTTGCCGTTGCCCTGGCAGCCTATCAGGCTGCACGGGAAGGCCGGTCCGTTTCGTTGGTCGGGCCAGTGTCAGGCCCCTGACTTCCACCCGAAACCCCTGCTGACGCCCCAATTCCGATTCCAATTCCGAATTCACCAATCCGACCAATCGATACCCGAAGTGCAACCTTTTGTTGCAGGTGCAACAAAAGGTTGCACTTCAAGGTTCACGCACGGTCAGACGGTAGTAGCGCAGATGGCCCGGAGGGGCCACATCCTCGATCACTCCCTCGGCAGGTGCCGAGAGATAGAACGGTCGGT
>JAIPJX010000012.1 GCA_021733945.1 Verrucomicrobiota bacterium | reverse complement strand
CACCCGGTCCACCCAACAAGCTTCATTCAGGGAGGGGCTTCATCCCTTCGCCAGATCTTGGACTGCGGCAGTCCTCTGCCGCTTTCCACCGCGTCGGCAGGTCCAAAAGCGGCAGAGGACTGCCGCACTCCACGACGCTATCGCGAACCTGGCAAAGACCGGACCATACCCACGAGTGGTGTACCTCATGAGGACTAGTGTACCTCGCGCTGCGAGGCGCTGTCGGTCGCAGCGCGACAACCTCTGCCTCTGCCTCTGCCTTCTTCCAATCGGTGTCACGGCCTCACGAGGATCTCGACCCTTCGGCATTTTCAACTGCCTCGACTGCCATTTTTTAATTCCACTTAGAAAGATCCCACTCGTCACCAGCCCGACCGATTGACACCCGAACCGCTGGAGAAAGAGGAGCGGCTGGTCCCGGAATGCGATGTGAAACTGGAGTGCCCGAATCCTGATCCGGAACCTCCAGAGTTCTGGATTGAAATCCGACGGCGTTCGGCTTCTTCGCGCCGACGCCGTTCCTGTTCCAATCGCGCCTGCTCCTCTCTCCGACGGCGTAGGACCTCTGCTTCAGCCTGCGCTATGGCGGTTTCCGCTGCGTGACGGGCCGCTTCGGCGTGGATCCGGGCCTGTTCGTAGTGGCCATCGCCCAGCAGGGCCCTCGCATGATTTAATTGTTGCGATCCCGGGGCTCCCAGGAGTGTGACGCCGAAACCGCCCGTCCAGCCGGTGGCGGATCGCACCCGGTGACCCGCGGCGGACAATGCGGCCAGCGCGGTTTGAGCCGCCTGCAATTCGTGACGGAGCACGCTGGAGATACGACACGCCTCCGTCGTGATCCGATCCGCCTCGGCGTCCAGTTGCATCCAGTTGTTGTGTGGCTCCGCCAGGTCGGATTGCACCCGCGCCGACAGATGGAGCAGATCCTGGAGATCGCGGGAGGCCTGGAGGATTGGCCCGCTGTCAGGGAGGGAGTCGGTAGCCGCGTCGCGATCAAGCCGACGCGCCACCTCAAGCTGGGCCACGGCGGTTTGCAGGCTGCGATTCGTTTCGGCATAAGCCTCCCAATCGCATCGAATCTGATCGCCAATCTGAAGCACCGTTTCCTGAACGGCAGCAAGTTCTGCCGCTACCGTGAAGGGATCCCGGGGAGTCGCGGCGCGCCTGCGTCTGGCGCCATCGAATCGAATCCGCGCGCCCTCGAAGACTTCAATCGTTGGTCTTGTGGTGCGCGCATCCTTCAGTGACGGCTCCAATTCCCCGATGCGCTGATTCAGGACGCCCTCCAGTTGCTCGTTCGCTGCTTCCACCTGCTGGATTCGCTGGCGTTTCTCCACGATTTCATCCAGTCGGAACCGGATCTGATCCTGCAATGCCGCTGCCTGGCTCAATCGCCTGGAGGCTTGCAGGAAGCGGGCCTCGCGATGGTCCTCCACCGCGATCCGCGTCAACTCGCGGACCGAAGTCAGGTGCTCCCGCACTTCTTTCAGATTGTCCTGAATGGTGCCGTTGGCGTGCGGGTGAGTCGGATCGCCCGCCCCCAGTTCCAGGACCGAGCCTACATACGTGGATTCGATTTCGACCAGGATCTGTTCATGGGACGGCAGTTCCTTCTCCAGACTTTCGGTCCGTTGCTGACGTTCCCGCAGTGTTGCAGAATGTTCCTCGAAAGCCGCACGGGTGGATTTCACGAGAGATTCAGCCTCCCGGACAAGTTCGGCCACGGCCTCCAACCCATCTCGGGCCGCATCGACACCTCCCCGATCCAGGGAAGCTTTCACCGCCGTCAATTGTTCGCGCGCGGTCGCCATGTGTTCCGAAGGGTCACATCCCGGTTCGCGCAGAATGGCGTCCGGTGTTTTGCCCAGCGAACCCGCGAGATCCTTCCGGGCCGAAGCAATCACGGCGTCGGTGTCCTGCACGCTTTTGAGTCCGACTTCGCACCGCATCTGGTTTAGGGCGATGGTTTCGCGGGTGCGAGCGATCAGCCTGCTCAGATCTTCGTTCAACTCCGCCGCGGGTTCGGCGATGGATTCCTTCATCGCCTGTTCGGCCAACGCATCGGCGCGATTTGACAATTGCAGAACCGCTTGATCAATCCAGGCGGTCTGCAACCCACCGCCTTTGAGTTGTTCGACGGCCTCGGTGAGTTCACCGCGGGATTCCGCATGATAGCGTGAGGCGATGCGCGTCAGGGCCTGTGCGTCGTCCACCTTTTGCCGGGCAGACTCTGCCTGACCTTCCAGGGCACCAACCGGATCCGTCACCGCCCTCGCCTGGGCATCGGTCAAATCGCGCTCCGCCGAGGGCAGCAGCACCGCGAAGATCGGGGCTCCCACGAAGGATCGATCGGATCCCGGCGGCACTTGAAGGAGGGCCTCCTGTGCCCGCGCGGACTGGAGGTTGCGCTCGATCAGATGCAGGGTTGAACCCACGGCAGACAGGCTGGATTCGATGCGACCAAGCGTTTCCACGGCGCGTGATGCCCGATGATTGAAGGCATCGATGAGTTCGCTGAACGAAAGCTTAAACGGTTGGTAGGATTCCAGGTTTCCCAGGAGCGCCGCGTGCTTTCCCCGGGGCCCCCGCAGCAACAGCTCCAGTCGTTGTTCGGGTCGAAACTCGACAGGTTCATCGCGCAGGCGGCGGATTGTCTTTTGATAGTTGGCTCCTGCGAACAGGTTGAATGCCCGCCGGGCCAGGCGCTCCGGCCGCACCAGGGCTTCGGCGTCATGGTGGATGTGCCCCGCGCAGCTCGACATGATGAACAATTCATCCACATCGCAGACCACCTGGCGGCCCAACTCGAGTGTCGTGCCGGAGAAACGACCACTGACTTCGTCCTTCGAAGCGCCCAGGAGGATGCGGGTTTTTTCGAGCAATTCAACCAGAGCGGAAGCTTTTTCGTTCAGGGCTTTGGACCAGGCCTCGCAGAGTGCCAGGGCTTCTTCGCGGCTCCGGCGGCGGCGGAGGTTCAATGCAACCCCGATCAGAAGCAGGAGAGCGGCCCCGGATGCGGATCCGATCCTCATATACTGGCGTTGTCGCGCAGCCGCACGCTCGGCGAATTGGATTTGCGCCTGGGCTTTCTGCAGTTTCTGACCCGTGGTTTCGAGATGGTTTTGGTATGCGGGTTCGGCTCTCTCATGCGCCTGCCGGGCCTGAGTCAGCGCCGCCCGCGCTTCGGACAGCACCTGTTCGGCAATCCCCGCGTAACGCGCGGAGGATGCCTCTCTGAGATGCCTTTCCATGACTGTGAACTCCGATTCCGCCTGCCTGTAATCTTCGATCGATAGGGTCGCGGATTGAGCCTGGGCCCGCACCTGTTCCGCCAGTGAGCGTGCGGCTTTCGGGTTGTCATCGTCCAGCGCCGCTCGTGCCGCGGCGAGGTCCACCCGCATTTGGGCGAGGTTCGGATGCGCTATCTCTCCCGAAAGGTCGGCATGTTCCTCCAGAAGACTCCGGAGTTTGTTCTCCAGCTGATTCACCGCCGCCGTCCCGTTCTCGAGACTCGCCGTGGCTAGATCCAGCGCACGCTGGCGAACGGAAAGGGCTTCGGCTTCCTTCTGCTTTCGTTGTTTCTCTTCGTTGGCAATGTGCTGCGACAACTGCCGATCGATGCTGCTCACCGTGTCCTTCACCGCGTCTGCGATGCGGCCTCCGGAGCGCATCGCGGCGACGGCTGGTTGGTCCAGTCGTTCGTCCCACCGATCCTCCCCCAGGCCCCGGCGATCCTGCGCATCGGAGCCGTAATAGGAAAACTTGCGCTCCTGGAGGAACAGGATGAAGAACGCGCCGTTGCGTTCCCCAGTGCGCGGATCGGTCAATTGCCCGAACGCGGTCTGGTTGGGCAATCCCTTGCCAAGCGCATGTTCCACGGCATCCATTCCGGAATGCCGGCCGCCTTCCGCGTCTGTGAACAGTTCGCCTGCGGCATTCTCCAGAAGAACGATGGTCCAATTGGGGGCGTTTTCCCGAAGCCACCGTTCCAGATCGGATAGTTGGGTCGCGCCAACACCCAGCTCACCCTTGATATAGAGATGCTGATCCGGGCTCCATTGTTTCAATACCTCGGTGCCTTGATTGACCGTGCGCGCGGCCGGCACGTTTTCCTCCGGCGTGGCTGCGGATATCGATGGAAGCAGCCGATCGCAGACCGGCAGAGCGGCCAGAAAACAGAGAAACAAGATCGCCATGATCCAACCGGGAGCACGGGCGATGTTGTGATGAACGGCAAGCAGGGTCGATTCTTGCAGGTGCGTCGCCTTCCTTTTCATGGTTGGAATTGAGCGACCAAATCCATCGGCAGGCAATTACAATGTCGCCGGCCAATTTGTATGGGTTTGGAAACATAAATTCTGCATGATCTCGGGGCACCGTTGCCCCTCGCCCGAAGAACTTCCCCTCAGGTAGCGCCTGTCGGGCTGCGAGTGGCATCCCCCTTGTCCCGCGGCACCACGAATCCACCCACATCTCCCTCCCCCGAAACCAACCTCACACTTCCCGGACCGTTCGCTCAACGCGGACGGGGATGTCGCAGCGCGACAACCTCCACCTCTGAACGAGCGCGGAAACATAAATCTGGGAGACACATGCGTCTACCGCTTGAGCTCCTTGCGCTCCGTTGAAAAGACATTTCCGCGCGGTTCCGACGGAAGCGTTTGTTTCCAGGCCTTGATCATGCCGAGGAGTTTTCCGGCGACTTCCGGCTGGGTCGCAGCAAGGTCCGCCGATTCAGATACATCCGTTGTGATTTGATAGAGTTCGACGTGTTTAAAATCCTCGCTCGCCACAAGTTTCCAACTTTCGTGAACAACGGCCCAACTCACCCAGTGGTCGGGTCGCGCCTTGGGAGGAGGCCAGGTTGACTGAAATTTCCAAAACAACGGTTTTGATCGTTTCGGCGTTTCTTCACCCATCAGGGTCCTCACGATGCTGATGCCATCCGGAGTGTAGTTCTCCGGAAGTACGGCACCGGCAATCTCGCAGAACGTCGGAAGCAGATCGACGGCAGAGATCAACGAGGTGTTGTCGACCGAACCAGCCGCGATTTTTGAAGGCCACCTCGCAATGAACGGAACTCCAACACCGCCTTCAAACAGCGATGCCTTGTAGCCTCTGCGACCTCCGGTCACTCCCTTCGAACCAGCGATTCCCCAGCCCGCACCCGTGGCAGTGTCATACATCAGTTCCAATTTCGCCGTTCCGCCGGCCCGAGCGGGACCGTTGTCCGAACTGAAAACAACCAGTGTGTTGTCCGCGATGTGTAATCGATCAAGCGTTTGCAGAACCTCCCCGATCCGGTCATCCGCGTGCGAGATCACCGATGCGTAGATACGGTCCTCTTCCTGTTCCAGATCCCGAAAGCGCCACTCGTATTTCGGAACGGTATGAAACGGCGTATGCGGCTCGTGAATCCAGAGGTTCACGAAAAACGGTTTGCCCTCCCGGTTAGTCTGCTCAATGAACCGGATTGTTTCCGCTGCGTCCTGGTGCACCGGCAGCTGCTCTCCGGCACAGTTGAAGGCCCAGGCCCGATCGTACCCGTAAACCTCCGGAAGGGGAGAATCGGGAATCATGTCGTTGGCCAGATGCCATTTTTCATCCATCAGGTTCAACCGTAGAAAACAGAGGTGCCAAATGCAAGGTCGCCCCGAAACGGGTTCGAAATGCCACGGATAGACGAGATGGGGTTCCGACAAGGTAGCGTGAAGCGCACGGCCCTTAGTTTAAGGCATTCGGAAAGTGGGGTGGATTCCAAGGCATGGCACCGGAAAAAACGATCGTGTTTTGGAGTGCTGCGGCAGAGCGCAGCGCCGACGCCGCTTTGGTTGTGTCTGAAGCTGCAGATTTCCCTGGAACTCAGGCAGCCAAATCCGTTCCCTCCCAATCAGGAACTCAATCCGCTCCATTGCGAACATCGAGGAATCCACAACAGGTACGGCGCCGCATCATCAAACGAATGGCAGCGGCGCGAATGGTTCCCGGCGGCGGCTCCTCGCCCTGCCGCCCTTTCCACCAACTTTCGCGGTTTCGCGTGAACTCACCCCATCCAGATCAGTCGTCCAAAGCCGCCGTGTCCGCAATCACAGCTCGTTCGATTCGTCGTTCGGCGACGGCGACACAGAGGATTGGGAACGCATCCGGAAAGGTTGTCCGATCCGCATAATCGACCGCGCGTCGAGCACCCACGCACGTGGCCATCTCGGTATTCGAAATCAGTTCCGGCATCGATTCAAGGACGTGAGCGAGAGCGGCTTTGAGGACGTTTCGATTCTGTCGCCGGAACTTCCTGAGGGTGTGCCAGGTCAAATCCGTCCGCGCGCACAGCTTCCGAATCCTCGCATCACGAGCCAGTCGCGATTCAATCTCCTGGGACCCGTAGGTCGCAGACGCGTAGGAATAGGTCAATAGCGAGAGCAGCATCTCATGGAGCGACTTGCCCCCAAATTCGGAAGGTGCGGTCGTGTCGCTGTTTCCCGAGCAGCACGACGAAACTGCCTCGAGGACGACATGGACCAGCTTGCGCTGCGCATCATTCGTTTCGGTCTCGGGAACGAATCCCAAGCCTCTGTTCCGATCCGGCATCAATTCGTTCATAAACGTCGAGTCACGACTTCCCAGCTCCCACACACTAGGGTCGGGAAGTGACAACAACGAATCAGTCATGTTACGAATGTGTTACGATTGGCCGGTCATGAGACCAGGGGAGCTCCATTGGAAAACGCGCTAGAAATCAAGCGGAGAACTTCGCGGACGGCACCCGAAGGGCCTCCGGACTCGAACCGTGCCCTGATCAGCGACCAGGGGTTTGCGCGGACCGGAGAGGATCCAGCACCCCCTGATTTCTGCCCGCACCAGGTTGGAGCGCGAACGTCGCCGTGAACCAGAAATCGCTGCCCCGACCCGGGGTGCTCTCGAAATCGATTCGGCCCTCCATTCCCTCAACAATTCGCTTGGAGATGACCAGGCCAAGCCCCGTGCCACCGAACTGACGCGTCATAGAATTGTCGCCCTGAGTAAACGGCTGAAACAGATACGGCCGCAGTTCCGGAGAGACTCCAATGCCCGTGTCGCGCACCGAGAACCGAAGGGTTGCTTCATCGCCGCCGCTGCCCTCGCCGGTGACGCTCACGCTGACATCCCCTTTCTGAGTAAACTTTACAGCGTTGCCGAGCAGATTCGAAAGCACCTGACGCAATCGGCCGGGATCCCCCTGGAGTAAGGTCGGCACGGACGGTTCAACGAGCCAAAAGAGCTTCAAGCCTTTGGCTCGAGCCCGATAAGTCTCCAATCCGATCGTATCCTGAATCAGCTCAACCAAATTGAAATCGACGGTCTCGAACGTCAGGTGGCCCGCCTCGATCTTGGATAGATCCAGAATGTCGTTGATGATGGCGAGTAGATCCCTCGAACATTTTTCAATGGTTTCGGCATAATCCCGCTGTTCCGCCGTCAGCGTCGTGTCCAACAACATTTCGGTCATGCCCATTACGCCGTTCATCGGCGTGCGGATCTCGTGGCTCATGTTTGCCAGAAAATCGGATTTGATCCGGGTCGATTCCAGCGCCGCATCCCGCGTTCTCGCCAACTCCGCATCCACACGTTTCCGCTCCGTGATGTCCTTGGATATGCAGAGCACCCGCAGCAACTTCGAGTCGGCGTCGCGGATGAACGAAACCGTGTTCTCCACCCAGACACGCGACCCATCCTTTCGAAACTCGAGGGACTCCATCACACGACACCTGCCCGGATCGGCCGTGCCGGTCTGCTCCAACACCATCTCCTCCTCAAAGGCGGCCATTGCGTCCTTCAAAGATTCCGGGCTCAGGATTCGATCCAGCGGGCGGGCGATGAATTCCTCCGGCGTATATCCGTACAATCGGAACACGGATGGACTGGCAAACACATACCGGAGATTCAGATCCATCACCAAAATCACTTCCCCGACATTGTCCACGATCAGGCGGTACTGTTCCATCAGACGGGTCTCCCGTCGCATCCGCCGGAAACGCCCGACTGCCAACGGCAGGATCGCAAGTCCGCAAAACATCACCGCCCAGGGAATCACCCACCAGGGCGTGGCCAGATGGATCGGGTCATTTTCGGCTGACGACTCAGCCCCCGAAATCAAAGCAAAATCCGGAAACAGGAACAGAACAATAACAGGTAGGAAGCGACCAAGGCGAAACCCGACCTCGGTGCTTTGCATAAAACGACGGATCGGACCTGCGCTCAAAGCCACCATTTAATTTAGTGATTGCGAAGGCCTCTATCAAGCATTCTATCGGACGCTGTCTCACGACACGACGATGTGCGCCAACCGCGTCGTTCCGGATCGTCCTGTGAGCCTGGCTGAATACTCTCATTCCATGGTAGGCACCGGGGTTACGAGGCTCACTTCTTCACCTTCCAAACCGGTCAATTTCCGGAGCATTTTGAGCCTCGTCACCTCGGCTCCCACGTTTCAGGCACGTCCTGAGCCAGAAGACTCCGGGGAATCGGAGCGTGACCGGTTCGTTTCCACCCCGAAACACGCCGCACCCTGCCGTCGGCGGGCCCGGAACTTTTTGCCTGACACCTTTCGCATTTTCGATCAAAGAATGGAGCCATGCATCACAAGCTATTCGGCCTGATCGCGACACGTTTCTGGTTCGCCCTCGTGCTCAACACACCGCTTTCCGCAGATTCAGGGAAACCGGACCCGGCGCTTCCCGTTTTTAAGGATGGCGAGGCGCAGGTGGTGGAACGGTTCAACGATCCGGACATGTGGATCCGGCACGATCTCTGGGTCGAAACAGAATTCGATTCCGATCAGGACGGAAAACTGGACCGAATGCACGTCGATGTAACCCGCCCACGCCAGACGGACACAGAGGATCTGAAATTGCCGGTGATCTATGTCTCCAGTCCATACTTTGCCGGAACAGGCCCGAGCGGTAAGGAGTATTTCTGGGACCCGCGGCACGAGGTTGGAGCGGTACCACCGGCCCGCAAGGAAACGCCGGCCGTCGAGAGGAAGGGGGAACGGCCGATTATTTCAAAGAGCCACGTCAAGACCTGGGTTCCGCTCGGCTATATCGTGGTTCATTCTTCCTCACCGGGAACGGGTCTTTCCCAGGGCTGTCCCACGGTGGGAGGGGACAACGAATCCCTGGCACCCAAAGCCGTGATTCAATGGCTCACCGGCAATGCCACCGGTTACACCACCCCCGACGGGCAGGACCGGGTCGAGGCGTACTGGTCGACCGGTAAAGTGGGCATGACCGGTACGTCCTACAACGGAACACTGCCCCTTGCGGCCGCAACCACCGGGGTTGAAGGACTAGAAGCCATCATTCCCATCGCTCCAAACACATCCTACTATCACTACTACCGGTCCAACGGTCTGATCCGTCATCCGGGCGGATACATCGGCGAAGACATCGACTGCCTTTACGATTTTATACACAGCGGCAATCCCGAAAGACGCGAACACTGCGATTGCGAAGTCCGGAACAAGCAGATGGCCGAGGGTTTCGACCGGGTGACCGGCGATTACAACGATTTCTGGGCGGGCCGGGATTACCTGAACGACCTGGGACCGATGAAGGCGGCCACGCTGATGGCCCATGCGTTCAACGACTGGAATGTGCAGCCCGAACACAGTGTCCGAATCTATCAGGCTTTGAAGGAAAAGGGAGTGCCGGTTCAGGCGTACTTCCACCAGGGAGGGCATGGAGGCACTCCCCCGCTGAAACAGATGAACCGCTGGTTCACACGCTATCTGCACGGCATCCGAAACGACGTCGAAAACGAGCCCCGGGCGTGGATCGTTCGGGAGGGCGATGATCAGGATAAACCCACACCCTATTACGACTACCCAAACCCGGCGGCCGGACCCGTCACCCTCCATTTAAACCCCGGCGCTCCCAGGCACGGCAGCCTGACACTCAAAGCCGCCCCCGGTCAGGGCACCGAAACGTTGACCGACAACTTTTCGTTCAACGGGGAAGCACTCGCGCAGGCGGAGTGGACCGAACACCGCCTGATGTACACGACACCCACATTGAACGAACCGGTGCATCTCTCCGGCACAGCCCGGATCACCATCCGCCTGGCAAGCAGCAAACCCGCTGCAAACCTGTCGGTCTGGATCGTCTCCCTTCCCTGGTCGAACGGCAAAGACACCCGAATCACGGAAAACATCATCACGCGCGGTTGGGCCGATCCGCAAAACCATCGCTCCCTCAGGGAGAGTGATCCCCTTGTGCCCGGCCGGTTCTACGAGATGACCTTCGATCTGCAGCCCGACGATCAGATCATCCCGAAACGCCAGCAGATCGGTTTGATGATTTTTTCCAGCGACCGCGACTTCACCCTGTGGCCCGATCCCGGGACCCAACTGACCATCGACCTCGATGCAACCACTCTCACCCTTCCCGTCGTCGGCGGAATCGATGCCTTGCAGCAAGCCTTTTGTCAGGACACCACGGAAACCGGAGGTGAGAATGCGGTCACCAGCCACCAGGAACCGTCGGAGAACTGAGTGGTGCAACCACGATTCCAGACGGCACCGGATTGGGAGCGTGTCTGAAAACGTCATTCGATGGTAGGCGCCGAGGTGACGAGGCTCCAAATGCCCGGGAAATTGCCCGGTTTGGAAGTTGGAGAAGTGGACCTTCTTACGTCGGCACTCAGACAGGCTCTGAAGCGGACAATGAGGTAGGGCACTCTGGGCACCAGCGCCTATTCCGCTTCATGCAGTCTGCCCAGGCCGAATTGGTCCCCGGCTTTGGTTGCCCTGCCGTCTCTCAGGAAGAGTTCGATCATCTTTTCACTGGAAACGTAATTCTGATTCTCGTCCTGCAGCAGGTATAAGACTTTTCGAGTCTTTGCGTGGATCACCTCACCGCTTGAAGGATACGCGTATTGGCCGTCCACACTGAAGGTGACCCAGCCCGGCATGTCGCCCAACGGAATCGTGGTTAGCTGCTGGTAGGGGGCCTTGGCACTGAACACGTGCATCCGCATGTTGTGCCCGTCGCTCACCCAGAGTTCGCTCTCATCCGGAGTCAAGGCAATGCCGTGACTCGGATTGCCATGGCGTCGCACCGGGCCCTTCTCCCAACCCAGGACCTGAATGCTGGCGACCGTTTTTCCGGTTTTCAGATCGCCCACCTCGAATCCAAGCAATTCGTTGACGTTCACAAAAGCCAGCGATTCATCGCTGTTCACGGTAAAGGGCCGAATCCCCGCGCTGAAGGGACCCACGGTGCGGGCGATCTTGTGGGTGGCCGTGTCGGCGACATGCAGGAGGGGAGACCCAATGTCCGCCAGATACACCTGCTTTCCCGAAGGACCATAGATCGTGTTGTGCGCCCTGGAATGCACCTTGATCTGGGTGATCACATCCCCGGTCGTGCAATCCACCACATTCCAGAAATCCTTCTCCAGGGAGGGCAGGTACATGGTCATGCCATCCGGCGCTATGGACATGCGATCGCAGCCGCCGGGATAGGGCCTTTCCCAAACGATCTTTTCGGTGCCCAGGTCAATCCGTTGCATCGATTGCAGGGTGGTGATGAACACGCTGTTCAACGGAAGGCTCACGTCGATGCCCTTCACATTGGAAGGTCTGCCGTCCTGATGAAACCCCCGGGTGGGGATTCGTTTTACAAATTGGTGATGGTTATCAATATCGAATACCAATAATCCGTGCCCGCCATATCCCAAATAATCCCGGATGCCCGGTGTCGCCACATACAGATAGTGGCCGGTCAGAGGTTCCGATGCCCGGGCGACTCCGGCTGCATGCGCAGCCAAACTCATCAGCAGAATCACCGCGCCCAGGGGAAGGAAGGAGGAGGCATGTGTCGTCTTCATGGTTCTAATGCTTTAAGGTCAGACAGATTAAAGGATTGGATCGCCATCAGATCTACCAGACCCACCGCCGGTATTCCATGGAAAAGATCATGTCCGATCTTCGTCAACCGACGTCCCGGTTTCAATCGGATCCCTCGCGCGGGCGCAATCGATGCGAAGAACCTCGAATGTTTGATGTACCGTTGTAATGGAACAACCGCTGGATGTTTTGAAGACAGAAGCCGATACCGTGCTGCCCGGCGGTGACCGGACAATATCGATGTTCCTCCGAGGACCTCCGTGTCCTCCGTGTCCTCCGTGTCCTCCGTGTTAATTTTTCCCGCGCCGCCGCCGACCAGGGCTTTTCTTAACACAGAGGACTCAGAGACCACAGAGGTCTTTCGAGAACAGACGATTCCTTAGCTTGATTCCTTGGGAAAGCCGTTGATCACTCGATGGACTCCATCGACCAACCTGAGCACATTGAAATTGATCAGCAATCCGAGGTGCATGTCACGCAGGCGCAGGTAACTCAATAGCGATTGTTTATCGATCTCCGTCACTTCTTTTTTGGATTTGTTATCCACGATCACCTTCTCTTCGATCGTGAGATCCAGCCTCAACGGGCTCGCCAAGATCACGTCCTTGTAATGAATGGGAACCTTTTCTTGCCTGCGGAACCTTAGACCAGCTTGGGTTAGTTCATAACACAAGGCTTCTTCATAGATCGATTCCACCAAACCCGGTCCCAATTCCTTGTGAACTTCAATGGCGCAACCAATAATCAACCGCGTCAGGTCATTTTCATTCATCAAATACCCCCCTCCTTTCTGGAGGGAACATTACCGTATAAATCAAGCATCCGCATCCGAATTATCCCTCTTTGATCCTCTGTGCGCTCTGTGATCTCTGTGTTAAACCACCCCGCCGGCCGCCGACCAGGGTTTTTCTTAACACAGAGGCCTCAGAGACCACAGAGGCAAAAACAGCATCAGAAATCCTGCTGAGAATCTTGAGAACGAACAACGCCATGGGCTGCCCCTTGTCATCCTCCAACCGTCGAATGGGTCACGTATATCGACTCAATTCCACCTCGCCAATCTTTGGCGCTGGAGGAGGCACTCGACCGGTTCGCCCAGGTCGACCCGCAGGGCGCGACCCTTGTGAAACTTCGATATTTTGTGGGCATGACCATGACCGAAGCGGCTGATTCGTTGAACCTGCCAAAACGTTCCGCCGAACGAGATCTCAAAATCCTGAAGGATTAACCAGAGCGCAGGATGCCGGATGGCCGAAACAGAGCACGCTTCGATTGGGTTTATTCAAAGTCTGGGCTCGCGATAAAGCGGGGGAACTGGACAATGCAGGAGATGCATTTTTGGAGATCGGCTCGAGCGAGGAGGCGGATTTCACTACGTGGAGCGCCGCTACCATCGGGGCGGGATCAGTTTCCAATTCAGCAGGTTATACTCGATTGAGATGCGATGGCATCGCCCGCTTCGCTTCCAACGTAGAAGGAGAAGAGCCGTATCGTTTCCTCAGTGCTGTGTTGCTCCATCCGTTGTCAGAAGACATGGTTGCAATCGCCAATCAAGTTCTGGAACGTGTGCTCAAAGGTCCTTCATGGCGCAAGCACTGGATCCTATGAGGATGCGGGGACAGTGAGGGCCGAATTTTCGGGCGTGAGTATGGACATTTTCGGTGTCAATGACGTTTGGATGCGTCAAGCCGAAACCGCGCTGCGTCAGAAGGGACTCCTGAACGAATAAAATCACTGTGGAGGAATTGTTCCCTTCCATTCCTTCGCCTATGCTGTGCGAAATGAGTGCCGCCGACCCCACGGGAATTTTCCCGGATCCAAAACAGCGCCTGCTCGCATGCCAGCGTCCCGCCGGTCCACCCGTCATGTACCAGGAGTGGCGGGATCTGCTGTTTCTGCATTGGGAAGTGTGCCCCGCAACCATTCAGGCGAGACTGCCGAAGGGCCTGTTTGTCGATACGTTCGAAGGCAGGGCGTTTCTGGGACTGGTGCCCTTTTTCATGCGGAACATCAGGCCCCGGTTTCTTCCTCCGATTCCGGGACTTTCCAACTTCATGGAGCTGAACCTGCGAACCTACGTGTATGATCGGTCCGGGGTTCCGGGCGTCTGGTTCTATTCGCTCGACGCCAATCAACCCATTGCCGTGGAGATCGCGCGCCGGGTTTTCCACCTGCCGTACGAACACGCCCGAATGATCTCGTACCGCCCGGGCTCCGGTGCGATCCATTATCAATCCGCACGGCGTTCGGATGCCGAGGGCACGAGCCGGTTCGATTACACGCTGGGAGCGGAACTGCCCGCCCCACCACCCGAGTCCCTGGAGTTTTTTCTGTTGGAACGTTATCGGCTCTATGCCGGCTCAAACGAACGCCTCTGGCGGGGTGCGGTACATCACACACCCTATCCGCTGCGTCAGGCTGACCTGACCCGGTGCGAAGAGCGCTTCATTGCCCTCAACCGTTTTGAGTCCCCAACGCGTCCTCCGGATCACATCATCGGATCGAGCGGCGTCCGTGTGAGTGTTTTCAAGCTCGAATCGATCCGTTGAGGAACTGCGTGTTCACACAATTGAGCGGCGGTTCGCCACGCAACACACGGGCGAGTTCGACCGCACCCTTGGTGCGCATCTCGTCGAAGCCGGACTCCGAGAAATAGGCGGTGTGCGGCGTGATGACCAGATTGACGGGGGGATTCCGTTCTTCCTGCCAAAGCCGGATCAGGCCCATGTCGCTGTTCGGCGGTTCGGTCGCCAGCACATCGATTCCCGCTCCTGCGATGCCGCCGGCGTCGAGCACCCGGGCCAGTGCCTCGGTATCAACCACGGCCCCACGCGCGGTGTTCACCAGGATGGCGGTTTGTTTCATCATGCCGAGTGTGCTCTCGTTGATGATATGCCGGGTCTCCTCCGTCAGCGGCGTATGCAGCGACACCACATCGCTCCGCTGGAGCAATTGTTCCAGGCTCACTTGCGTGACCCCCAGGGCCTTGTCGATGCCGGGTCGCAGGTAGGGATCGTACACCAGCACGTTCATTCGCAGGGCCCGCGCCCTCAACGCGGTCGCGGATCCGATCCTGCCGCAACCGATGATGCCAAGGGTGCTGCCGGAGATCCGGAACACGGGTTCCACCGCCTCGGCATTCCACGGTGCCAAAGTCTTCCGCAATCGCCGTTCGGCCTTCATGATGCCGCGGTTGCAGCAGAGCATCATGCCAATCGCGTGATCGGCCACTTCATCCACTCCATAATCGGGAACATTACTGACCGGAATGCCCTTGCGCCCCGCCGCCTCGATGTCGACGTTGTCAAAACCGACTCCGCACCGGACGATTGATTTGCACTGCCGCAGTTCGCCGATGATTTCCGGAGTCAGCGACACCTCATGGTAGAGCAGGATGCCGTCGGCATCCGTCATCCGGCCCTTGAGATCTTCCACACACCCGGCACCCAGGCAGATCAGTTCGGCCAGGCCGGAGAGAATGCCCTCCTCGATCGGCAGCGGCGGTTTCAGACAATCGGGAATATAGACCTTCAACATAACGATTCTCAACGGCTGACATTCACCCGGTAGACTTTGTCACTGCAGCACACGTACAAATACTCGCCGAAACTGCCAGCGCGGGCGCAGCTCACGATCGCCTTGGCCTGCGGCGGTGCCAGAATCCTCGAGAGTTTCCCGTCTCTGCCAAAGACCTGAATCCCGGCGTGGCTTGTGATCCATGCCGTACCGGAAGCGTCCAGAGTCATGCCGTCACCGCCGCTGTTCGGTTTGTTCTCCGGCTTTAAAAGTTTCAGATTGCGTTGGCCTCCGCTGACTTCACCCGCGTCGTCCAGATCGTAGCTCCAGGCGTGCACCCCGCCGTATTCGCTCACCACGAGCCGGGTGCCGTCGGCGCTCAGGGCAATCCCGTTGGGTTTTACAATTCCCCGGACAGCCGGTGCCGGACCAGAGAAGCCGCGCGCGGTGATCGGCAGATGGGCCACGGCCCCGGCTGCGGTGTCCGTGTAATAAATCCACCCCGAGGGCGAAACCACCAGATCGTTGGGTTCCACACTGTTGGTGATCTCGATAATTTCCCGTGTGTTCGAGTCGATGCGGACGATTCGTTTGCGGGTGCCGCCCGGCTGATCATCGAGATACCCCTGCACGGCGGCATAAAGATGCCCGTCCGGTCCAAACTTCATGCCACTGATCTTGGGACCCTTTTCGAGCCACGGTTCCGGCTTTCCGGTTGCCGCACGCACCCGGTACACGGTGCCCGACGGAAGATCGCTGAAATAGAAATCGCCGTTCGGATGCGCGCAAGCCGCATCGGTGAACTGATACCCTTCCCCCACCAATTCCCACGGCACCTGTTCGATGACGTCCGTCGAATCGACCTTCCGCTCGGGGTGGACCACCGGGTTCCACAACCATCGCAGGGAATCGGGCATGATCGCGCCCCCGTGTTTTCCATTGTGCGCACCGTTCCCGAATTCAAATTTAAATTCATACCCCATGTAGGCCAGGGAACGTGCCATCTGCTGATTGCCCAAGGGCCAGCTGCCGTGGGCGTTGTTTAAATCGTTGGCACCATCCTGGAGAAACACACGGATCGGTTTGCGTTCCGTCTTGCGGATCATTCCCGGGTAGACATCACCCCCGCGGATGTTCGTAAAACTCCCGATGTGGGAGAGGACCTTTTGAAAATAATCCGGCCGTTCCCATGCCGCTGTCCACGCACAAATGCCGCCGCTGCTCATGCCGCAGATCGCGTGCATCGCGGGATCGTTGCTCAGGTTCAGGCTCCATTTTTTTGTGACATGCGGAATGAGTTCCTCGATGATGAATCGCGCGTAATCCGAACTCAGCGTGTCGTATTCGAAGCTGCGGTTGCTTCGGTTTCCCCATCCGTTTGCCGGAGGTCCGTCGCCGCCCTTGTGACCGGGGTTGATGAACAGACCGATCGTGACCGGCATCTCGCCGCTGGCGATCAGATTGTCGAACACAATCGGCACACGGACCTGGCCGGTCTCACTGACATACGCATGGCCATCCTGAAAAACCATGAGCGCCGCCGGTTTTGCGCCGTCGTATTGGGCTGGAATGTAGAGCCAGCAGCCCCGCGACGTGCCCTCGAACACCTTCGACTCTGCAAATTCAAAGGCCTCGACCGTGCCTTTCGGCACACCCGGATACCGGGCCAGAGAGTCCGGGCCGAGTTGATAGAGGTCGACCGCGTCCGTGCCCAGGGAACCCCAGGTGAACAGGACAAGAAGCATAGCAGTAATCCGAACGATGGGTAATGGCATGGAGTGATTCTCCACGTCGCGTTCCGGAGGTCAAGCGCGGTTGTTGGATCCGCTGCCGGATTTGTCCACAGGCCAGGAGGCCGGCGCACCTCCACGGCGGTGAACATTCCTGGTTGAACCGATCGTGCGGAGCCTTCCCGAAGCCCTAAAGGCTTGCCAGTGGTTCGAATGGAATGTTAACTACAAGAGTGCTTTGTTCCGGCGTTTGAAGACTCTTTGATTTTTCCGAAGCAAGCCGCTCAATCCAGGCGAATCCACCAAAGAAAGCCGCACGCTCTTGAACTCCAGCACCCACGAACCCCGCCCCCACCGCTCCCAGCGATCCGCTCGATTCCATTTCTGGCTGGCCATTCTTATGGTCATCCTCCTTCGGGTACTAAACACTTCACTGCAATCCGAGGAACCGGGGGATCTCCAAAAGGAACTCGAAGCAGCCCGGACCAGGATTCGTGAATTGGAGGCCGAGAACCGGGCCCTGAGGGGAGAGTCCGCCCCCCCGACCGCACCCGAACCGTCGGGCGATCCAGCAATTCCGGCGACACCCGCATCGGAACCACCACACAGTCTGGGGGATCGTCTCGATCAGAAATCGTCCGATACAAAAACCTTCGGCAAACCGAGGATCCGGATGGAGTACCAGTTTGATTCGAGGAACGTGAACAACCTGAACATCGACGGCACGGCGCCGCTTCCCTACGGTTTCAACCTCTGGGGTTTCGTCGACTTTTATTCGGCGTTCGACGGTGGCGGCCGGTCGAGATTCGAGGAATCCGACTTCTTCTACGAGATCGATCTCAAACGAAAGGTGTGGAAGGATGTTGGTGTCATTCTGGAGGTAAACGACCAGCAGGGAGTGGCGAACACCGTCGGACGCGCCGGCGTGTCTTATGACCCAACGTGGCTCATTCTCAACGAACACGACCTGTTTCTCACCTTCAAAGCGTTCCCGGTGGAAAGCAACGGACACGGTTATCAGCTGAGCGTGGCCTGGGACAAACGATTCCCCGACTGGCTCGGCGGGCGGTTCTCAACCGGAGGCTGGTTCGACGCCAATTTCGACGGGGGACCCGGACACGATCAAATCAACCTCCTCTCCGAAGTGCAGTTCCGCTACCGGCTCGTCGGAGGGCTGCACGCCCTGACCGAACTCAAGTACAATGAACTGCTCGCGGACGACGATGAGTGGGGTGTTGGCGTTGGTGTGCAATACCGGTTCTGAACCAAGACGAGGGACTTTCCGCATGCATGAGGTCAACAATCCATCCGGTTCGGCCACGGTCACGGGAATCACCCGTCGCCGGGTCACCGGATTGATGCCCCCCATCCTGGTTGCTCTCGGCGTTTTGGCCGTCGTGGGTTGGCTGAACCAGTCGGAATACACCGAGCATCTCCAGCAGGCCAGGCAAGCCGTTGTCGAACAGCTCAGCACCGTCCGGGCGCAACTTGAAGCCTCCCTGAACCGGCGGCTTTTCCTCATGCAGGGCGTGGTGGCCGTTGTGCGGGCGAATCCGCAGATCACCGCCGACGAATTCGAAAAGCTGGCGCACAATCTGGTGCCGCACGACCCGGGCATCCGCAGCGTCCAACTCGCCCGGGACACGGTCATCTCCCATGTATACCCCCAGAAGACCGAGTCCAGGGCTCTTGGCCTGAATCTCCTGGGCATTGACCAGCAACGCGACGAACTCCTGCGCACCATTGAAAGCCGGAAAACAACCGTTGTTGGACCGGTAAAACTGGTTCAGGGTGGCGTGGCCTTCATATCGCGCACACCGATTTTTCTTCCCGGGAGGGATGTCGACAGTCGTTCCGAGTCGTACTGGGGGCTTGGAACGGTTTTGATCGATAGCGAGGTGTTGTTTCGGGAGGCCGGTCTGAAGGAGACCAACTCCAGGCTTCAGGTGGCGCTCCGGGGATTCGGGGATGGGGAACCAGGCACGCCGTTCCTCGGCGATCCTGCGGTTTTCCAAAAGGCCCCCTTGATCCTGGAGGTGACCCTGCCCAACAACCGCTGGCAAATCGCCGCGATCCCCTCCTCGGGCTGGCCCGCGTCTTCCCCCTCGGCCGGCCGCAACTGGTTTCTGGGCTCGATCATTGCCCTGAGCCTCTCCGGATTGGCGGGAATTATCCTGGAATCCTCCCGGAAAACATCGGAGAACGAGAAACGTTACCGGGAACTGTTTGAGAACAGCAGCGATCTCATCCTGAGCCTGCGCGTCGACGGATCGTTCCTCTATCTCAACCATGCGTCGTGCGATACTCTGGGTCGCACTCAAAAGGAGATGGCCCGGCTCCGTTTCCTCGATGTGGTGCATCCAGAGGAACAGAATCGTTGCGCGGCGATCCTGCAGAAGCTGATCCGAAGAGAATCCGTCGAGCCATTCGAGACCCGGTTCGTCACGCGATCTGGAGAAGCGATTTACGTTCAGGGCGGGCTCAACTGTTCTGCCGGCGATGGCCGTGTGGTCGCGCTGCGCGGCATCTTCCACAACGTTACGTCTCGTAAATCCCGGGAACAGGAACTCCGCAGCGCAAGGGACAAGGCTCTGGAGGTGGCGCGCCTGAAAACGGAATTCCTGGCCAACATGAGCCACGAGATCCGCACCCCGATGAACGGAGTGATCGGCATGACGGACCTGCTCCTCAACACCGACCTCGACGCCGAACAGCGCGATTTCGCGCTCAACATCAGCCGGAGTGGCGAGAGCCTGCTGTGCATCATCAACGACATCCTCGATTTTTCAAAAATCGAATCTGGAAAACTGCATTTTGAAAACATTGAGTTCGACCTGCTTGACGTGGCCGCCGATGTCATGCACCTGTTCGCCCACGCTGCGGAAACCAAGGGAATCCAACTGACCCGCCACGTTTCTCCGGACGTTCCAATACTTCTGCTCGGCGACCCGGGTCGCCTGCGCCAGGTCCTGACGAACCTCGTCGGCAATGCCCTCAAATTCACCCCCCGGGGCGAAGTGGGACTCACGATCAACCGCGCGGACGTCGGCGACACCTCCGCCACCCTGCGATTCGAAGTCCAGGACACCGGGATCGGCATTGCGCCCGAGGCACAGGACCGCCTGTTTCAGGCGTTCTCCCAGGCTGACGGGTCCACCACCCGCAAGTTCGGCGGAACCGGTCTCGGGCTTGCGATTTCGAAGAGCCTCGTACAGCTGATGGACGGCCAGATCGGGGTAACCAGCACCCCGGGGCCGGTTCCCGGTTTTGGTTCACGGCGCGGTTCGAGATCCCGGCGGTTGCGGCGGATTCGCAGGACCCACCGGCGCACCCGCCGGCAGACCCGGCAACAACAGCCGCTACCAACACCGTCCCTCAGGAACCCGATTCGAAAGGCGCAACGGAGCTTGCACGGTCAGCCAGGCTTCTCCTGGCCGAGGACAATCCCATCAACCAGAAGGTCTGCCTCCTGCAACTGAACCAACTGCATTACTCGGCCGATCTGGCGGAAGACGGCAACGAAGTCCTGAACGCCCTGGAACGAATTCCATACGACGTCATATTGATGGATTGCCAGATGCCGGAGAAGGACGGATTTGAAACGACCCGGGAAATTCGCAGACGCGAATCCTCCGGATCCGGAATGGCCGCGCGGCGAAAACCCACCTACATCATTGCATTGACAGCCAACGCGCTGACAGGGGACCGGGAGAAATGCTTCGATGCCGGCATGAACGATTACCTCTCAAAACCACTCCGCGTGGAAGACCTGGAAGCGGGCCTCGATCGGTGGCGCCATTCGCTGCACGAGTCCCAGTGACCGGCTGAACACCGTCCCGACGTGTCGCCCCGGGGGGGGGGGGCGCGGCTTCGGCGGCCAATTGCCTGCCGAATGGTCCACGCCGTCGAAGAACAGACAGAAGTTCGTAATGAGTAAGACACCTCGGCGGCCTCCGGGTGTCCGTCGCTTTCGAAACAATCGCCCATTTTTCCGTTCCAACCGTGCTCGGGAACATTTTTGCTGAGCGCTTACCCACCGCTGTGGCAGACAAATGAAATGACCGGTTTGAGAACAAGCGAAGCGACCACTTGACAATTCCGCCTTCAGGAATTACCGAAACAGTGTCGGCTAAAAAGGAGAGAAATGAAGAAAACAACCGTCCGTGGAATCCTTCGCATTCTTTCGGCTATGCTAATTCCGATAGTCGTCTTGTTCAGTCCGGTCAGGATGGCAAAATCCTTCGCTTCGTTTGGAGATTGCAGCGCTCTTCTCAGTCATCCGTCTTGGGATTCGGACTGTGATTGTGCAACGGAACCCTCCGGAGACGGAGCATGCCCAAGAGGAAAACGATGGGATGAGTATTACACCTGCGAAGGACCCGGACAGGACGTTAACAACTGCTTTTCGAAAGCGCTTCCCGTCGGGTCCTACTATCAATGTTCGCGTTCCGTTAATTGGGCTAACATGCTCACATGCATCGGAGGAGGCGCAGCGCTTGGGTCTCCCGGAGGGCCGATAGGTTCCCTTCTCGGAGGTACCCTTGGAATGGTGATCTGTTTCGGATGCACGACTGTTGACTGCGATGTCGGATCGCCCATCGCTGACGTGGTTGACACCAAGGCCTACAGCTACCAAGGCGGTTGTCCTGACTGATTTGCTGTCGAACGTTCAAGCAATCATTTTTCTTGGAGACGTGGGGACGACTCCTTCGAATCCAGAATTCCGGTTGACTGCAAACTAAGGCAAGGAGGAACAAATGAAAGAGCGACGTTTCAATCGTTTCCGCCAAGGTTCGGGACTGACGGATCGAGATCATCTGGGGCGCGCCACCGTGCATCGAACCAATCGGAAAGCCAGACTCATCGTGATCGCATTCCTTGCGTTCGCTTCGACAGGAATCCCCACAAGCCTGCCTCCCAACTTCGGATGCCGGACGGCGGAAAGCGCTCCGCGCCTTCCGACCCGTGAAGAACTTGCCGACCTTTTCAGGGCCGCAGTCAAGCCTCCGCCTCGGAAAGTAAGGCTGCGCGTAATCGACGAGCTCAACGAGCCTCCAGCTCCCGAGGCGGAGATCGAGAGCCTGCTCCGCGAGATCATGGGCGATTTGATTCAAAGACGCCCCAGTCGAACGGCATCCGAGATCGAGGAACTCAGACGCGTGAACCTGAAGTCGCTGCGGGATTTTCGCGACGGACACAGGGTCTACGATAGCGAGATCTGGCGTTCCGGTCCTCTCTACAAGATTACTGAAACCCAGTACTCGGCATCCGCTTCGAATCTCCTGGCAGGCATTCCGGACGGGGAGCCGGTTTCGAAATACACGTTCGCCAACCTGGATGATCCCGGATTCAGCGAATATGTCACCTACACCGTCAACCACTTGGCGGAATCCGCCACAGTCAGCAAGAATCCCAAGCATCGTGTTGCGCTCCATGAGTTCTGGAACGCCCGTGGAATGGAGCCCGAGTTGGCGGCGGATTTGATCCTCGCCATGGCGGACATTTCGACGGTGAAAGGCCTGACGAGGGACCGGTTTGACGAAATCGCAATCGACCCTGTAAAAATCGACCGACTGGTTCGCGGGATCGACCAGCGTCTGCGCGTGATGGTTTCCGGGAAGCGATATCAAAACCATGCCGTTCACCAGTTCGATTTTGTCGGCGTCGCGCCCAGCCCCGCGGAAAGGGGCCGATTCGCGGAGAAGATCCAAACGGCGCTGGGCGGCCGATCCAGCTGGCTCCTTTCACAGGGAATAGCGCGAACACCCCTGGAACTCTTCACAGAGGAGCGAACATACCAGGCAAAAGCAACCTACATCGTGGACAGCACCAACTATCACAGGCTGTACAAGGCGACGGTGGAAGTGACCGTGCCGAAGATCTCCTATGTTTCCGAACGGAAAGAATTTAATGAAGAGGACTTTCCGCGCTTTTGGACGATCACGAAAGAAACTCCCGAGAAATCGTTCGAGACACACCGCCTGCAGTTTCTGGAGGTTGATCTGCAGGGACGCTTCGATGATCGCGATGTGTTCGCCTTATCGGCCCCAATTTCAGGAAAGAATTGACCACCCTCTTTCCGTGCGGGCTGGACTCCCGATTCAATTCGAGTTTCTCACGGGCCTGGGGTTCTGTGTGACATGTAGGAGCCGACGTACGAAGGCTCACTTCTTTAACTGCGAAACGCCTTTGCTCTGAGAATGAATCTTCCGGCACCGCCTCAACCCTTGCCGACACTCCGATTCCCCTCTAGGGTCGATCGCATGCAAGTCGAACGGGTTAAATACGTCATCTGGGCCGCAGACATGAGTCGGGCGTTGCGCTTTTATTGCGATGTACTCGGAGCCACCGTCGCCCGCCAATCCGAGGTGATCAGCGAGGTGGAACTCTGCGGTGCCATCATTGGGATTCACGGCGGGGGCGAAGGCAAACGCACGTGGACAGGGTTGAGTTTTCAGGTCGCGGACGTCATCGAGGGTGCCCGGGAAGTGGTTTCGGGCGGGGGACAACTCACACGGGAACCCCAGACCGAAGGCGGTGAACCTCCCCACCTGGCCATGTGCATCGACCCCGAGGGCAACGAGTTCATGCTCACCCGCAAGCGGGGTTGATCCGGGCACGACTCGGGGCATGGCCCATGGTCCTGGAGGCCGCGCGTTTACAGCGCCAGCAACAGCTTCTTGATCTCCTGAATCCGGCCCCTGGCGTCGCGTTTGGTCAAACGCGGAAATTTGCCACCCAGGGTGATGAAATCGTTGTTGCGCGTCAGCATCAGCTTGTCGCCCTTGGTTTCAATCGCCACAACCCCGCGCTCGGATCCCAGGATCTTCAGTTCGGTGATCTGAAGCAGGCGTTCAATCGCCTCGGGCATTCTGCCGAACCGATCGACGAGCTCGCTCCGGATTTGTTCCAGTGCCGCCTTTTCCTGGGCCTGGGCCAGCTTGCGGTAGACCTCGATCCGGTGCTGCGGTTCGCTGATGTATTCAAACGGAACATACGCCGCCGCTCTCGGGGCAGCCGATCCGGACTCCCGTTCGTCTGCATCCGGGTCCTCCGGTTCTGACAGGTACGTCGCCGTTTCCCGGGGAACGGAAATCGTGTCGCGGGGGCGTCTGCCTTTGCCCCTGGGCGGAGACGCGGACGGGGGCGCGATCTCTTCGGCCGGATTCAGCGCGATGAAGTCCAGCCGAAGCACGGTGTCAATCCGTGGCTTGACCTTCTCGCCCTTGGCGGCGCTGATGCTCTGCTTGAGCAACTGGCAATAAAGATCGAAACCCACGGCCGTGATGTGACCACTTTGCTGCGAACCTAGCATGTTGCCCGCACCACGGATTTCCAAATCGCGCATTGCGATCTTGAACCCGCTGCCCAGGCTGGAGTACTGACGAATCGCAGTGATGCGTTTGCGCACATCGGTCAGCAGGGAAGCGTGCCGGGGCAGCAGCAGGTACGCATACGCCTGGTGTTTGTACCGACCCACCCGGCCCCGCAGCTGGTACAAATCACTTAACCCGAATCGGTCCGCCCGGTCGATGATGATCGTGTTGGCGTTCGGGATATCTATGCCGCTCTCAATGATGGTGGTGGACACGAGCACATCGGCCTCGCCGTTGATGAACTTGGCCATGATCTCCTCCAGGGCGTCCCCACCCATCTGTCCGTGCCCCACGATCACACGCGCCCCCGGCACCAGCGCCCGGACGCGGTCCGCCACCCGTTCGATCGTCATCACCCGGTTGTGCAGGTAATACACCTGGCCGTCACGGTTGAGCTCCCGCTGGATGGCGTCCCGGAGAAGCCGTTCGTCGTATTGCGCGACGATCGTCTCCACGGGCAGCCGGTCCTGTGGCGGAGTTTCAATCGTGCTCATATCGCGGGCACCGGTGAGCGCAAGGTAAAGCGTGCGTGGGATGGGCGTCGCACTCAGGGTCAGCACATCAACCATGGTCCGCAGTTTCTTGAGTCGTTCCTTGTGCAGAACACCGAACCGCTGTTCTTCGTCGATCACCACGAGACCGAGTTCCTTGAACGCGATGTCCGCCTGAAGCAACCGGTGCGTGCCGATCACGATGTCCACCGAACCCTCGGCCAGTTGCTGGACCACCTGGTTCTGGGCTTTGCGGGTGATGAATCGCGAGAGCTGTTCCACCCTCACCGGGTAGTCCGCCATTCGCTCCCGAAAGGTGTTGTAATGCTGCTGCGCCAGGATGGTGGTGGGCACCAGCAACGCAACCTGCCGGCCGCCCATCACCGCCTTGAACGCGGCACGAATCGCCACCTCCGTCTTGCCGTACCCCACATCGCCGCACACCAGCCGGTCCATCGGACGCGGGGATTCCATGTCGCGTTTGGCTTCGTTGATCGACCTCAACTGATCGGCGGTCTCCTCGTACAGAAACGCGCTCTCAAACTCCCGCTGCCACGGTGTGTCCGGCTCAAAGGCATGCCCGGGGCGGGATTCGCGTGCGGCCTGGATGGCGAGCAACTCCCCGGCAACGTCCTTCACCGCTTCCTCGGCCTGCGCCTTGGTCTTGGCCCAGCGTTGACCACCCAGCGTGTTCAGCATTGGCCGCGCCTTGCCCGCACCCACATACTTGCTCACCAGATGGGATTCGGTCACGGGCACATACAGCTTGGGGCCTTCCTGCGCGGGGTCCGAAGCCGCATACTCAATGACCATACACTCCTGGCCCGTGCCCGACGGATTGGCATCCCCGGGTCGTTTCGGACCCGCCGGGAGCGTTTTCAACCCGCGATACCGCCCGATCCCATGCTGCAGGTGCACCACAAAGTCGCCCTCCTCCATCTCCGCGAAATCAATGTCCAGCATCGATCGCGCCGCCACGGCATGCGCGGATTTCAGGCGCCTGGGTCGCTGCACCTTGTACCGTCCGAACACCTCGGCATCGGTGACCACCACAACCTTGGCCGCCTCACAGAGAAATCCGGCAGACAGGGCCCCCAACGAGAGGATGGGTGTGGCCTGGGCCGGCTTGAGGGTCTTGGCACCTGCGGTTTGTTTTCCGGGATCCAGGGTGCCGAATCCGAACTCCGCCCAGATTTCACAGAACCGATCGCGCTCGCCCGTGTTGTTGCAGAACAAATGCATCTGGTAACCCTGCCGCAGCCATCGATGCAGCTGGTTGAAGAACTCGCGCCTTTGCGCCTCCATCACCAGAGCCTCGGTTCGGCGCTCCCCCGCCTGATGAAACATTTCAAGGTTCGAGAATCCCAGGGTCAGACTTTCCTGGGTTGGCTCGTCCTGCCCGATCAGTTTCGCGTCGACCGGATCTTCCGAAAGCTCAATTACAGAGAGCTTCCGACGGAGCGCTCCTTCCAGCGTTTCCGGCCAGCCTTGAAAAAACGGATCCTCCTCCGGCACCTGCTGTTCGTAAGCATCCGCATGCTCTGCGAGCAGTTCGGGTTCGCACAACACGACGAGACACTCGGACGGCAGGTGGTCGAGCAGCGTGGCCATGCATGCCTGCGGTTGGTCCCGCTCCTCCTTCGACTCCGTTGGCAGCTCCTGAATCATTCGTTTGAGGATGCCCAACTCGCCCGCCGGGGGAAGGGTCACCGTATCGACGGGTTCCCGGGAGATTTGGGTGAGCGGATCAAAATAGCGGAGGGACTCCAGTTCATTTCCGAAGAACTCCAGGCGCACCGGCCACGGGCTTGTGGGAGGGTGCACATCGACGATCCCCCCCCGGAGTGCAACTTCCCCCTTCCGCGTGACCTGGGCTTCGGGTTCGTACCCCTGCGCCTCCAGCCAGTCGATCAGTTCCCGCGGATCAATCGAATCACCGGCGCGCAGGACCCGGGTCCGTTCCCCGATCATTTCGGGTCTGAAGGTTCGTTGCACCATTCCTGCCACCTGGGTGACGATCAGCATCGATTTCCGGCTGTTTCCGCCGCGCCATGCCGAGAGCGCAATCAATGTTTCAAGCCGTTCACTGATCACGTCCGCATGCGGCAAACGGGATTCGTGGGGCAGGGTCTCCCATGCCGGGTAAAACTGGAGCCCCGTACCCGAAACGGATTTCGCTTTGCCCTTGGTCGATTTGGGGCGCGCCGCGGCCACACCCTCTGTCGCCTCCAGCTCAAGCCAGGTCTCGATGTCCTGATGGAACTGTTCCTGGGCCTTGCTCCCTTCAGTCACAACAAGCACCGGACGATCGGGAAACAGGCGGGTCAGGAGGACGCAGACCAGGGCTTGGGACGCGCGGCTGACACCGCGGCAGGAAAGCCGTCCTCCTCCACCCTCCAGATGGTTTCGGACGGATTCCATCGCGGCGGTCTTTGTGAGTCTGGTGAACAGATCCCCGGCAACCTTGGAGGGCGAACTCGGCATACGGCCCGAGAAACCTCGCATAAACGCCAACCCACCGTCAAGGAACACGCGCATCGGGGACGTCCTGGGGATCGAATTTTCCGAAGCATTCGCCCAGGCAAACAAAAGAGCGAATTCCGGAAGTGCGAAATAGGTTGCCCGACATCCTCGGTCGGTGGCGCGAACCGCACTGCCATTCGTTTAAGAACTGAAATGGTAGGGCGACGCGTCCTCGCTGAGCCGCTGCCCATCCGAAGCCGCCGAAACGCTCACCGGGACGGATTCGCGCTACCTTCCCAGCCACCTTCCCCCGTCCCCCTCCAATGGCCTGCTGCGGCAGGTGATGGACATGCTCGGATTGGCTGGGTAACCCGCCGGCAGTGTCTTATCCGCTTCGATTTGGACTGGTCTTCGTGGACAGACCAGTTAGCATCCCACGCTGAAACCGTTGCTTCCCAGCGATTAAGCCTTTGGGGACGCCAATTGCGGGAAAGTTTATGTCAGAACGCTGGTTATCTGTGGACGAAATCGCAGCGCATCTCGGAGTCAATCCGGACACGATCTACAAGTGGATCACCCGGAAGTGGATGCCCGCGCACAAGGTGGGGAAGCTCTCGGAGTTTCTCGCGTCCGAGGTTGATCGATTGGGCAAGAGCCGGTCCGCCGGTGCGCGTGGTGAAAGGGGTCGATAAACGATGATTTACATGATTTTTCCTGCTGTCCGGCGCTGTTTGACCCGCCCTGCAATCGCCTTGTTGATGCCTGTCGGTCAGTTTCAGCGATTAGGAGCCCGGACCTTTGGTTCCAATTCCTGCAAAAGTCTCCAAGTGCCATGAAAACCGTCCGCGACGCCTGCCAACTCCAGCCCAATGCACTGTCGATCAAACTCGGTGACCAGATCGAGCAACTCGACGAGTTGATTCACGCCGAGGGTGACGGGATTGCGTTCTTTGAGAAGACTTTCATCACGCAGGGTATGCAGGACCTTGTCGCCGAGGGCATCGCCCGACTCGCGAGCGTCTCGACACAGGCCATCTTTCATCTCAAGCAGGCGATGGGTGGCGGCAAGACTCATTTGCTGGTCGGCTTTGGTCTTCTCGCCAGGCATCCCGCCCTCCGAAAGAAATACTGCGGCGGTGATGCCAACGCCCAGATGTTCGACACCGCCCGTGTCGCCGCCTTCAACGGCCGCAACAGCCCGGCGCATTTCTTCTGGGGCGAAATCGCGCAGCAACTTGGCAAAGCGGACCTGTTTCAGGAATTCTGGGCCAATGGTCCGAAAGCGCCTGACGAGAAAGCCTGGCTCAAGCTCTTCGAGGGCAAGGAGCCGATCCTGATCCTCTTGGATGAGATGCCGCCCTACTTCGAGGATCTGTCCACGCGCCCGATTGGAACTGGCACCGTGGCCGACATCGCCACTCGTGCCTTTGCTGGACTCCTGACTGCCGCAGGTAAGAAGGCGAACGTGTGCGTCGTTGTTTCCGACCTGGCCGCAGCCTACCAGACGGGCGGCGCACTCATCATCAAGGCGCTGGACAACGCAAAACAGGAACTCGGCCGGGCTGAACGCTCCATCACCCCCGTTGACCTCGCAGCCAATGAAATTTACGACATCCTCCGAAAACGGCTTTTCACAAAACTTCCCGATAAAGCAGAGATCGACGACATCGCCGACGCCTACGGCAAGAAGCTGGAGGAAGCGTCCAAGTCCAAGGTCGCCAATCGGGGCGCGGAAGCCATCGCCGACGAGATCGCTGCCACGTATCCGTTCCACCCGCGCCTGAAGAACGTCATCGCGCTCTTCAAGGAGAATGAGCATTTCAAGCAGACCCGAGGCCTCATTGAACTCGTTTCGCGCCTGCTCCGCTCCGTCTGGGATCGTAATTCCAACGACGTGTTCCTCATCGGCCCGCAACACTTCGACCTATCCATCGCCGAAGTCCGCGACAAGCTCACCGAGATTTCCGGGATGCGCGACGTCATCGCGAAGGACCTCTGGGATGCCCAGCAGTCCGCCCACGCCCAGGTCATCGACTTGAGCACCGGCAAGGAAGCGGCCACCCAAGTCGGCACGCTCCTGCTCACCGCCAGTCTTTCCACCGCCGTCAACGCCGTGAAGGGCCTCACGACCGCCGAGATGGTTGAGTGCCTCGTCTCGCCGCTGCGCGAGCCGTCAGAGTTTCTCGAATCGTTCCAGCAGCTCGAGGAAAGCGCGTGGTATATCCATCACACACCGGAGGGCCGTTACTACTTTGACCGGCAGGAGAACCTCACCAAACTGCTCCAAAGTCTCGCGCACGACGCCCCGGAGAATCAGGTGGACGACCTCATCCGCCATCGCCTGCGCGACATGTTCAAGCCCACGCGCAAGTCCGCCTACGAAGAAGTCCTGCCCTTGCCCAAGCTGGGGGATGTCGCCGACAAGGTCCGCAGGCATCGTGTTTTGCTCATCGTCAGTCCTGACTCCAAGATACCGCCCGAGGAGGTGCAGAAGTTCTTCGACGGCCTCAGCCAGAAAAACAACCTCTGCGTGCTCACCGGCGACAAGACCGCGATGGGCAGCGTGGAGAAGGCGGCGCGCCAGGTTTATGCCGTGCAAAAGGCGGATGGGCGCATCCCGAAGGGCCACCCGCAGCGCGATGAGCTCGAAAAGAAGCAGCAATCCTACGAGCAGGATTTTAATTCCACCGTCCTGAACCTCTTCGACAAGGTCCTCTTCCCCATCCACCGGGCTGGCAGGCCGTCGCAGCTCGCCGGAAAGCCTCTCGACTCAGGAAGGGACCAGACCAAACCCTTCGATGGCGAGGCCCAGGTCGAGAAGACCCTCACCTCGAACCCGCTGAAGCTCTATCTGGATGTGGAAAAGGACTTCGACTCCATCCGCGATAAATCCCAAGATCTTCTCTGGCCGGAAAATCAGGACGAAGCTCGTTGGTCGGATGTGGCCGACCGCTACACGGAGCAGGCTGGCATGCCATGGCTTCCGCCCAAGGGACTCGACACGCTCAAATCGATCGCCTGCAATCGCGGCCTCTGGGAAGATCTTGGCAACGGTTACGTCACCAAGAAGCCGAAGAAGAAGCGCACCTCCGTCCAGGTCATCGCCGAATCCGAACCCGATGATAAGGGCGGGGTGCGCCTGCGCATCAACGCTCAGAATGCCGGTCCCGCTCCACGTATCCATTACGCCGAGGACGGCCTCGTCACCGAGAAAAGCCCGCAACTCAAGGACCAGTTCCTAACCACCAAGGCGCTCCGGGTGAACTTCCTCGTCGTCGACCCTTCCGGCCAATACGAATCCGGCGACATCGTCACCTGGTCGAACAAGCTCGTCCTCCGCAACAACCTCAAGGAAGACGCCGGAAAGCGCACGGTCGAGTTGCTCGCCGCCCCTACCGGCAAGATCCGCTACACGCTGGGCGGTGAGGAGCCCCGCGAAGGGGTCATGTATGACAAGCCGGTCGAGATCGGCGACGGCGAAACTCTGATGCGCGTATTCGCGGAAGCAAATGGTCTGGAGACCAAAGCCGAGTTCCGCTACCCGGCCAAGGGCAAGAAAGGCGTGCAGGTGGACGATGTGAACCCCGGCCGCCTCGTCTCGCGCACCGGTCGCAAGCTGGACTCCCGCACCAAGACGTTCGAGGGCCTCAAACAGGCCAGCGAGAAATCCGTCACGTTCGAGAACGTCACCTTCAACGTCGGCAGCGGCACCCAGGTCGCCACCTTTTTCGTCGGCGAGATTCCGGTGAACGCTGCCTTCATCGAGGCCATCCTCAAGACCACGCTGGAGAAGTTCACGCCCGACACCCCGGTCACCATGACCTTCCGCAAGGCGCACTTTAATTCCGGCCACGACCTCAAGGACTTCGCGGAGAAACTCGGCTTCGAACTCAACCCAGGCGACGTCGAGCAATGACCGAGAAGCTCCAGTTCGTGGACTTCGGCGCACCGGACAAGTTCGGCGCGCACCTGTTTCGCGTCGAGATCCCGGCGGTGCGCACCGAGGGGGTCCGCATCGTGGAGGATTTCGGCTATCGCGGCCTCGAAGGCGGCATCCCCAAGGATGAAGACCGCGCCATCCTCCCTCGCGCCATTTGGTCTGGGATCGCGGACATTGCCCGGCGCGAGTTCAATGACCGGCTCAAAGCAGTCAAAGTCACCACCGGCCGCTGGCACACCGGCACCAACTTGGTGGACCGTCTGCTCGGCAAGGAACTCTGTGTTCTCGCCTGGGCCGCCGAAACGGCCAACGACGACCAGATTCCCGTGATTCGCAGCAAGTGGGCCGCGCTTCGTCCCGAGGAACGCTGGTGGCTCTTCTCCATGACCGTGGCCGAGGCTGGCCTGCCGGAGGACACCCAGCGCGGCTGGCGTCGTGCCTTGTTCCTCGCCCTGTCCGACGGCGAGAAGCCGCCCGAGGGCCGCAAGCGCCGCCGCCCGGTCGAGAGTGACCTGTTCAGCCTGCCGCTGTTTGGCAGTTTGCAAACACCGGCCAAAAAATGAACCGCAAACCGACCACCGCTGTGTCCCCCGGCTACGGCCGGCTTCTCGCCGACATCAAGACCCGGGTGCAGGCCGCTCAGATCCGGGCGCACCTGGCCGCGAACGCAGAGCTGCTCGCGCTGTATTGGGACATTGGCCGACTGATTCTCGACCGCCAGCAGGCGGAAGGCTGGGGCACCAAGGTCATCGAACGGCTCTCGCTGGACCTGCAAAACGAATTCCCCGGCCAGCAGGGTTTCTCGCCCCGCAACCTCAAATACATGCGGGCGTTCGCCGAGGCGTGGCCGGAAACCGTAATTGTGCACCCGCCCGGTGCACAAACGTCCGCATCCAAGTCCGCGAGTGTGCAAGCGCCCCTTGCACAACCTCCTCGGACCGTGGCGGCAATTGTGCACCAGCCTGGTGCACAATTGCCTTGGAAGCACCACTGCCTGCTCATCGACAACCTCGACACCCGCGAAGACCGCCTGTGGTATGCCGCCAAAGCCGTGGAGAACGGCTGGTCCCGCGCCATCCTCGCCCTCCAGATCGAGTCCGGCCTGCACACCCGCCAGGGCAGGGCGGTCACCAATTTCAAGGCCACCCTGGCTCCGCCTCAATCCGACCTCGCCCAGCAGATCACCAAGGACCCCTACGTCTTTGACTTCCTCAACCTGCGCGACGAGGCCAACGAGCGGGCCGTCGAGGACGCCCTGCTGGCGCACGTCGAAAAATTCCTGCTCGAACTCGGCGTCGGTTTCGCCCTCGTCGGCCGACAGGTCCACCTGGAGGTGGGCGATCAGGACTTCTACCTCGACCTGCTGTTCTATCACTTTCGGCTCCGCTGTTTCGTGGTCATTGATCTCAAGGTGCGCGACTTTACCCCGGAGGCTGCGGGAAAGATGAACTTCTACCTCTCGGCCGTGGACGACCGCTTTCGGCAGCCCGACGACAAACCCTCCATCGGTCTCATTCTCTGCCGCGCCAAAAACCGCATCATCGCCGAATACGCCTTGCGTGATCTGCCGAAGCCCATCGGCATCTCCGGCTACGTCACCCGGCTCGTCGAATCCCTGCCCAAGGAACTCAGGGCTGCGGTGCCCAGCGTGAAACAAATCGAGAGCGAGCTGGCCACCGACGCCCAATCACCCCGGCCACGGAAACCAAGAAAAGCATGAGCCAGCCCGTAAAACCTTTCGCCCTCAAGGACGCCCCCGCGCTGATAGAACGCCTCCTGCCAGTTCAGAAACTCTCCGCCGAGGCTTACAAGGAGCAGATGTCCAATCAGGGAAAGACGCTCACCGCCCTTGGCTCCTACTGGAAAGGCCGCAAGCCGCTCATCCTGAACAAAGCCTGCGTCCTCGGCTGTCTCCTCCCGGCCACGGACAATCCCAAACGCGACCTGGAAATCTTCGAGAAACTCATGGCGATGGACGATGAATCGTTCGTCGCCCGCTGGCCGCGCCGGGCCAAGCCCCGTGAACTCCTCGCCACCCTGAGCATCGCCCGCATTGCGGACTACTTCGTCTCCGACCCACCGATGCTCCTGCCTCCATCGGCACCCGTAGATTGGTCGAACCCGGAGTTGGAGGGCGTGAAAGTCCAGTGGCGTGAAGACATCTCCGAGTTGCAGCGTCGCCAGCTTGAAGCACAGTTGCTGCCCAAAGCCCCGTATCGCGAACGCGTGGACAAAGCAAAAAGGCCCGAAGAAGTCATGGACACCGTTCACGCCCATGTCTGGGAGGCGGTCAATGCCCACCTTGGAACGAACGCTCGTTCATTCCCCGAACTGGTCGAACAGCTTGGTATCATGCGGTTCGGTCATCGCCCACGCGTGGGCGACACGTTCTGCGGTTCCGGCCAGATTCCATTCGAGGCTGCTCGGCTTGGCTGCGACGTGTATGCTTCCGACCTAAACCCCATCGCCTGCATGTTGACGTGGGGAGCTTTTCACATCGTCGGCGGCTCGCCAGACAGCCGGGTCGAGCTGGAGTGCAAGCAGCGGCAGTTGATTGAGAGGGTTCAGGCTGAGATAGACGAACTCGGCGTCGAAACCGACGGCCAGGGTTGGCGTACCAAGGCGTTTCTTTACTGCATTGAATCCCGCTGCCCGCAGACCGGCTGGATGGTGCCGCTCATCCCATCCTTGATTATCAGCCGGGGGAAAATGGCCATCGCCGAGTTGGTTCCGGACAAGAAGCTGAAGCGTTACGACCTCGCTGTTCGCACCGGCGTCTCAACCGACGAGCTGGAGCGAGCGGCCAAGGGCACGGTGCGCACCGATGGGCGCGGGCAAGACCCTTACCTTTTCCACGTCGTGGACGGTACCGAGTATCGCACCAAGGTCTCCACCCTGCGCGGCGATTTCCGCAACGCGGATGGCAATGCCAACAAACTTCGCCGTTGGGAGAAATCCGATTTCAAACCCCGTCCTAAAGACATCTTCCAGGAACGATTGTATGCCATTCATTGGATGCGCCAGAAACCGGGGAAGAAGACATTCGATTACGAGTTCCGTGCCGTCACCGAAGACGACCTAACGCGGGAGCGGAGGGTTGAAGAGTTCGTTGGGAGGAATCTCGCCGACTGGCAGGTTAGAGGCTGGCTGCCGGACATGCGCATTGAGCCAGGCCACAATAACGACCAACCAATTCGCGAGCGCGGCTGGACGCACTGGCATCATTTGTTTAATCCCCGTCAGTTGCTGGTGAACGGACTCATCAATCGTCACGCGAAGGCTGCTGCCCTCAAGCTCGGAGTAAATCAGGCTGCGAATTGGAACTCGAAACTGAGCACATGGGATGGCTCGCCTGGAGTCGATACGACCCACCAAACATTTTACAACCAAGCTCTCAACACTCTGTTCAACTACGGCGCTCGTGCGAGCTCATCGCTTAAAAAACCAGTCGCACCGGAGTGTAAGCACTATCCGTTAGTCAGCACTTTGCGAGTCGCGTGCGGTCCGGCAGCGTCAGTAGCTACCCCAAACGACATCTTCGTCACTGACCCTCCCTACGGGGATGCGGTCAATTACGACGAGATTCTGGAGTTCTTCATCGCGTGGCTGCGCAAGAATCCTCCACCGGAGTTTGCCGATTGGACATGGGACAGCCGTCGCTCGATGGCCATCAAGGGCGAGGGTGAGGACTTCCGTCGTGAAATGGTTGCTGCCTACAAGCGTATGACCGAGTGCATGCCCGACAACGGGCTCCAGGTAATCATGTTCACTCACCAATCCGGCAGCATCTGGGCGGACATGGCGAACATTGTCTGGGCCTCCGGGCTTCATGTGACCGCTGCGTGGTATGTCGTCACCGAAACTGACAGCTTACAACGTGCGGGCAGCTTCGTGAAGGGCACCGTGCTCCTCGTCTTGCGCAAGCGGTCCGGCACGCACAAGACCACCCGCGACGATCTCGCGTGGGAAATTCAAGAGGAGGTCGAAAAGCAAATTCGCGATCTCACCGGCCTCAACCAGGAAGCCAAGGGCCTTTACCGGGACGAAAACGTCTTCGAAGACGCCGACATCCAGATGGCTGGCTACGCCGCCGCGCTCCGCGTGCTCACCCGCTACCTCATCATTGACGGTCGCGACATGACCGCCGAGGCCATCCGCCCCCGCGTAAAAGGAGAGACGACCTTCGTGGACGGCCTCATCGCCTTCGCAGTGGATACCGCGAATCAGTGCCTCGTTCCCCAAGGCATCCCGGAACGGCACTGGAAGGAATACACCGGCGCGGAGCGGTTCTACCTCAAGCTGCTCGATCTCGAAGCAAAGGGCCTCAAGACGCTGGACAACTACCAAAACTTCGCCAAGGCGTTCAAAGTCCGCGATTTTCGCGCCCTCATGGGCAGCCAGAAGGCCAACGAGGCGCGGCTCCGCAGCGCGGTCGAGTTCGGCAAGAACGAGATGAGCGAAGGCTCCGAGATGCACCAGTCCGTCCTCCGCGCCGTCCTCTACGCCATCATGGAACTGGCGAAGAACGTGGACAGCAACGACGTGCTCGCCCATCTCGTCCTGAACGTGCCCGACTACTACTCGAACCAAACCCAGCGCGAGCGCGTCGTCGAACTCGCCGACTATCTCGCGAAGAAACTCGAAACCCTCCGCCCCGATGAAGCCAGCGCTGCCCGCGTCCTGCGCGAGATGGTCAAGAACCAGCGGCTGGGGTGAACGCCGCCCCCATCACGGCCAATGAGAAGCACCACTGAAATTCTGCGATTGCTTGACGAACTCGATCGCCAGAACGCGGATTCACTTGAAGACCAGGACCTGGACTTCAAACGGTGGATCACCCGCAGCTTGAATGACTCTGTCGCGATGGTCGTGGAAATGGCGGTGTGCATGGCGAACGGCGGCGGCGGCACGGTCATTTTCGGAGTGGACGATCAGGCCGTCGGACGGGCTTCCGCCATTCTCGGTGTTCCGCCCGAGGTGGATGTCAACCGCTTGAAGAAGGCGGTGTATGACGCGACGGATCCCAAATTGACGCCGGTGTTTGAGGAATTGCGGGTTCCCGAAGGCACCGGGCGCGTGCTCGTCATGCAGGTCTATCCGGGCATCCCGCCCTACACCGACACGGCGGGCGGAGCCAAGATTCGCATCGGAAAAGAATGCAAGCCGCTCACCGGCACCCTCCGGCGGCGCATCGCCGTCGAGACAGGTGAGAACGATCTCTCCGCGCAGGTCGTTGCTGAAAGCGGCACGACGGATTTTTCCTCCGCCGCACTGGAAACGCTTCGCGAGAGCGCCCGATTGGACAAGGCTCCGGACGACCTGATTCGCATGAGCGACCGCGACCTGCTGGAGGCGCTCGCCTTGCTGCGGGACGGCAAGCCCACGGTGGCGGCGCTTTTGCTGGCGGGCAGTCCCGAGGCACTGGCGAAACATTTGCCCCGCTACGGTTGGTCTTTTTTCCTCATGGAGTCCGACACGAGCTACCGGGATCGGGTGGATGACCGCGACTCGCTGCCGGTCGCCTTGAAACGGTTGGCAGAGCGCATCAACGGCAACAACCCCATTTCAACCGTCGCGGTTGGCCTGGCTCACTTTGAATACCGGACGTATCCCGAAGTGGCTGTGCGCGAGGCGCTGCTCAATGCGTTTGTTCATGCGGATTACCGGCTGAGCGGCCCCATCATCGTGAAGCAATCGACCGCGAAATTGGAGATCAGCAATCCTGGCGGATTCATCGGGGGCATAAACCCGGAAAACATCCTGAACCACCCGCCCATGCCGCGAAATCCGCTCCTGGCCGAGGCCCTGGTGAAGCTGCGCCTGATCAACCGCGCCAATCTTGGCATCGGCCGCATCTACCGGGCGCTGCTGATTGAAGGGAAGGAACCGCCGGTCATTGAGGAGTTGGGGGAATGCGTCCGCGTGACCTTGCTCGGCCGCGAGCATTCAGCCGGGTTTCGCCTCTTCGTGGCCGAGGAGTCCAAAGCCGGACGCCTACCCGACGTGGATCATTTGCTTGTCTTGCAGTATCTGTTGCATCACCCGGAGCTGGACACCGGCACCGCCGCCCGGCTCTGCCAGCGTTCGGAAGCCGAGATTCGCGAAGTCCTCAGCGAGATGGAAACGGAATGGCATTACCTGGAACGTGGCGGCACCGGGCGGGGCACCTACTGGTCGCTCGCGCCGGATGTATTCCGCCGTTTGCGCGAAACGGGCAGCCCGGAACGCGACCGCCGGATTGACTGGGAGGCGGCAAAAACTCGCATCTTAAGCATCCTGCGCCAGCGGGGGGAGCAGGGGTTGTCTAACGAAGAAATCCGGCGCATTGCGCGTCTGGACCGCAATCAGGCCGGGCGCCTGATGCGGGAACTGCGAGCGGAAGTGCCTGAAATTCAACTCCGGGGAGCCAAGAAGGGCAGCCGATATGTCTATCAGGGGTGATTTTGCGTTCGTCGCGCATAAGCACGCACATAAAGGCGGCGATATGCGCGTTTTATGCGCAATGCGCATAAAGCGACGCATAAACGGGAGAATCACGCGCCGAAGGAGGCAATTGCACCAGTCTCCCGTTGCGCACCACGCCCGCGAGGTTTGTGCAATGCCTTCTAAGAATGGTGCAGTTGAACCGGGAGGAACGTAATTCCCATGAACCGCTTCTCCTCGCGCCGTCAGCGGCTTGACCACGCCTTCCTGTCAAAGAAACTCGCGGGTGCGAAGTCCTATCGCCGCATCGCCGGTTATTTCCGCAGCTCCATCTTTGAACTCGTCGGCGAGGAGATCGGGGGCATCGGGAAAGTCCAGATTGTCTGCAACAGCGAACTCGACGCGGCGGATGTCGCCGTATCAAAACACGTCCGTGAGACCGCGCTCAAAGAACGCTGGAACGAAGCGCCCGCCGAGGTCGAGGCGCTCCTCCACAAGGAACGTTACCGCAGGCTGCACGACTTGCTGACCAGCGGTCGCGTCGAAATCCGCGTCGTTCCCAAGGACCGGGTTTTCATCCACGGAAAGGCAGGCGTCGTCGAGATGGCGGACGGTTCCAAGACTTGTTTCCTCGGATCGATCAACGAGACCAAAAGCGCCTTCACTACGAATTACGAAATCCTCTGGGAAGACCCATCACCCGAAGGCGTTGCGTGGGTGGAGGAGGAGTTTGACGCGCTCTGGAAAGATTCCTATCCGTTGCCCGACGCCATCGTTGAGGAAATCAAGCGGGTCGCCGACCGCGTTGAGATTCGATTCGATCAAGTTCGGTCCGGGGAACTCGCCGCAGCGGCCCTCGCTGAATCACCCATCTACCGGGGCGGTGAACAGCTTCAGCCGTGGCAGCGCGCCTTTGTCACCATGTTCCTTGCGCACCGGGAGACTTACGGAAAAGCCCGCCTGCTCCTGGCCGACGAGGTCGGAGTCGGCAAAACACTTTCCCTCGCGGCCAGTGCCATGATTTCGGCGCTCCTTGATGACGGTCCGGTTCTCATCCTTTGTCCCTCCACCCTCACGCTCCAATGGCAGGTCGAACTCAATGACCGACTAGGCATCCCCAGTGCGGTCTGGTCATCCGGGCAAAAAGTCTGGATCGATCCCCACGGCCACACCATCAAGACCCGTGGCACCGAAGACATCACCCGCTGCCCCTTCCGCATCGCAATCGTCTCCACCGGCCTGATTTTCCACACCTCTGACGAACGGCGTTGCCTGTTGGAACGGAGATTCGGGACCGTCATCTTGGACGAGGCCCACAAGGCACGGCGTCGTGGCAGCCTCGGTGAACACAGGGACGAGTCAAACAACCTGCTCGACTTCATGCTGCGCATCGGTCCGCGCACCCGGAATCTCTTGCTCGGCACGGCCACGCCCATCCAGACGGATGTTCATGAGCTTTGGGATTTAATGCGCATCCTCAACGCTGGTGCTGATTTCGTCTTGGGGCGCGAGTCCACGAGCCAGTGGGTGAATCTGCAACGCTCATTGCCGATGGTGAAGGGCGACGAAGTCCCGCTCGACGAGCGCGATGCCTGGGAATGGCTCCGCAACCCGCTTCCGCCGGGCGACGAGGAGCCTCTGGTCGCCAATCTGCGCCTCCAACTTGGCATTCCAGACAACGCCTTCTTTACGGACAAAGGCTTCGGCTCCCTAGAATTCTTTGCCCAGCAATCCGTTCTTCAGACCTTGTCGCCCGGCTTTTACCAGCAACACAACCCCATCGTGCGCCACACCGTTCTTCGTCGCCGTCAGACCTTGGAGGAGGCTGGCCTGCTCGAGCGAGTCGCCGTCGATGTGCATCCTGTTCCCGACGTCCCCTCGACCGCGTATCCCGGTGTGCATTTCGACGGCCTCGGCTTGCTCACAAACCATCCGTTCGACTTGGCCTACCAAGCCGCCGTCGATTTTACCGCCGCCCTGATGAAGCGCACCAAGGCCGCTGGTTTCATGAAATCGCTCCTACTCCAGCGCATTTGCTCCAGCTTCGCTTCAGGGCGGGCAACCGCGACCAAGATGCTTGGGCGGGAGTTGCTCGACGATGAAGACGGTGCGGCGCTACTTCTCGAACCACTGAGTTCGCTCACGCCTGCCGAGGCAGGCCACCTGCGCGCCATTGTTGAGGAATTATCCCGGCCAGAAGCGAACGATCCGAAGCTGACCGCCGTGCGCTACTTCCTGACTGAACACCGGACCGAGGGCAGGACTTGGCTGGAGCATGGCTGCATCATCTTTAGCCAGTATTACGACACCGCGCGTTGGATGGCTTCGGAACTGGCGAAGACGCTACCGGCAGAGCCGGTGGCCGTCTATGCGGGCACTGGCAAGAGCGGCATGTTCCGGGGCGATGCGTTCGCGTCCATCGAACGCGAGGAAATCAAGAAGGCTGTCAAGAATCGCAGCGTGCGGCTCGTCGTCGCCACGGATGCCGCCTGCGAGGGCTTGAACCTGCAAACGCTCGGCACGCTCATCAACGTGGACCTCCCGTGGAATCCATCACGGCTTGAACAACGCCTCGGCCGCATCAAACGCTTCGGCCAGGCACGCCGTTCCGTGGACATGCTCAACCTCGTCTATCACGACACGCAGGATGAAAAGGTGTATTCGGTCATCTCCCGCCGCCTCAAAGACAAGTTCGACATCTTCGGCGGCCTGCCCGACACCATCGAAGACGACTGGATCGACAGCGAGGAGCGGCTCGAAGACATGATGAATGAATACGTCCATCTCCGTCAGAAGGCCCGCGACGTGTTCGAGCTCCGCTACAAAGAAACCATCGACCCCGACAAAAACCGCTGGGAACTCTGCTCCCGCGTTCTGGCTCGGAAGGACGTGGTGGAAAAGCTGTCGGAGTCGTGGTGAGCGCATGCACGAAGGTGATTCACCGCCGGAAGTTGCCAGAATCACCACCCGTTTTGAAGACTGAACTTCGTTCCTCGTGTAATCCCGAAAAAACCAAAGGTGATCCCTGATCGCGGAGCAGACTCCGGAAGGTCTTCTCCGGCGCCCAGCCTCAGGCGTGCCGATCGATCTATTCAGAAAAGAGAATCGCGGGATTCACCTCAGAAGGAACTCGACTGCGGCGCCAAGGCGAACAAATAAAGCCCTTCTCCTCCCTGCGTCTCCGCGCCTCTGCGGGAGGTTTTTTCGCTTTCCCATCTTCCTCGCCGGGACGGTTCGGGCGCCTTCCCTTGCGCGGCCGTTCCGCGGGATTCCTTCGTTCGTAGAACAGAGCGGACGGCTCATCGAATCACGCCCTCCATGGGCCTTCACTTTTTGCCCCGGGTCCGCTCGAAGCCCGGCGCAAAGTCCAATGAGGAGCCTTATCCGGATTGTTTCGGCATCCCGGGACCATCAACCCTCAGACGCATCAAAAAGAGTTGTTTTCCCCGCATTCCATCGTAGGTTGCTTGCACATTTGTGACAAAGACATTTGCTGAACTTGGTTACCCTGGAAGACTCATTGCCGTCGAAGGCATTGATGGGTCCGGCAAATCAACGCAGATCTACCTTCTGAAACGATGGCTCGAGTTGCAGCAGGCCAAGGTGTTTTTCAGTGAATGGAATTCCTCCGATCTGGTCAAAAGCGCGACCAGCAAGGGAAAGAAACGGGAACTGCTCACACCAACGACCTTCAGCCTGATCCACGCCACCGATTTCGCCGACCGGTATGAGCGTCAGTTGGTGCCGCTGCTGCGTGCCGGCTACATTGTTCTCTGCGACCGCTATGTTTTCACCGCATTCGCGCGCGATACCGTCCGGGGTTGCCCCAGCAAATGGGTGCGTGGGCTGTATGGATTTTCAGCGTTGCCGGACATGGTGTTTTTCTTCAAGGCAAACCTCGAAGTTTCCCTCAAACGAATCCTCAACGGACGTCCGGAGCTGAAGTATTTCGAGGCGGGAATGGACATGAAGCTGTCGAGCGATCCCTACGAAAGCTTCCGGATCTTCCAGGGACGCCTGCTCGAACAATACCTTGCCATGAGCACGGAATTCAATTTCCTGGTGATCGATGCCAACCAGCCGGTCGAGGTGCAGCAATCAATGGTGAGAAAACTGGTCGGGGCCAGAATCCACCCCTTGGAAAAGACCCCGTCCGCCAAGGCAACCCAACCGCGCAATGCCCGCTAAACGCAAACCTCGCAATGCGACAAAGCCCGTGGATCTGCGGCCCATCGTGGTCCCCAAGCCGTCGCCGAAGAAGTTTTATGGGCAGGGCATTCCCGGGGTGGAATTCGAACGCCTCACCGGCAAATTGATCGTCGTCGAGGGCGCCGACGGTTCGGGACGCTCCACCCAGATCGCCCGGCTCGTGCAATGGCTCGAGACCAGCGGCCACGCCACCGTCCAGGTGGGGCTCAAACGTTCGACCCTCGTCAGCGAGGAATTGGATCGCGCCAAGCAGGGAAATATTCTGAGCCGGATCACCCTCAGCCTGTTCTACGCAACCGATTTTGCCGATCAGGTGGAAAACATCATCCTGCCCGCGCTTCGCGCCGGAGTCATGGTGCTGGCCGACCGGTACATCTACACCTTGATGGTGCGGGACATGGTCCGCGGCATGGATGAAGCGTGGCTCAAGAACCTGTATGGCATCGCCCTGATTCCCGATGTGGTGTTCTACCTGAACGTATCACCCGAGGAATTGATCCAGCGGAACTTCGCCAAGGATTATTCCCTGGACTACTGGGAAAGCGGCATGGACCTGGGACTTTCGCGCGATTGGTTTGACAGTTTCCTCAAATACCAGGCTCTGGTCGAAAAGCAGTTCAAAAAGCTTCAGTCAACCTACGGGTTCAAAATCGTGGACGCCGATCGATCGGTGGAGGAGATCAACGCCGAGCTCCGGTCCGAAATCGATGCGGTGCTGCTGAGTGATCCCAATGAAAAAACCGAAACCTGACACGGCGGTGGAACGTTTGTTTCCGTTCGTCCTCCGATCTCGGAATTTTTTGGTCGGACGCGAAATCCTGCGCCGCAGCCGCAGCCATCTGCAATTTTTACTGGTCACCAACGACCTATCCCCGTCCAGTCTCGCCGAGATCCGGTCGGATTTCGCTCCCTACCCAATCGTGCAATGTTACTCCTCGGAGGATCTCGAGCGTTTCTTTGGATTGCGCGGGACCAGGGTGATCGGCTTCAAAAAATCCGGCCTGTCCAAATCCGTCTATGCTGAATTGAAGGCCTATCGGATCAACAAACCACCGCCGGTCACTCCCCGGGAGGCAACAGGCGACAGTCCCGGATGACGGGAGCCGGATGGGGCCGGTGTCCGGTTCCCATCATTGGAGTTACTTCGCATCACCCCGGGTATCCACAGGCCACTCGTCGGTCCGGAACAGATTCACCGGCAACCCGGCCCCGGAAAACAGATTCGGCATCGCGGTGTTGCTGAAACCAAACCGCACCGCCACCGGTTCCGCAATGTCCGGACTCCAGACCCTCACTTCATCCCCCTCGATCGTCGCACGCGCGGGAACGAACTTCCGGTCGGCCCCCGCAATCTGGAATTCCGTCGGTTCCCCGTTCCGTGCCTGCAATCCCTGGTCCACATGATCGAACCGGATCCGAACCTTCGAGCCCTGAACCTCCATGCTCCGGAAAACCGGGCTGCGATATAAAATCCCCTGATGGCCGTAGGTTTCAGCCAGAGCCCAGTTGGCCAGACGCCTGGCAACATCCCGCTTGTTGACTGGGTGGATGTTCTTGATGTCATCCACCAGATCGCTCACGACCACCATTCCGGTGTTCGCACATGAGGCGCTCCGGGTCTGGGCTTCCCGCAGGAGCGCCCCGACGAACGGTTGGCCGTACGCGAACGGGGCGATCTGGACGTAGTAGAATGGAAACTCCCGGCCCCAGGCCTCTCGCCACGCACCAATCATCCGAGTGAACAGTTTTTCGTAACTCCCCGCAGTCCCCGTGTTGCTCTCGCCCTGGTACCAAATGGCCCCGGCAATCGCAAAGGGCGTGATCGGGTGAATCATCGCATTGTAACATTTGCCCGGATCTTTCGGCCACCACGCAAAGGGCTGCAGCTTTCCAGCCGCAGCCACCAGCTCCGAATCGTTCTGGACCACTTCGCCGGGAGTCCACACTTCGGCAGGCGTCCCACCCCAGTTGCTGCTGATCAACCCAACAGGAACCTTCAGTTCACTCTGCAGCTCTTTCCCGAAAAAATATCCGATTGCGCTGAAATGAATCATTTCTTCCGGAGTGCACACCTTCCAACTCCCCGCACAGTTGTCCTGGGGATGATCCGAGGTGCTCTTTGGAATGTGGAAAAAACGAATCTTCGGGTTGTTCGCATTCGGTGCCTCCTCCAACGCCTGGGGCACACTCTGATCGCCGCTCCATTCCATATTGCTCTGGCCACTACACACCCAGACTTCCCCGATCATCACATCCTCCAGCACGATCCCATTGGAACCGTTCAGGGTGACCTTGTACGGTCCACCCGCGTCCGGAGTCTTCACATTCACATTCCACCGCCCACCGCTGTCGGCCACCGCCTCATGAACCGTCGCGTCCCAGTCCGTTGTTATACTGACCTTCTCCGCGGGATTCGCCCACCCCCAGAACCGCGCGTCGGATTTCCGTTGGAGTACCATGTGGCTGCCGAGAATGGATGGCAGCCGAATCGCCGCACTGGCGGACCAGGTCCAGCTGGCGAGCAGGGCAGGTAGAAGGGTGCGAAGGATGGTTTTTGTCATGATTACACTTTGCGCGGATTATTGTCTCGTCGGATCCTGCTTTTTGGCTGGCTGGCTGGTGATTCTCGGCCGCACTTTACGACTGCCTCCAAGCGGGCCGCAAGCCGAAACCTTCCCAACCCGCGTTGGTGCCAAGGCTCCGGGCACTGCGATTCGACTCATGGATGGAGATGTCCTCGTTGAAGATTCCTCCCGGTGGAGATGGCCGGGCGCAGCGCCGACGCCTGTTTGCACACACCCGCAAGGGAAACAACCGAGTGCCCCCCCATGCGTTCCGGTGTCACAAGGGATCACACCGTATTTCTACCACTTAATGTTCGCTTAATGTTGAGGGGAGTAGGGTCTCCGTATGAAAGCTTATAAAAGCAACAGCTTCACGGGCAAGGCGGCCACCCTGCTGGCCGCGGTTGTAATCACCTCCACTCAGGCGCAATATCAGATACCTCCCCAGGCTACCCTGCAGCTTGGACCGGGTCCGCGCGGAAATCCGGGAAATGTTCAGGTGCGGGACCCAGGCAACAATGTCTGGACTCTTCAGAGGTCACCCGATTTCAAGAACTGGAAGGATGTCGAGCGGTTCAAGATCCACAACGGGTCGCTCCGGCGCGGCATTTCCATGGGACCTCCCGTCGAACAGGGATTCTTCCGGGCGATCTGCGATCCCACCCGACAGGAACCTCCCGCAAACGGCGATCCGGCGCTGACGCTGGGAACCACACTCCTCAACTACGCGGCACCGGATCTTCCGGCTCATTTCCAGACGCGCCAGATCCGGGCCCAGGACAACACTCCCGCCAACAATCCCGTGACGAATGCGGGCGCCACTCTCGGGCGCGTGTTGTTCCATGACAAACGCCTCTCGGCCAACCAGACCGTCTCCTGCGCGTCATGCCATCAGGCCGAACACGGATTCTCGGATCCCAGGCAATTCAGCGTCGGTTTCGAAGGCGGACGCACCGGACGCAATTCGATGGGACTCATCAATGCCCGGTACTATTTGCGTCGTCATTTTTTCTGGGACGAACGAGCCAACACACTTGAGGATCAGGTGCTGCAACCGATTCAGAACCCGGTGGAAATGGGCATGACCCTGGCGGGCCTCGAGACGCGCCTGGCTGCGGAACCCTTCTATGCAACGCTCTTCACTCAGGCGTTTGGTTCGGCGGAGGTAACCTCACGCAGAATCTCCCTGGCACTGGCGCAGTTCGTCCGTTCGATCATTTCCACCAACTCGAAATATGATGCCGGCGTCGCAAACGGATTCGCCAATTTCACACCCCAGGAGAACCTTGGACGCGATATCTTCCTGGGTCGCGTCGGTCGTGCAACGTGTGTGAACTGCCATGGCAGCGACAACTTTGTGCCTGGAGATAGGATCAACAACAACGGGCTGGAGAATCCGTACCGCGACAAGGGGGTTGGCGAGGTCACCGGTCGCCCCGAAGACGAAGGCCTGTTCAAGGTGCCCTCCCTGCGCAACATCGAACTGACAGCTCCCTACATGCACGACGGCCGTTTCCAGACGCTGGAACAGGTGGTGGAGTTCTACAACTCGGGTGTCGTCAATCACCCCAATCTCTCCGGTCCCCTGCGTGCCCGACCTCAACCCGGTCGCCCGCCCGGAGGTGCCCTGCGTCTGAACCTCTCCAATCAGGAAAAGGCAGCCTTGGTTTCCTTCCTCAAGACACTGACCGACAGGAGCATTACAACCGATCAACGGTTCAGTGATCCGTTCAACTACGGAAACTGATCGGTCGCCGAATCCAGATGGGGCGGTTCATCCGAGCCGCCTCATTTGTATTTCAAGAAAACGATTGCCGCGGCACAACAAACTTCCCGGAATACCCAACCTGAAAAGCGCGGCCCCTGCCTGTCGCAGCGCGACAGGCACTACCAACACCGTTTCCAACATTGTTACCAACACCACCATCCTCGGGCATGTGCGAGGCACTCCCATTCGTTTGAGAACTGAAATGGTAGGGCGAAGCGTCCCCGCTGAGCCGCTCAACTCACTTTCGCTCAACCGCTTGTCGGCTCACCGGGACGGATTCGCCCTACCGGCAGGGGGACGGGGAAGGGTGGCCCGAACCGTCCCGGTGAGCGTTTCCAGGATTTGGACCTTGCAGGGGGGGGCTCAGCGGGACGCTTCGCCCTACCGTCGTTGGGCGGGGGGGGAAGGTAGCGCGAACCGTCCCGGTGAGCATCCCCCAAAACTCACCCTCGCGACACCCGCGGCTCAGCGAGACGCTTCGCCCTACCCTCCGAATTCCTTACCCGAATGCCAGTGGGGCAAAGGCAAGCACTCATCCCAACCGACCTCCTGGTCGCGAATTCGATGAAGGCCGCCGCTCATTCCGCTTCGTCCTCCGGCTCCGGTTCGCACAGATCTCCCGAGTTCCTGCGAATCAAATAGTCCAGGGCAAGACTCATTCCGTTTCGGTTTGGCAGTGTTACCACCAGGATCACGATCGCCAGAAGTGCGAAGTACGTGATGAAAGCGCGATCCGGGTTCCATAGTCCGAAGTAGGCCAGCACAATCACCGGGATGATGAAGAGGATCCGGTCAAAAAAAAGAAGGGGACCCCACAGGTCTCCCTGGTTGGGCAGATACTGAAGGTCGCAGACACGGCATCGTTCGTGAAGCTTCATCCAGCGCTGGTACATGGCGCTCTGACCACACTGTGGACACCGGCATCGCAGCCCCCGCCAAAGCAAGGTTTTCAGGGGAGGGCACGGTTCGCGGTTCAGGGTTTGCATGTGATCAGTCAGACAATCCGGTTGACCCGTTCACCCGCGCGCTTTCGAGGGAAACAGGCGGTCGATCTTCTCACGAACCGCCGTGTCCATTCGGATCAACGGAGGCCAGGGCCGGTGGAACCCTTCGCCGGGCAGCTTGCGGGTTGCGTCCATGCCCAGCTTGGTGCCGACCGCGATTTCGCTGGTCGCATGATCCAGCACATCGGACGGGCCCTTGGTGAAAAGACTGTCGCGCTGCGGATCCGTGTTGGCGCACAGATGAAAGAGCACTTCGCTCGTATTGTGCACGTCCACCTCCGCATCCACCACCACGAGATACTTCGAGAACATCATCTGCCCCATTCCCCACAGGCCGTGCATGATCTTGTAGGCCTGCATCGGATACGTTTTCCGGATGCTCACAAATACCAGATTGTGGAACACACCCTCCGCCGGCAGCGCAATGTCCACAATCTCCGGGAAATTCATTTTGAAGATCGGCAGGAACAGTTTCACCGACGCCGCACCAATGTAGAAATCCTCCATCGGCGGCATTCCCACAACCGTCGCGGGATAAATGGCATCCTTGCGATGGGTAATCGCCGTGACGTGAAACACCGGGTACGGCTCCGGCAGGGTGTAATAGCCGGTATGATCCCCAAACGGTCCCTCCTCCCGCAGCGGTTCCCGCGGATCCACGTATCCCTCGATCACAAAATCCGAGTTTGCCGGAACCTCCAGGTCATTCGTTTCGCACTTGACCAGATCGACTGATTTTTTCCGCAGATACCCCGCCAGAAGGAATTCATCCAGACCATCCGGCAACGGCGCGGTCGCCGCAAACGGGAACACCGGATCTCCTCCCAGGAAAATCGCGACCGGCATGCGTTCGCCCGTCTCGTAGTAACGGCGTCCGTGACGCGCACCCACCTTTTGCAGCTGCCAGTGCATCCCCGTGGTCCGGTCATCGTAGATCTGAACCCGGTACATACCCACATTGCGTTCGCCGGTGTCCGGATCCTTGGTGACGACGCAGGGCAGCGTGATGAAACGCCCGCCGTCCAACGGCCAGCATTTCAGAATGGGCAAATCCTGAAGCGTGGGACACGGTGCATTCCCGGCTGCGGCACCCGATACACCAGGTGCCGGAGGCCATGGTTCCGTGCGCGTCGCTGCAGCATCGAATCGGTGCACCACCTCCTTGCAGGGTCCGCTCCGAACGATCCTGGGTTTGGCGTGACGCAGGTCGAGCGCTGTCGAGAGCAGGCGCATGGCTTCGCGCAACGACGTGGGTGGTTTGGCCTTGAGCAGGGTGCCCAGCTCCGCGGCCGTGCTCTCCACCGAATCGGAACCCATGCTGAGCGCCATGCGTTTCCAGGAACCGAGCGTATTGATCGCAACCGGAAACGGAGAAACCTTGCCGTTGATGGTCGGTTTCTCAATCAGCAGCGCCTTGCCGCCGCCCGGGAGTTTCATTTGCCGATCGGCCAACTCGGTAATTTCCAGTTCGGTGGCTACCGGCTCCCTGATCCGAAGGAGTTCTCCGGCCTTTTCCAGATGGGCGACAAATGCGCTAAACGACTCAAAAGCCATGACTCCAGGAGGCTATAGGCCCGAGGACATCCGCGCAATGTCAGTATCGGTCAGTACTCGGAGCCGCCCGGGACTATTTGCTTCCCGGCTTGATCGCCGGGATCGCAGCAAGGTCCTCCGGAAGCTGATCCGCCGCGAAAGTCTCCACCTGCATTCGGATCAGGCTCAACAACGGCACGCCCAGATCAACCGTTCCATTGGAACGATCCACCAGCAGCGCCACCCCCAACACGCTGCCCCCGTGGGCGCGCACAATTTCAATCGTCTCCTGCACCCGGCCACCCTTGGTGACAACGTCCTCCACAATGAGAATCTTCTCCCCGGAGGCGATGCGGAAACCCCGGCGCAACACGAGATTTCCATCCTCTTTCTCGACGAATACAAACCGAAGGCCCAGTTGCCGCGCCACCTCCTGTCCGATCACCAGGCCGCCCATGGCAGGGGCGACAACCGTGGTCGCTCCCAGGGACCGCGCCTTTTCGGCCAGAGCAGCACCAAACCGTTCGACAATCGGCATCTGCTGGAGCGCCAAGGCACACTGGAAAAACTGCCGGCTGCGCAGACCGCTGCGCAGGATAAAATGCCCGTCCAACAGGGCGCCGGTCTCCCTGAACAATTGAAGTGCTTCCGTGTCATTCATTGCATCGCATCAAAGGCCAAGCGGACCTTCCTGACAACTTCCGAATCGTCGTCCGAGGGCGCCGGGATGCCAACGGGGTTGACCGCAGATCCCGACGGGGCGAAAACTACCCGAACCTTTATCGTCGCATTATGAAGAATCTCGCATCCTTCTTTGGAAACCACGGTTTGTTCGGGAGGCACACCTTGGTCGCAGCGGGCGTGCTCTTCGCCTTCGTCGCACCGGGCACCCGCGATTCCCGCGGTGAACCGGGACCGGAAGGGCCGGACTGGAAACGCCATGTGATCGATGCTTCTTCGCAGGGCGCGGACGGTGTCCGGCTGATGGACATCAACGGAGACAATCTCCCCGACATCACCACAGGCTGGGAGGAAGGCGGCGTGGTACGCGTCTACCTCAACCCCGGATCCCGCGCCAGCAAGCTTCCCTGGCCGGCAGTGACGGTCGGGAACGTCGCTTCCGTGGAAGACGCCGTGTTTGTGGATCTCGATCAGGATGGATCGACGGATGTGGTGAGCAGCTGCGAAGGCAGCACACGCACGGTCTTTGTTCACTGGGCACCGCAGGATCCATCCGATTTTCTGAAACCGGACGCATGGAGGACACAGCCGATACCCGTGACTCAGGAGAGGATGCAATGGATGTTCTGCCTGCCGTTCGATGTCGACGGCAAATTCGGAACGGACCTGATTGTCGGCGCCAAAGGCCCCGGTGCCCAGCTAGGATGGCTCGAATCACCGGCCAACCCCCGGAACCTGGCCGCCTGGACCTGGCACCCGATCTGCCAGGTTGGTTGGGTGATGTCAATTGAACCCATGGACATGGATGCGGACGGCGACCTCGACATTGTTGTCACCGATCGAAGAGGCGGGACGCGGGGATGTTTTTGGTTGGAGAACCATGGTGCCAACAACCGCGACGCGGGAGCATGGGCGCGCCACACAATTGGCGGCGGCGACGACGAGGCGATGTTCATGAGCCTCGCGGACATGGATGGAGACGGGCTCGTGGATTGCCTTGTTCCGGCAAAACCGGGAGTGCTACGTGTGTTTCGTCGTCTGGCCCGGGACGGACGATCGTGGCAGACGCATACGATTCCCTTCCCGGCGGGCACGGGTCGGGCAAAGGCCGTTGAAACCGGGGATGTCGATCTGGACGGTGATCCCGATCTGGTCATCACCTGCGAAGGGGCCACGCCTCCGGACTCGGGAGTGTTCTGGCTTGAAAACCGAAGCGGATCGATCGCCGGACCATGGGAGGCGCACGAGATCAGCGGACCCGAAGGCATCAAATACGATCTGGCACGTTTGATCGATCTGGACCAGGACGGAGACCTGGACGTATTGACCTGTGAGGAACGCACGAATCTGGGCGTGATCTGGTACGAAAACCCGGCTCGAAAACCACGTTCGTGAAATTACACACTGGAATCCACGGATGTGTGCGTGTTATGGTTTCTCTCCGACACCCATTTCCATCGTGAATGCTTTCCCAGACATCCCGCGTCCCCGATACCGTTGGAAAGGTTTCATCGTCGCCGCGCTCTTGGCATTCGGTCTGTCGTTCTCAGGATCTGTTCACGTGCGCGGTGCGCCATCCGATGGTGCGTCCGCAGACCCAAAGCAGCAAGCCCGGTCATCGGATCACTGGGCATTTCAGGCGATCCGGGAGAGTGCGCCGCCTTCGGTTCGGGACATATCCTGGCCCCGGACGGAGCTCGACCCGTTCATTCTTGCGGACCTTGAGGAACACGGAATTGAGCCTGCCGAACCAGCGGCACGGGAACAGTGGTTGCGACGCGCGACCCTCGACCTGACCGGGCTCCCGCCGACCGTTTCCGAGTTGGAGGAATTCGCCTCGGACACAAAACCAGGCGCTCATGGACGGGTCGTGGAAAGACTGCTTGCCTCGCCCCGCTACGGCGAGCGCTGGGGACGCCACTGGCTCGATCTGGCGCGTTTCGCCGAAAGCGATGGGTTTGAACACGACGCGGTGAGACCACATGCCTGGCGGTACCGCGACTATGTCATTCGTTCGTTCAACCAGGACAAACCGTTTGACCGGTTTGTGAAGGAACAGATCGCCGGCGATGAAGTGTGGCCGGAGGATCGGGAGGCACGCGTTGCCACGGCTTTTAATCTGCTCGGTCCGGACATGGTGGACTCCTCCGACCAGGTGCAGCGAAGGCACAATTCGTTGAACGACATGACCGACACAACCGCTTCTGTATTCCTCGGCCTGACGGTCGGATGCGCCCGGTGCCATGATCACAAATTCGAACCGATTTCGCAGCGGGACTATTACAAGCTTCAGGCGTTTTACGTGCCCGCGGAATTTCACCGCGATTTTCCGATTCCAAACGAACACGAACGCAATGCCCACGAAAAAGCGATGGCGGAGTTCAACCAAAGGGAACAACGAATCCGTTCCGAGCTTCGCAAATTCGAACAGCCGTATCGGGACCAGGTGTACCGCGAAAAACTCGACACGCTGACCGACCAGGAACGCACAGCCCACGCCACACCCGCCGACCAGAGAACAGCCGCCCAGGTCGCCCTGATCAAAGCAACCACGAAAGCGGTTTCTTTCCCCGACAAGGAGTGGATCGCCCGGATCCCCGGAGAGAAACGGCCGGACCGGGATGCGCTGCTCGAACAACTCAGCCGCCTGCGAAAGCCGGATCCACCGCCAATGACGCTCGCACTGGCGGATTCAGCAGGTCCACCAACTCCGGGTCACGTGCTCATTCGGGGCGACTACAACCAGCCCGCGGACGAAGTCTGGCCGGGATTGCCGGGTGTATTACAACCGGAAGATCAGGACAAAGCGACCGGAACCATCAGGCCTTCCCAACACGGTGCCACGCGCGCCGCGTTGGCCGATTGGATTGCAAGTCCGGCGAATCCGCTGACCGCCCGGGTGTTGGTCAACCGGATCTGGAGTCATCATTTCGGCAAGGCGATTGTGCCTACACCCAGCGACTTTGGAATCAACGGCGGAAAACCATCGCACCCGAAACTGTTGGACTGGCTGGCGGCCCGGTTCATCCAGAGCGGTTGGAGCCTCAAGCAGCTTCATCGGGAGATCGTGCTTTCCGCCACCTACCGGCAATCCAGCCGGACCACCCCCGACACACTGGCGCTCGATCCTGAGAATCGATTCTATTCGCGCTTCCCACGCCATCGCTTGGAGGGAGAGGTGATCCGGGACAGTCTCCTCGCGATTAGTGGTCGGCTGAACCCGCGCATGGAAGGCCCCGGCGTCTATCCCCCCATACCCGAAGATCTTTTCAAGGGAGCTCCCGGCTGGCGTGTCAGTGAGGACCGCAGAACCCACGGACGCCGGAGTGTCTACATTTTCGCGCGCCGTAACTTTCGATTTCCCTTCCTCGAAGTATTCGACGCACCGGACAACAACCTCAGTTGCGCGGCGCGGGAGACGAGCACTTCGGCACCACAATCACTGACCCTTCTGAACAGCCCCGAGGCGGTGGAATCAGCGGCCCTCGTCGCTCGACATTTCGAAGCCGATGCGACGGGCGCGGACGCGAAGATTTCCAAGGCATTCCTTCAAATCCTCGGAAGATCACCGGATGAACCGGAACGGGAGCTGGCCAGGGCATTTCTCCGGCACTCGCCGTTGAGCGAGTTGTGCCGGGCGCTCATGAATTCAAACGCCTTTGTGTATCTCGAATAATCGCGCCGCCTGTGTCCTAGTCCCTTGGTGCCTGCAAAAGTTCACTGTTGAACTCCGGTTCACCCGTCTTTAATCTCTTGCGTTATGACCCCTTGCCCGGGACCTTCCGGTCCGAACACACGCCCGACAAACCGGCGCGCGTTTCTTCGGCGCGCGGGTGGAGGCTTTGGAATGCTCGCTTTGACCTCGCTTCTTCAACAGCAGGGCCTGCTCGCCGACCATCCGCCGTCCACAGAACACGTCACGAATAACCCGCTCCTTCCAAAAGCCCCGCATCTGCCGGCCAGAGCCAGGAGCGTGATCTTCTTGTTCATGTCGGGAGGACCCAGCCATGTGGATTTGTTTGATCCCAAACCGGACCTGATTCGTCTGGCGGGCAGCCCGATTCCCGATTCGTTCGGCGCGTTCCAGACTCGTCGGAAGGTGGCCAAAAACAAACTGCTCGCCCCTGTCCGCCCGTTTCACCAACACGGCCAGTCGGGCATTGAGATCTCCGAGTTTCTGCCGAACATCGCCCAATGCGCGGACGACATCTGCCTGTTGCGCGGCTGTTACGGCGACAGTGTGACGCATCCGGAATCGGTCTACTTGATGAACACCGGATCCATTCTCATGGGTCGCCCGAGTCTGGGATCCTGGGTCACCTACGGACTGGGAACCGAGAATCGCAACATGCCGGCATTTGTGGTGATGCCGGATCCGAAAGGCTGGGTCAAGGGAGGCGCTCCGGCGTGGAGCAGCGGGTACATGCCGTCGGTGCATCAGGGAACCATCCTCCGCGGAGGTGAATCCCCCATCCTGCACCTCAGGAACCCGGAGGGCATTTCCCCCGAACAACAGGGTCGCACCATCGATTTCGTCAATGCCCTCAACCGGGAGAACCTAGCGCCCGGGGACGAAGGGTCGGATCTCGCGGCGCGCATTGCGGCGTACGAGCTCGCGTTCCGAATGCAGACCCAGGCGCCCGAGGTCGTCGACATCTCGCGCGAGAGCAACGCCACTCGAAATCTGTACGGTCTGGACCGCAAACAAACATCCGATTTCGGCCTGCGTTGTCTTCTGGCGCGACGCATGGTGGAACGGGGCGTGCGTTTTGTTCAGCTTTATTGCGGCGACACGAACGGCTGGGATGGACACGCGGATGTCGAAGGCAACCACTCCCAGCTCTGCGCCGCAAGCGATCTTCCCGTGGCTGGTCTTTTGCGGGATCTCAAATCGCGTGGCCTGCTTGATTCCACCCTCGTCATCTGGGGGGGCGAGTTCGGACGCATGCCGATGAGTGAAGGATCGGATGGACGGGACCACAATCCCCACGGCTTCTCAATGTGGCTTGCGGGCGGTGGTGTCCGCGGCGGCACCCTCCCCGGAACCACGGACGCCGTGGGTCTCCGGGCCGAACACGACAAGATGCACGTTCACGATGTGCATGCGACCATCCTGCGTCTGCTCGGTTTCGACCACACCCGGTTGACCTACCTCCGGAACGGCCGCGAGGAACGCTTGACGGACGTGGCGGGACGCGTGATCGAAAAGGCTCTGGCCTGACACGATGTTTTCCGGCTTGTTTGGAGCCGGTTTTCAGGAGAGTTTCCAATTTCAATACCATTCGGACAAGATGAACTTGGAACTGAAAAAGGAAATCCGCGCCACCAACCGGGCTTCGAATGCATAAAGGACTCTTTATTACCTTCGAAGGCACCGAGGGCAGCGGAAAATCGACCCAGATCCTCCGGTTGGAAAGCCGCCTCCGGAAGCTGGGGCATGCCGTGCGCGTGCTCCGGGAACCGGGTGGAACGCCCCTTGGCGAGGAGATTCGACATACGCTCAAGCACAGCCCGGCCAATCGGGGCATGACTCCGGAGGCAGAGTTGCTGCTTCTCAACGCGAGCCGGGCGCAGTTGGTGCGGGAAATCATCCGGCCGGCTCTCGAAGCCGGAGAAATTGTTTTGTGCGATCGATTTCTTGATTCGACAATCGCTTATCAGGGATATGGCCGTGAAATGCCCCTGCCGGCCGTGCATTCCGTGGTCGCTCTGGCAATCGGCGGGATTCTGCCGGATTTAACACTCCTACTCCAGGTGTCCGTGTCAATCAGCGAATCCCGCAGAGCGACCCGCAACCTTGCGGAACCTATTCTGAGAGATCACTTTGAGAATTCAGACCGAGCCTTTTTCGAACGTGTCGAACTGGGGTTTCAAGCAATCGCCGCCTCGGAACCGGACCGCATTCAGGTTGTGGACGGTGGAGCCGATGCGGATCAGGTCGAAAGAGAAATCTGGGCTGTGGTCAGCAACAGGTTCAATAAGCTTTCAACAAGCGATTGACAAAGCCGTGCATTTCAGTAGGGTAACGCGCTTTTTGCTGAAAGAATTTTAACTATGCCGAATACCAAGTCTGCCGAACGGCGCATGCGAAGCAGTGCGCGCAAGCAACAGAGAAACCATAGCGTCAAGTCCAGCCTTCACACGCTGGAGAAGAAATACCTGCGGGCTGTGCCCGGGGATAACAAGGATGAAACCACTGCTGCTTTGGGCAAAATCAACTCGGCGCTCGATAAGGCCGCTAAAAAAGGGGTGATCCCCAAAGCGACCGCGAATCGCAAGAAATCGCGGTTGGCCCTCCGGCTCAAAACAGCCAAGTAGGAATCTCAGGATTCCACGCTCTCGATACGTCCCCCGGTAGGATACTGATCCTGCCGGAGGCGTTTTGTCGTGTCTTGACGACGCGCATGGGGATGTGTTCAGACCCGAAAGATTGAAGTGGTCGGAGCGACAGGATTTGAACCTGCGGCATCCAGCTCCCAAAGCTGGCGCTCTACCAAGCTGAGCTACGCTCCGAACCGAAGTCCGAAACTATTGTCCAGTTTGCATCCCTCGGCAACGACTATTTTTTTAATTCGTCCGATTCTCTTTAGAGGCAGGGGTTGTCGCGCTGCGACAACCCCTGCCTGTCAACGATCTCGGGGCACCGTTGTCGCAGCGCGACAACCTCCACCACTCCCCTTTCGCCCACAGGAATCAGGGATCAAGACGGACAACCCGTAGCTTGGTTCGAAGTTCAGCCATCAAGAACATCCGGTAAAGCCGATCTTATCGGCAGTAGATTTTGGCTTCATGACCGTTACTTTGTATGCCTTTCCAGTCTTGTCAAAAGTGATCCATTCACCGACTTGGTGTCCATTTTCGAAATGTCCCGAGCGTAATCTAGTTCCGTCCTTGCGAAACCACTCCCAGTATCCTTGCGCGGCTCCATCTGCCAGATGTCCGACTGCCCGTACACTGCCATCTTTGTGGTATTGAGTGTGCGGTTTAGATTCCATGATTCTGATTTGCCTTTCTTGATCGTCACCAGACAGGGGATGACGGCGCTAGCCGACATTCCCCAAGACTTGTTCGGCGCTCCAGTGCCATCTCGAATCGATGGAGGGTATTCGGATTGTGTGGAAGTCTCAAGAACGGGTGTCGGGATTCGAGTCCACTGGATTGTTCCGTGATCTGCTGTGGTGTCGGTTCATCCTCCATTTCCAGATTGTCGTTGCAGATGACCGAGATCCGCCTGCCGTGCAACCGCGTGGCAATCACGTGTCCAAGGTATGGTTCGGCGCGGGTGCAAGACAGAATTCTTCGAACCGTTGCTTCCATTGGCTTGTTTGGAAAAAGTATCTGACCTCCAATCACCACGTCGGTTGAAGATCTGAAAAGGTGGCACGAACCGCACTGCCATTCGCGCGAACCGTCCCGGTG
>JAIPJX010000191.1 GCA_021733945.1 Verrucomicrobiota bacterium | reverse complement strand
TCCGTGTTAAAAAGCGTGGCACTAGACATCCGGAGCGCGGTGGCCGACCGGACGTCTCAACAGGTAGCATCCCAGAGCATCGGGCGGGATTCAGGCGTTGGATAATCTGCAGTTCTGTTCAACCACAGAGGGCACAGAGGGCCACAGAGAGCACTTGGCAGGCAGTTACGCTCAGCGAGGCAATCACCGAACCAGCCGTGCGAGGTAACCGGATTCCTCCCGCGGGGCGGGATGCATCCGGCACCTCCACTTGTCGTTGCTTGCACGTTTTGACAAAAGTAACCATATGAAAATGTATCCTGATGACTGGCAGGTTAAGCTCACGAGTGGACTGATCTCCGCCGCCTGCATTGTCGCCGCTTCGATGTTAGTCGGCGCGATTCGATTCTGGCCTTTCATCCTCTCGATCGTCGTTGCGACGATCGTTGGAAACCTGCTCGGACCGCTCGTGTGTCGACTGCTATTCCGGTCGTCGTCCGGCGGCCCCCAGGAGAAGGAAAAGAAGGATGAGAAGATGTAAGAGAGTCACCCGCACGTGGCCGAACATTGAAGGGTGTATTGCTGCGTAGCGAAGCGAAGCCAGCAACTCCGCCCCTGGTTGAACAAGCCCCGGGGTGGGAACGCCATTCGTGAAGTTTCCGCAGACCGCTATGGCAGTTGTGTCTGAGGCTTGCTATAAGACCGTGACCGATCGGAAACGAATGTGGTAAATCATAAGAATCACCTCAGTCGCAAAGGAGACGCAAGAGTCTTCCCAGCCTACCCGGGTGAGGTTTTTCCGCGCTTTTAAGCCGTTTTGGATCACCGCCGTGCTTTGTTCGACAATTGCCTGTATTGATTATCACCGACGCCATGCTCCTCTGACGATCCTGCAGGCAAACGTCACAGTTGATCAGGTCGCGCCGGAGGAAGGGTTTGAACTATTGGTGGACGGAAAGCCGGCACGCCTCGGGAATCCGATTACACTTGGCTCGAAGCAGATTGTCCTATCCACAGCGTATTCGGATCCAGTGACCCTTAGTCACTTTGTCTGGTACGGCCCCAACAACCTGGGATCCGTTGATTTGCATCGCCGGAGTGTCGCGTTCACTTTGGACGTGAAGCCCAAGCCAGACGAGATCGAACTCGAAAGTCGGTTTGGCAAGTTCACAAGCCGCAACGGCACCTTTCGGAATGTTCCTGCCGCTCGCTACGAGGCGACGCTCAGTTATGGAAGTCTGAAGGATGCGCATCAGTTGCAGATTACCAGGAGCGTGGAACCTGCCATTTCGGTGATCGGGAGAGTCGGCGCGGTTGCATTGAGATCGGAACCGCCCGACGGCAGTTTTAAATTGGAGAACGTGCAAAGCCGCAGGCCATGGTCCGGCCAGTTTCCACAGACCGTTGCTTGGCTGCCGGCAGGTGAGACTCTCATCCAGCAGGCTCATCATGTCCGAGGATCCAATGAAGAACCGATCAAACTGTCGCAGGTCTTCCCTCTCTTGCTCCTGTTTGTTCACCGGTGTTTTGAATTCCATCACGACCGCTTCAAACAGATCGGAAACTCCCATTTTTCCCAACTCCTGTCGAGTCGATTCATCCCCCTGCGGACCGCCCCATCCGAAATCCGGGCAGGGACAAATCGGTTCCCGAGCGCATTTTCACGGCCGGGGGGACGTGTCGTTCAGCCCCCGCTCCGAGGCCTGCGACGCAGAAAGTCCAAGGGCTTCCATGGCTTCGCCCACCAGAAAGACGGATCCGGTGACCACCACCAGGGAATCGTTCGTGCATTGCCGGAGTGCATCAGCCGCATCGGCACACACAAGCACTTCGGCATACGGGTTGATCTGCTGGCAGTGCTCGCGCAGGACCAGGGGATCGACCGCGCGGTTGCTTCGAATCGAGGTCAAACAGATCCGACCAGCCAGCGGCACCAGGATCTTGAACATCTCGGTCCACTCCTTGTCCTTCATCACTCCGAATACCAGAGTGACCAGGACGCTCCCGAACTGTTTCTGGAGAGCCGATCGAAGCGTGACGGCTCCGGCCGGATTGTGGGCGCAGTCCAGTACCACCGCACGGCCGATCCCCGGTCGCACGACCTGAAAACGGCCAGGCCATTGAACCTGTTGAAGCGCGGCATCGGCGGCCCTGGCGGGAACCGGAATCAGGGGGGAGACCACCTCCACCGTTGCCAGCGCAACAGCGGCGTTGATCAACTGATGATCGCCCATGAGCGGGAATGGAAGCTCGCGGATCGGGAGGGTTCTGGCGTCGCTTTCGCCGACCCGAATCAGGCGGCTTGCCTTCCGCCTGGCCACATCGGCCAACACCCCGAACACCTCCGGGTCCGCGGCTCCCGTAACCACAGGAACCCCCTCCTTGATGATGCCCGCTTTCTCCAGGGCGATCTCGCGGAGGGTGCTGCCCAACCACTGCTGATGATCCATCTGCACGTTGGTGATCACGCTCGCCAGGGGCGTCACGATGTTCGTGGAATCAAGGCGCCCGCCGAGTCCGGTTTCCAGAATCACCAGATCGCACTTCTGCTCCGCAAAATATCCCAGAGCCATCACCGTCACCAATTCAAAAAACGTGGGATGAGCTCCGTCCGGGAACTCGGCGCATTGAGCCCGCAGCTCCGCAATCCAACGGGCCGCGTCGTCCTCGCTGATCATGACGCGGTCCACCTGAATGCGTTCCCGGAAGGTACAAAGATGCGGTGATGTGAAGAGACCGACACGAAGTCCGGCGGTCCGGTAAATGCATTCGAGCATCGCGCAGGTGGACCCCTTGCCATTCGTGCCCGCCACATGAATAAACCGGAGCGACCGGTGCGGGCTGCCACTCAGCGCAGCCAACTTGAGCGTCGTCTCGAGCCCGGGCTTGATGCCGAAGCTTCCAAGACCGTAAAGAAACTCAATTCCCTGCGAATAGGTCATGGCACGCTCCCGGGTGGTTCCCCCCCGGGGTCATTGGAGCGCCTAACGCCGGCTCTGGTGGACCAGACTGGCGGCGATGAACCCACGAAACAACGGGTGCGGGGCGCTGGGTTTACTCTGAAACTCGGGATGAAACTGGCTGGCCATATAGAAAGGATGCTCCTTGAGCTCTATCAGTTCAACGAGTTTTCCGTCCGGCGAAGTTCCCGAAAAGCTGAAACCCGCCGCTTCATACTGCTCACGAAACAAGTTGTTGAACTCGTACCGATGACGGTGGCGTTCGTGCACCAGTGAGGTCCCATAGAGTTCAGCGGCTCTGGAGCCTTCGACCAGACGGCATGGCTGTGATCCCAGACGCATGGTGCCGCCTTTTTGGGTCACTTTTTTTTGTTCGTCCAAAAGCGCAATCACAGGGTACGGAGTGGTCGGCTCGAACTCCGTGGAGCCCGCCCCTTCGAGCTTCAAGACGGAGCGCGCGAATTCAATGGTGGCAATCTGCATGCCCAGGCAGAGACCCAGGTAGGGGATTCCATGCTCCCGGGCGTAGCCGGCCGCGGCGATCTTGCCTTCAATCCCCCGCTCGCCGAAACCACCCGGCACAAGGATCCCGGACAACCCCTTCAGGGTCGCAGCCGCACCGTTCTTTTCGATGTCCTCAGCGTCCACCCGTTCGATCTGAACTCCGCAATCATTGGCCACACCACCGTGACTCACGGATTCGAACACGGACTTATAAGCATCGTTCAAGCCGATGTATTTGCCGACCACACCGATACGAACCTGGTGCTGCGGAGCAATGAGTTTACGGATAATGTCCTGCCAATGGGACATGTCGGCACTCGGCACCTCGAGCTGCAGAAGGCGGCAGACCAGGTCATCCACGCGCTCCCGCTGAAGCATCAACGGCACTTCATAAATGGAGTGTTCGACGTCCTTCTCCTCAATGACGGCTTCGTAGGGCACATTGCAGAAGAGCGACATCTTCTGCCTCAGCTCCTTGTTGAGGGGTTGTTCGCATCGGCAGATCAGAATGTGGGGTGCGATGCCGATTTCCCTGAGCTTGGCCACCGATTGCTGGGTTGGCTTGGTCTTGAGCTCGCCGGCGGCCTTGATGAACGGCACATAGGTCACGTGCACAAAGATCGCGTTGCTCATGCCGACATCCAGCGTAAATTCACGGATCGCCTCCAGAAACGGCAATCCCTCAATGTCCCCGGTGGTACCGCCAATTTCCGTGATCACCACATCCGCACCGGTTTTTTGGCCCAGTTCCAGAATGCGCTTTTGAATTTCGTCGGTGACATGCGGAATCACCTGGACGGTTTTGCCCAGATATTCCCCGCGTCGTTCCTTGTCCAAAACAGTCTGATACACCTGCCCGCTGGTCAGGTTGTTGAACCGGGTTAATTTCGTATTGGTGAACCGCTCGTAATGACCGAGGTCCAGATCGGTCTCCGCGCCGTCGTTGAGCACATAAACCTCGCCGTGCTGGTAGGGACTCATGGTCCCCGGATCCACGTTCAGGTAAGGATCAAACTTCTGCAGCGCGACTTTCAGCCCCCGATTCTCGAGCAAGGTTCCAAGCGAAGCCGCGGTCAACCCCTTGCCCAGCGAACTGACCACGCCCCCGGTAACAAAAATGTATTTCATTGAATTCTGCCGACGGCATTTGCCCGGCACTTCTAAATTATTTCACCGGGTCCACGCCCTGCAGCCCGGCTTCGTTTTCCAACAATCTTTCCACCCGCTCAATGTCCTCCGGCGCATCCACGCCCACACTGTCGTATTCCACCCGGACCACGGCGATCTGAAGTCCGACTTCAAGGGCCCGCAGCTGCTCAAGGCGCTCCGCCCGTTCCAGGGGCGACAACGGGTGTTTGACCAGCCCCAGCAGGGTCTCGCGACGGTATCCGTAGATCCCCAGATGTTTCAAAAACGGAAACGCCGCCAACTGTTCTTCCTCAGAACCGCTGGCGGCATCTCGCACGTACGGAATCGTACGCCGCGAGAAGTATAAAGCCCGGCCGAATGCGTTGACAACCACTTTCACCACGTTCGGGTTCTGAAAATCGGCCATCTGACGCATTGGCGTCGCCGCGGTCGACATTTCACACCCCCGCAGCGCATCGGCCACCGCGTCAATCACCGTCGGGTCAATCAGCGGTTCGTCCCCCTGGATATTGACCACCGCATCGCATTCCACCCGCGCGACAACCTCCGCAATCCGGTCCGAACCGCTCGGATGATTCTCCGATGTCATCTCCACCCGGCAGAATTCCGATGCAACCGCCCGGATTCGTTCATCGTCCGTGGCAACCACGATGTCGCTGAGCGATCCTGCGCGACGGCATCGTTCCACCACATGTTGAATCAGAGGTTTACCGTGGATCAAAACCAGCGGTTTGCCCGGGAACCGGGTTGACCCGTATCGTGCCGGAATCACTCCCAAAATCAACGCGTTCTCCTTCATACCGGAAACTACCGTGCTGCGGTCGATCCGGATTCAACCCGGTAGAGACTGTCGCGGGTTCGCAGGAAGAGCGCCTTTCCAGCAACAGCCGGTGAAGCCATGTAACCGGGAGGGCGCTTGCTGTTCTCACGCGGCGGATCATCCGCTCCCAACTGATTGGTGGCCAGCACCTCGAAGGTTCGTCCAGGCTTCAGGACGGTCGTGCCCCCCTCCAGATTGCAGAAATACAGCCGTCCATCGGCGTAGATCGGAGACGCCCGGAATTTGCCCCCAATGCGTTCGGTCCACACGCTCTTCCCTGTCGCCGCCTCCAGACAGGAAACAAAACTCTCGTCCGCAGCGATGTAGATCAGATCCCCCACAACGATGGGCGAGGCATACCGGGGCACCCGCGTGCGGGTCGACCAATCGACATGCGTTGCGGTCACATCCCCCGCCCCATCGGTCCGCACCGAAAACATCTCCGACTTGCTGAAGCCACTGACCATGATCATGCGATCATTAAAGAGCACCGGCATCGGCGCGGCCGAAAAATCGTCAAACTCGAACCGCCACAACTCGTCGCCGGTCTTCGGGTTGTACCCGTAGGCAGCCTTGGCTCCCACACTGAGAATCTGGGTTTTTCCCGAAGCCTGAACAATCACCGGCGTGCCATGCGCCTTGCGCCTGTCGCCGTCCCGGACCATGGGCTGATCGATATGTTCGTCGTTCCATTTGACCGAACGATCGGTTTTCCAGACCGTGCGTCCGGTTTTCTTGTCCAGAGCGGCAAGATACTGAAGGTTCGCCCCATCGAACGTCAGGATGACCAGATCCCCGAACAACACGGGCGAAGAGGAGGCACCCCGATAATGGCGGCACGGCAGATCATCCCGCTTCCAGAGCACCTTGAAGGTTGCGGTGTCGATACAGGCCGTTCCGAAACTTCCGTAATGCACATAAACCCTGCCCGGTTCAATCACCGCCGAAGGGGTGGCGTAGCTGTTGACATCCCGTCCGTTGCCCAAAGACTCCGGGTCATCGCTGTGGAACAGACGCTCGTTGAACCGCACCTCTCCCGTCCCGGCATCCAGACAAAGCACGAAAAAATCATTCCCTGCCTCGGTGGCCGTCGTCACCCACACCTGATCTCCCATCACAACGGGAGTGGACAAGCCGGTGTGCGGAATGGACTGTTTCCATCGGACATTCCTGGTTTCACTCCATTCAAGCGGAAGTCCGGCCAAACGGCTGTCGCCCGGAGCCGCAGCATGCCCATTCTCCCAGGGCCCCCGGATGGATGGCCAGCTGTCGGTACCCGCGGGACTGCTGCCGATCGTCAGGATCAACAGGGTGAGCGCGATCAGAATTCTTCGAAAATCTCCGGAACAACCATGAGGAGCCGGGAATGGGCATTGAATCCGTTTCATCATGAAATCCTGAACTGCGTCAGCAACTCTGTCAACGAGCCTGACAGAGGAACAGCAATTCTCAGCATGCGTGCATCGTCCGGCCCGGCGAAACATTTGCGGTTGTCACCCCAGGAAACCTGAGTTCGTGGATCAATTCCTTGCGGGCCCTTCCTCGCTCCGGACCAGGTGGCGGTTGTCGCGCTGCGACGACCCCGGCCGCGTCCTGCGGACGGTTCCACGAGGACCCCAAAGCGGTGGATGGATTGGCAGGTTTGTTGCGCCGCTGGACGCGGCACCTGCCAGTCGCAGCGCGACCGGCTCCACCTCCGAGCCCGGGCAGCGCGACCGGTTGCTGCCAAAAACGGGGTGCCGGGGGGGGGAGCAGGAACCGCCCGGGAGATGCCACCGGAGATTGCAATCCACGATACGTCTGCGATGCTCCGGAACCAGTGATGAAAAACCTCTCCAGATTTCTTGCGGGCTTGTTCCTTTTCGGGTTCCCGGCTTTGAGCCCGGCTTTTGCAGCCCAACCACCGAAGCCTCCCAACATCGTGTTTATCATGGCCGATGACCTGGGATATTCGGAGCTTGGGGTTTACGGCCAAAAGCGCATTCGAACCCCCAATCTGGATCGATTGGCGGCGCAGGGAATGCGTTTCACGAGCAACTACTCCGGCAACGCGGTATGCGCCCCGTCGCGGTGCGTCCTGATGACCGGGAAACATCCCGGCCACGCTTTTGTGCGAGACAACAAGGAGATGAAACCCGAGGGCCAACAGCCGATTCCGGCCTCCGAACAGACCATCGCGGAACTCCTGCGCGCAACCGGGTATGCAACCGGTGCCTTCGGAAAATGGGGACTCGGCCCAACCGGATCGGAAGGCGATCCAAACCTTCAGGGCTTCGCCCGGTTTTTCGGATACAACTGCCAGGCCCGCGCCCACACCTACTACCCCGAAACCCTCTGGAGCGACAACCAACGAGTCCCTCTGGCAAACCACCCGCCCGTGCCCGGACACGCCTCGCTGGCCGTGGGCGTCGACCCCACGGACCCTCGCAGCTACGATATCTTCAAGGGACAGGACTACGCCCCGGACCGCATCCACGCACAGGCTCTGGAGTTTGTCCGACAGCACCGGGATCGCCCTTTCTTTCTCTATTACCCCACCGTCATCCCTCATGTGGCGCTCCATGTGCCGGACGAAGAGCTCCAACCTTATCTTGCCCTGGGATGGGAAGATCCGCCGTTCACACGTGCCCGGGGCGGATACACCCCGCATTTCACCCCCCGAGCCGCGTATGCGGCGATGATCACGCGGATGGACCGATACATGGGCCGTTTGCTGGACCTGATCCGGGAACTGGACCTTGAAGAAAACACCATCGTGGTATTCACATCCGACAATGGCACCACGCACCTCCGGGACGAGGTGGATTACGATTTTTTTGAAAGCGTGCGACCGCTCCGTGGTCTCAAGGGATCGCTGTACGAAGGAGGCGTTCGCGTGCCCTTGATCGTGCGCTGGCCGGGACGGATCGCCCCCGGAACGATATCCGAGTTCAGAACCGGCTTCGAAGACTGGCTGCCCACCCTGCTGGACCTGATCGGAGCGTCCGACCGGATTCCGCAGGGCATCGACGGCATCAGCATCGCTCCGACCCTGCTCGGGCACCAACAACCAGCCCGGCCTTTTCTTTATCGGGAGTTCACAGGGTATGGCGGCCAGCAGGCCGTATGGCTGGGTCCGTGGAAAGGCATTCGCCAGAACATGCTGCAAGCCAAAAACAGGGATCCCCTCCGACTGGAACTTTACAATCTGGAGCAGGACATCGCCGAAGCCGCCAATGTCGCCGATGCTCACCCTGAAATAGTGGATCAAATCCGGATCCTCATGACCCGGGAACACACCCCCTCCCCCATTTTCCGGTTCCCTCCGCTGGACTCTCCATAGGGAAAAGTCCGGCCATGCACGCCAGGGCCACCACCGCACACCAAGGCATGAGCTGAGAGAGTCGGGACGCTCGGAAAATCCGGTTCACGAACTGCAAACTGAACTGGATTTCGGGTCCGGACTTGATTAGGGTTCAGCCCATGGAATCAAAGAAAACGTCGAAAAAACTAAATCGAATCGCCCCCACCGTGGTGGCAGCCTGCATGCTCGCGAGCGCGGGCCAATCGGCATTTGCCGCAGCCACCGATCTGCCAGACGGACTCTATGCCGACATGAAAACCTCCAAAGGGAGCATCGTGCTTCAGTTGGAGTTTGAGAAGACCCCCCTGACCGTCTGTAATTTTGTCGGCCTGGCAGAGGGCACCCTCAAACCGAGCACCCGGGCCGGTCAACCGTTCTACGACGGCCTGACGTTTCACCGGGTGATCAAAGATTTTATGATTCAAGGGGGCGACCCCGAAGGCAGCGGCCGGGGGGGGCCCGGGTATCAGTTCGCTGATGAGTTCGACTCAAGCCTGAGACACAACCGTCCCGGTATTTTGTCCATGGCCAACGCAGGTCCCGGGAGCAACGGCAGCCAGTTCTTCATCACCCACACTCCGACACCCCATCTGGACAACAAACATTCCGTGTTCGGACACGTGGTGGAGGGACAGGATGTGGTCAACGCCATTGAAAAAGGGGACAAGATCGAGAAAGTGACCATTCTCCGGATGGGAGACAAGGCCAAGGCGTTTAAGCCGGACCAGGCCATGTTCGACGGACTGAAGACCAAGGCCCAATCGAATTCACCCGCTTTGAAGAACCTTGAAGCGGGCAAGGAATTCCGGGCTGCCAACGCCAAGGAAAAAGGCGTGCAGCAAACCGTCAGTGGACTGCAGTATCAGATCCTCAAGGAAGGTTCCGGCGACAAACCAAAACCGACCGACACGGTGACGGTTCATTACCGCGGAACGCTCATCGACGGAACAGAGTTCGACAGTTCTTTCAAACGCAACATGCCGGCGACTTTCCCCCTGAACCGGGTCATCCCGGGCTGGACCGAGGGGCTCCAACTGATCAATCCGGGCGGCAAGGTAAAACTGGTCATCCCACCCGAGCTTGGATACGGCCCGCGCGGAGCAGGCGGGGTGATTCCTCCCAACGCCACCCTGGTGTTTGAAGTGGAACTGATCAAAGTGGATTAACCTCCATCCGCGGGACAAGAACCCGCCCGTGAACAACTCCCCAGGAACGTTCACACATTTTAAAGCTTCCGAAGCTGATCAGGGCGCCCGCATTGCGGGCGCTTTTTCTTTGGCTCATTGACGTTTGGATTGGAGGGCCGGCGCGACCGGGCAATCCGCATGGGAATTGCATGCCGGAGGAATGAACAAGGGGTCCGGATCCCCCCCCGCTCCCCACCGCGGTGGGGCGAAGCGCACTGCCATTCGTTTAAGCTATTCGGAGGGTAGGGCGAATCCGTCCCGGTGAGCCGACAAGCGGTTGAGCAAAAGTGAGTTGAGCGGCTCAGCGAGGACGCTTCGCCCTACCGGCATTCGTTTCAGAGGATTTGGAAGG
>JAIPJX010000190.1 GCA_021733945.1 Verrucomicrobiota bacterium | reverse complement strand
TGTGGGGTCCCCCCGGTCACGCCTATGTCTACCTCATCTACGGCTGCCACATCTGTGTCAACGCGGTCTGTCGCCCCGAAGGCATCGCCGAGGCAGTGCTCATTCGGGCCATCGCCCCCAAGGTCGGCCTGACCATCATGCGTGGCTTCCGCCCGGTTGCCAAGGACAGGGATTTGACAAACGGCCCCGCCAAATTGTGCGAGGCACTCCGAATCGACCGTTCCCTGGACGGAACGGACCTGTGCGACTCCAATTCACCCATCTGGATCGGACAGGTCCCAGGGTTGGCTTCGCAGGCCTCCAGACGTGCCACGATCGTGACCACCCCACGCATCGGGATTTCAAAAGCGATTGATCTCCCGCTCCGTTTCTACCTGAAAAACGATCCGCATGTTTCGAGAAAATGAGGGTTTGAACAACCGCCACGGCCCACACTCTCTCAGCTGAGCACTTCGCGGATCACATGCCCGTGCACATCGGTCAAACGGCGGTCAGCCCCGTTGTGATAGTAAGTCACCTTCTGGTGATCCAACCCCAGGAGATGCATCACGGTGGCATAAAAATCGTAGGCGCTGCAGACATCCTCAACAGAACGCCGCCCGAATTCATCGGTATTTCCATAACTCACCCCGCCCCGCACCCCCGCCCCCATCATCCAGCATGTAAACGCATCGGGATTATGATCCCGTCCCTGCGTGGAGGCCTGACGGGTTGGCATGCGCCCGAACTCGGTGGTCCATAACACCAGGACATCGTCCAACATGCCGCGCTGCTTCAGATCATCCAACAGCGCGGCCGTCGGTCCATCGAACACCGGACAATGCCGTTCGTAATCAGCCTTCAACGTGCGGTGGGCGTCCCAGTTCAGAAGCCCGTCCACGGACGAGGCCCGCGAAGCGCAATAAAGGCTGACATAACGAACCCCCTGCTCCAGAAGGCGACGGGCGAAGAGACAGTTGCGCCCGTAGGCGGCTTTCAGGCGGTTGGAATCCCTCGTGCCATAGGCCTCCTGACAATAGGCCGGTTCGAGGGACAGATCCGCAACCCGCGGCGCACTCAACTGCATCCGCGCCGCCAATTCGTAGGCCTGGATTCGAGCCCTCAGTTCTCCCTCACCCGGGTGCCGTTCCGCATGCCGCCCGTTGATCAACGCCAAAAAATCCCGCGTGTCACGCTCCTCGCCCAACCCGACTCCCTCGGGAAGAGCCAGATTGCGCAGCGGTTGATGGGCAGCCATCGCCACCGCCTGGTGCTGGGCGGGAAGAAATCCGTTCGACCAGTTCGCCTTGCCGTTGGGCGGTTCACCCCGCACATCCTGAATGGCGACAAACGCGGGAAGATTGTCGTTCAGACTGCCGAGCGCATGACTCACCCACGCGCCTGCAGCGGGAAACCCCTCCCGCGTAAAGCAGGAGTTCATGAAGATGCAGCCCGGCCCATGCGTGTTCGTGCGCGAGGTCATCGAGTGCAGAAACGCAATGTCATCCACATGCCGCGCCATTCCGGGGAGCATCGAGGAAATCATCTTTCCGCTTGCGCCCGCGGCCCGGAACGGCCAGGGCGATCGCATCAACGGTCCGTTCACACCCTGAAAACTCGAAAACCCCTCCTCTCCGGGAAGTTGCTCCCCGTCCCGTTTCTCCAACTCCGGTTTGTAATCCCAAAGATCAAGATGGGACGCTGCGCCCGGGCAGAAGATCTGCAGAACCTGTTTTGCCCGGCCCGGGTATTGCGGTGCCCGCCCGCCCGTCGCGCCCGCTGTCTCACCCCCGAGCAGGTGCGCAAGTGCCACGCCGGTGAACCCTGTCGTCATTTGCGACAGGAATTGGCGGCGGTTTAAATCGAGAGCGTGATTTGTCATTCCAGGTAAATCAATTCGTTGGCGTTGAGCACAGCCCTGCAAAAGGCGCGCAGACCGTGGGTCGTGATCAGCGTGGCTCCTGCCATCACCTCGACGTCTTCGGGTTCCCGCTGAAATGCCAGGGAATAAGCCCGCCGGACCGATTCCTCGGGCGACCCGGGCACGCTGGCGGAAACGCGTTCACACAAACCTTCGGCCATATCGATGACAAACCGGTTGTTCAGCAACGTCAGGGTCTGCAATGGCGTGGTGGTGGAAGCGCGGTGCGGCGCGGCAAATGCGTTGTCGGGCAAATCGAGATCCGAGAGAATATCCACCACCGAGGCGCGTGCATTGTGATGATACACCGCGCGGCGGTAAGTTTCGGGACCGGGCCGGTCCAGGGGCACATACGTGGCCACATTGTCCTGCTTGTACTCGTAAAGCCTGAATCCAGGCCCGCCCTGGCGTTTATCCAGCTTTCCAGCCACGGCAAGCAGAGTGTCCCGGGCTTCTTCCGCACTCAAGCGCCGACTCGGAAAACGCCAGAGCAACCGCGAGTCGGCATCCTTTTGAGCGGCCTCCGCGCGAAAGCCGGAGGACTGTCGATAGGTCTGGGAAAGCAGAATGTCGCGGTGCAGGTCCTTGAGCCGCCACCCGTGTTGAAGGAGCCGGTGTGCAAGCCAGTCGAGCAACTCCGGATGCGTGGGGCGCCCTCCCAGGAATCCAAAATCGCTGGGAGTATCCACGATCCCTGTACCAAAGTGGTAGTGCCACACCCGGTTCACCAACACGCGCAGCGTCAGCGCATTCCCATCATTCGCAATCCAGCGCGCCAGAGCCAGGCGCCGTTCGCCTTCCGGTGCGTCGGCAGGCAGTTCATACGAATCCAGACCGCCCTGAAAGACCTGCAGACTCGCCGGAAGGACCGGCGCACCGGGTTTCATCGGGTCTCCTCCATGGAACACCCTGGTCGGACCATCCGGTTGGTGGTAATTCCCCATCCAGGCGGTCGGCAAAGCCGGCATCTTCCGAATCCCGGCGTCCACCGCCGCAATTTCCATCTCCAACCGATCCAGCTCCACCTGCTCCCCGCCGGTCGCAGTCCGCAGCGCGCGCCTGCGCGCCAGCGCCGCGTTGTAAGGCCTGCGTCCCGTCGAATCAGCCACCTTCATCCAGGACACCCCGTCCATCGACACCTCGATCTCGTATTCGGTGACCATCGGCCCCAGGCCGGCAATCGGACTGTTCGATTCCGTCATTCGATCATGCGAAAAAACGGCCCGCTCGATCGTTTCGATCCGAGGCAGGGTCACGGTCAGGACCGGCGGGTTCCCCACAAACCAGCGTGCGCCGTATTTCCCGTCGTTGACGAGCTCAACACTGTAGGCACCGTCAAAATCCTTCGCTTCGGCTCCGGCGACTCCTGAAACGCCGGCACCTCCGGAGGCCAGAGCAACGTTGCGCGGGGCATCCCCTCCGGTCCAAACCTCGAATTCGTCCATTCGCGCTCCCACCCCCGAACCCGGATTATCGGATTGAGACAACACCGACATCCGGACATACCGCGCTTCAACCGGCACCCACTGCTCCTCGGTGCGGCTCGCACTGGGGGGAGGCCGCTGCCCAAGGTCCATCGACGCCGCGGCACCGCTGCGATCGAGAATCTCTTTCTCGAGCGCGGATCTCGCCTTCGCCAGAGCCTCCCGTTTCTGCAGCATCGGGCCCTTCAGAGCGTCGAGGTGTTCCCGTTCGGCTCGTGTCGCCAGAACACGCGACCCATGCGACACTCCGTCAAACGCAGCCTTCAACCGGTAATAATCCTCGGTCGGAATTGGATCGAACTTGTGATCGTGGCACCGGGCGCAATTGATCGTCAACCCCAGGAAAGCTCCGCTCGTGGCCGTGACCATGTCGTCCACCGTCGCTGCCCGGGTGTTCGCTGCCGCCACCGCATCCTGGTTCCCCACATCATCATACGGGCCGATGGTCATGAAGGCTGAACCAATCTCTACATCCGGGCGATCCCTGCCGATCACATCCCCCGCCAGATGCTCCACAATGAAGTCATCAAACGGTTTGTCCTGATTGAAGGAATCGATGACGTAATCCCGGAAGGGCCACGCATCCCTCACGATCTCGTTGCGCTCGAATCCACGGCTCTCGCCGAACCGAATAACATCCAGCCAGTGACGACCCCAGCGCTCGCCGTAATGGGGAGAGGAGAGCAATCGATCGACCAGTTTTTCGTACGCCCGGGCGTCGGAATCGTGAACAAACGCCGCCACTTCCTCCGGTGTCGGGGGCAACCCCGTCAGGTCGTAGGCAATCCGCCGGATCAGCGCCCGCCGGTCCGCCGGCGGGTTCGGCTCCAGGCCCTCGGCAATCAGACGCGCGATCACATACCGATCAATCGGATTGGATCGCCAGGCCGGAGGCGCATCAGGAAGATCGGGAAGGGAGACGTCCGAAAGGACCTGGAGCGACCACCAATCGCGATCACTCCGACGGGCCTCGGTTTCCTCCGGTGCCGCTCCATCCGCGGCCACGTCCAGCAGGATCAGCCCGGCCAGGCAGCTGCACAAATACCGGAACCAATACTTGGCGTGATTCATGGCGCCCACTCTAGCCCAGTCAAAACCATCTGAAAACAGCCAAATCAAGCAAATCACAGAAGCCCCCGGCATCACGCACCCAGGCAGTTTTAAATCGCCAAAATCCCGGCTGACCAGTAAGGATCTTCAATGAAGTTTGGATCGACTCACCCGCTCTGGACCGTGGGCCTTTCGAGGCACCTGACGTTCACGGCAATCGCGGCATTCCTGACAGTCGGCACCGGATGCATCAAATTTCGTGTCTCAGACCCAAAACGCACCGCAACCGAGCAGCTTCTACTGAGCACCGCGGCCGATCACGCGGTGATGCAGATTGACGTGTCCATGATTGCCGGGCGGAAGGCCTTTCTGAACACGACCTACTTTGATGCCTACGACAAGGAGTATATCATCGGATCCTTCCGGGACCTGTTTCTTTCCTCGGGCGTGCTGCTGGTCGATACGGCGGCCGAAGCGGAAGTCGTGGTTGAAGCCAGAAGCGGGGCTTTCTCAATCGATGCGGCCGACACCCTGACGGGTGTTCCCACCCTCCCTTTCCCGGTTCCATTTGCCGGGGTGGTGCAGACCCCCGAAGTGTCGCTCTACAAATCAGAACGCCATAAGTCCATCGCGAAATTCGCCCTGGTCGCTTATGAACGGGAATCCCGCAAACATGTCACCTCCATCGGGCCCACGGTCGGCACCGCTTACGACAACCATTATCAGTTCCTCGGAATCATCAAGTTCGAGACCACTGATATTCCGGAGAAACAAACCCTCAAGAAACTCTGGAAACGAAACAAAAAATAGAAACGCGGGCTCCCAGACAAGGCCCATTTGAATCAGGCCACCCGTCCGATTCGTCTCTTATCATGATGCCGCTTTTTTTCAAACCGCATTGGATGGCCCGGTTCCTGGGGATCTGCCTCTCGATCCCCTGCTGCCTCCAGGCCTCTTCACCCCAGGCGCACACACCCGAAACGCACTGGGCATTTCAACCGGTCAAACACCCCCCCGTCCCACAGGTTGTTCATTCGGTGAGTTCGCCAACGGACGCCTTCGTCTTCGCGAAACTGGAGGCGCGGGGCATGGAACCGTCCGCACGCGCTGACAAACGCACGCTCATCCGCAGGATTTCGTTCGACCTCACCGGCCTACCCCCCAGGCCCGAGGACGTGGCAGCCTTTCTTTCAGACGAATCCGACCGCGCATTTCCAGAACTGGTGGAACGTCTGCTCGCCTCACCACGCTACGGCGAACGATGGGGTCGCTACTGGCTCGATGTCGCCCGTTACGCCGACACCAAGGGATACGTGTTCGAAGAGGAACGGCGCTTTGCCTATTCGTATACCTACCGCGACTGGGTAATTCGCGCTTTCAACCAGGACCTCCCCTACGACCGGTTTATCCTCGAACAGATCGCCGCCGATCAACTTCCTCTCGGAGACGACAAACGCCCCCTGGCCGCTCTGGGTTACCTCACCCTGGGCCGCCGGTTCCTCAACAACCCACACGACATCATCGATGACCGGATTGACGTGGTGACCCGGGGGATGATGGGGTTGACGGTCAGTTGCGCCCGGTGCCACGACCACAAATACGACCCGATCCCTGCGGAGGATTATTACTCGTTATACGGAGTGTTCGCCAACTCAACGGAACCTTCCGAAAAACCTCTGCTCGGGGGGGATTCCCTCCCATTCCAGTATTCGGATTATATCGCCGAGAAAGAAAAACGAACCGCGGAACTGGAAATGTTCCGCACCACCAAGAATTTGGAATCCCGAACGGAAGTGCGCCGGCGATCGGGCGATTATCTCCTGGCGGCACACGACATCTCGCAGATGTCCGATTCGGGAAAAGCCGAAGGCCTGGCTCGCGAACGCAAACTGGATCCCGGAACCGCCCGACGCTGGCGAAACCGGCTCGACGAATGGAGAAAGATGGAGAACCACCCGATCTTCGGCCTCTGGTTTGCCTTCTCCGATCTGGCCGCCGATCAATTTGAAACCAAGGCACCCGAAGTGCTGGCCCACACGGCAACCGATCTGAAGTCTGGCCTGAATCCCATGGTTGCCCTGGCATTCGCCGGGTCCCCGCCCAAATCGATGAAGGAAGTCTGCGATCGATACGGCGATCTGCTCAGCAAAACCGACTCCCTCTGGATGACGGCAACCGGGGAAACAACAAAGCGGGGCGCGAACGCCCTGACATCATTCGACAACCCCGATCTCGAAGCGCTGCGCCTTGTTTTGTATGCCCCCGATTCCCCGGCAAATGTGCCCGACAACGAACTGGGCAGACTCTTCGACGTGCCCACCAGCCAGAAGCTCAGGGCACTTCAACGCAAGCTCGATGAACTGGACGCCACCCATCCGGGTGCCCCCCCCCGGGCCATGGCACTGATCGACAAACCGAACCCCGGCACCCAGCATGTCCTGTTGCGGGGGAATCCCCGCACGCCGGGTGCCGAGGTGCCGCGCCGTTTCCTTCGTATCCTCGCCGGAAACGGTGCAAAACCGTTCGAAAAAGGTAGCGGCCGACTGGAACTGGCACAGGCAATAGCCAGCCCGGACAACCCGCTGACCGCCCGCGTGTTCGTCAACCGGGTCTGGGCTCACTACTTCGGCGTCGGTATCGTGCGGACCCCGAGCGATTTCGGAGTCCGGTGCGATGAACCCGTGCATTCCGACCTGCTCGATTACCTGGCGTGGCAGTTCATGGAAAACGGATGGTCCATCAAACACCTCCATCGATTGATCGTGCTCTCGCAGGTCTATCAACAGCGCAGTGAAAACACTCCGGAGAACGCTGCGATCGATCCGGCCAACGACCTGCTTTGGCGCATGAACCGGCGACGCCTCGATTTCGAGGCCCAGCGCGATTCACTCCTCGCCACCGCCGGGCAGATCGACCTCACCTCGGGCGGCCGCGCACTTGAGCTGACGGAGGCTCCGTTCACCACACGACGCACGGTGTTCGGATTCATCGAACGTCAGAATCTCCCCAACCTCTTTCGAACATTCGATTTTGCCAGCCCGGACACCACCAGCCCGCACAGGTTCACGACTACCGTTCCGCAGCAGGCGCTCTTCATGATCAACAGTCCGTTCGCCATCCAACAGGCACGCCGACTGGCCCGGCTGGCCCAGCTTCAGTCGTCCGCGTCAGACAGGGAACGCGTGATTCGGCTCTACAAAATCTCCTACCAGCGCGACCCGGACGCCGATGAAACCGACGCTGCGCTCGCGTTTCTCAATCGGGAACAATCCCGCCCAGCCAGCTCAGGCAACGAAGAAAACAGGGAACCACTCGAGCCCCTGGAGAAACTGGCTCAGGTCCTGTTGATGGCCAACGAATTCGTATTTGTCGATTAAACGACGGAGGTGGAACGATCGGCAGTTCAGCTGCCAATCGGTCGGGGCACCTCAACACCCAGCTGGGATGCCCACTTTTCAAGCGAAGGCATGATCGCCGGATACAGTCGGACTCCATCCTTCAACTGGGAGGCCCTCCTCTCAAGACCCTGTTCTCCCGGCATTCGGACCGAAGCCCCGGGCGACCCGGATCCCGATGCGCGACAGGTCTCCGCGAAGAAAGCGGTTTCGGACCGGTAATTCTCGACCCCGCCAAAACACTCGGGATCAATCAGTTGCAGGTAAACCGACGAGCCCCATTGTTTGGGTGCGTCCACGCGCCCGTACCCGCTGAGAGCAGACGTCAGGGTCTCCACCAGAATGGCCAGGGCAAAGCCTTTGTGCCCAAAATCCATTCCGCCAAGCGGCTGGATCGTACCCGGCGGCTCTGCAAACAGAACCCCAGGATCATTCGTGGGCGCACCCTCGGATGTCAGCAGACAGGGACTCGAAAACGTTTCGCCCAGTTTATGCAATTGCATGGATCTGCCGTTGGTCGTCGTCGACGCACTCACGTCAATCAGGATGGGATCCTTCGAGGTCGGAATACCCACGGCGAACGGATTGGGCGTGCATACCGGTTTGACCCCGCCATAGGCCGACACGCTCTTCGCGGACGGATCGGAACTCATCAGCACCATCATGTACCCGAGATCGGTGACCGGTTTCAGATAGGCTTGCAGGCAGGCAATATGATGACTGCGCCGAATCACGGTGGTCACCACCCCAAACTCGCCAATCCTCTCCAACGCCTGCTCCACCGCATGCCTCACCACAAAAGGTCCCGGCAGATACTCTCCGTCCATGGTGGTATTGCCCGCCTTCTGTTTCAGGATTCGTGGGGTACCCGAAAGTTTCATCTCCCCCGCTGCAATGCTTTTCAAATACGGACCCAACAACTGCAGTCCATGCGTCGATTTCCCGAGAAGATCCCCCTCCACCAGGACATCGGCAACCACTTCGGAGATCGAGGATTTCATCCCCGATTGGCACAGCAATTCCGCGGCAAAACGTTTCAAGTCGGCGTGGAGGTATCGGGCTTCTTCGTTCTTCATGAGTGGGACAAATGCTTGGCATCGGCCTTCGGCCGGCCACATTGGGGAATGATTGATCGCGAACGAGCGAATGCAGAATCCGCCCGGCCTTCGGGATTCGTTGCCACCCTAGTTCCGGTTTCTCTGTTTCGGATCCCAGAACTCCATGTTGATCAACCCTCGGGCACCGCTCACTCGGACCGGATCCTCGGGAGGATTTATTTTGGCGGATTGTCTGAATTCGCTGTGCCCGTCGTTAAACGCCACGTTGCCGCCGCCCTGATGCCGGTTCGGGTCCACCCCTTCCTTCTGGTCGGATTTCCCAAACCCGGATGTGGGCCACCAAAGACTGCTGCTCCAGGCTCCGTCCGGCTTGGGCATTGAGTCTCCAATCAACAGATTGTCCGAGGGACTCCGCACTCCCGAACGTTTGAACCAGGCGGCGGTATCCACCTTGATTCCACCCACCGTAACCGAACTCTCCGTGTACGGATGAAACCCGAGGAAAAAGGCGTTGTAACCGTATCCAACCCTGTGCGCATCGAATGCCCACTCCCAGGACACTCCCAAATCCTGACGTCGGGTCTTGAGCGATGGACAATGAAACAGATTGGTCAGCGGAGCGTCCGTCAGAATGGAAGTCCCCCACCAGTTGGTCGGTATGTTCTGGGATCCGGTCAGACCGTTGTTTCGATGAGCCGGAAACGTGTCTTCATTGTCATCGGTGTAAAACTGCATGAACAATCCAATCTGACGCAGGTTGTTCAGGCAGGATATCCGCTGTCCCTTTTCCTTTGCTTTGGATAGGGCGGGCAGCAGCATGCCGGCCAGAATCGCAATGATGGCGATCACCACCAACAACTCGATCAACGTGAAAGCCTCTTCCTGTGACTCACTGGAATTCTTCATAACGGGCGTATTGATGATGCCCTCCGCCTGGAGGGGTCCGGATTGACTGGGATATCGCCGCTGATTCTCTCCATTTTCGGGCCGAGTGCAACCTCATTTTCCACCCCCCCGGCGCTTGGGTGCAGGACAGAATCCTCCAAACCGTCGCTTCCAGCGAATTCCCCCCGCAAAAACGCCTCTCCGAGTCTCAACGAGACGCCCCCCTCACCAACCACACAGCCGTCGCATGGAGACCAGCCTCCGCAGGGCCCGGCATGCTCACCGACCCGGATGCCCCGGGTGACCGGAGCCCAATCTTTCCGCCCAATCTTTCCGCTCAACCGATTCGCAGCTCTCCGCGACGAACTCGCCCCACCGAAAAGCGATGCAACCTTTTGTTGCAGGTGCAACAAAAGGTTGCACTTCAAGGTTCACGCACGGTCAGACGGTAGTAGCGCAGATGGCCCGGAGGGGCCACATCCTCGATCACTCCCTCGGCAGGTGCCGAGAGATAGAACGGTCGGT
>JAIPJX010000189.1 GCA_021733945.1 Verrucomicrobiota bacterium | reverse complement strand
AAACAAGGCGATAGAAGCTATTAATTCGATTCAGGATTTGGCGATAAGGGCCGTGCGCCGTGTCAGGCGGGTCAGCGCGCGTGAGCGGGTTTGATCGGAGTTAAAAGGGATCATTTAAATCGTTGAGCCAGGAATTGCATCTGCTGATTCACCTTCGCCTGCGCTGCTTCCATGGCGAGAAAGCTGTCGATGAGCCTTTGCCTGGTGCTTTGGACCTGTAATTCCATGGTCTTGACCTGATCGTCGATCCGGCTGGATTCGGCGGAGATGTTGTCGCGGTGCGATACCAGGGTTCCATCGACGCCGCTCACCGATTCGAGATAACCTTCGATCCGGTTCGCCAGACCGTTGGTCGAGTCCGTGAAAAAGATCTTCAGATCGTTCTTCTTGGTCGAAAGAGCGGTGTCCAAATCGCTTTCCGTGGCCAGGGTGATCTGGTTGGTGTTCCCATCCGTCTCGAAGCCAATCGATTCCAACCGCTTGATGGTTGAGTTGACTCCCGTGTCGGAGAACACCTTGGTGCGCAGTGTTCGTGCGAGTTGATTGACGTCTGTGTCGCCTGCCAGCAGCCCTGCGGTGACTTTCCCTTCAGAATCGGTGGAACTGGCCGTCAACGAATCAATAAAGGACTGAACCTTGTTGTATTGGTCGACGAGATCCTTGATTGCCTTCTTGATGCCCGAGTTGTCGCTGCCCACGGTAATCGTGACATTGGTCGAAGCAGCGTCCTCGTTCAATGCAATGGCATTGACGACAAGCCCGGACATGCCGTGACTAATCTCCGTGATCGTGTTGCTCAGGCTCTCCAGCTGTCCACCTCCGTTGATTGTAAAAGTGGCGTTCTTCCCAGCGTTGGTGGTGCCTGAGAGCAGGTTGGTGGCGGCGAGAAAATTTCCCGTGGTGTCCTCAAGTGAAATCCCAATGTCCCCGGTGCTGTTATTGGTCAGGGAAAACTGATCATTGATGGAGTCGTAGGACATGGTGACACCGGCGCTCGCATTGTTGATGCGATCCAGCACGTCCGCCACGTTGTCCGATGCGGTGTAGGCGATGCTCACGCCGTTGATGCTGAACACTCCTGAGCTCGGACTCAGGGGAGTGGTAAAATTCACGGAAGTCAGTGCGGCACCGAGGTTCACTCCGCCGATTCCTGTCGTGCTGACGATGCTGTTGCTGCCTGCCTGATTGTTTTTTAATCGGGCGGCCTGCAGGAAGTTGCTGGTGTCGCCGGCGCTTCCCAGGGTGATGTTGCTGCCGCTCGAGAGTGTAATCTTGTCCGTCCCGGCATCGTAGGTGGCGGTGACACCGGCACCCGAATTGTTGATTTTGTAAATGATCGTATCCGGATCGACGGATCCGTCCGTGCCCAGAGTGGTATTATCGTCGATCGTGATCTGTTTGCCGTTGACGGTGAAATAGCCGGCTGTGACGGAGACCCCGAACCCGGCCCCCCCGGCCCCGGTCAGAGCTGACGCAGTGTTCACGGCACCTCCGGTGTCAGTCGCCCCCTGGCGGACAGCGGCCGTGGCCAACTGGGTGAAATTGAATTTGTAAATCCCGTTGGGAGTGGACGACGAGGCAGAGGCGGTGGCGTAGGCCTCGTTGGAGCTTGAGGCGGAGCCTGCTCCGGAGAAAAGGGTGACTTCCGAAAGTGCCGCTGCCTTGGTCTTGAGGGTTTCCAGCTCCGTGACGACTCTCGAAATCGAGTCCCGTTTTCGGATGATCTCAGACTGCTCTCCGCGAAGCCGTCGCTGTGGAGCACGCTCAATGTCGGTGAGCTTGTCCACGACCGACTTCCAGTCGAAGCCCGATGCGAGGCCTGATAGAGAAAGATCTGCCATATTTTTGGGGCTGAAACCACTGTTTCAGCAAACAGAAGCTACGCAGCAAATAACGCGCCAAATCCGGTTTGCGACCGTGGGATCCGGTCATCCGGAGGCGGAGGGGTCTCAGGGACGACGGGGAACCCTCCGTTAGCTTTCACCGTCCTCATCATCGTCGTCCCCAGCCGATGGGGATTCGACCTGCGCCTTGTATTCGTTGAGTTTGTTTCGCAGGGTTCGGATGTTGATGTCCAGCATCTTCGCGGCCTGGGTTCGGTTCTGGCTGCAAAGTTCCAAGGCTCGGATGATATGCATTTTCTCGACGTCGTAGAGCGTTTTAAAGGGATCCTGCTCGCCGTTGAGGTGCCCCGAATTCTCGATGGCTTCGAATTTTGCGGCGATTGCCTTGTTGGCACGCACTTCGAGATTCAGGGTCTCTGGATCGATGAATTTATCCGGTTCGCACAGAATCACGGCCCGTTCGATCACGTTTTGCAGTTCCCGCACGTTGCCGGGCCAATTGTGGGAAACCAGGATGTCCTGGGCCTCGGGAGCAATTCCCCGAATGGCAACCCCGTGCTTGCGGACGAAGCGTTGGGCGAAGATCTCAGCAAGGAACAAGATGTCATCGACCCGCTCGCGCAGGGGGGCTACGTGGATGGGGACCACATTGAGGCGGAAAAAAAGATCCTGCCGAAACTCGTTACGTTCGACGCTCTCTTCCAGTTTGCGGTTGGTTGTGGCAATGACGCGCACATCAATCTTGATGGTGCGGGTGCCGCCGACGCGCTCAAATTCCCGTTCCTGGAGGACTCGCAGGAGCTTGGCCTGCATGGCCAGAGAGATTTCGCTGATTTCGTCGAGCAGGATCGTGCCGCCGTGGGCCAGTTCGAACCTGCCTTCCCGTTTGTTGAGGGCACCGGTAAACGCCCCTTTTTCGTGCCCAAACAGCTCGCTTTCAACCAAGTTCTCCGGAAGCGCGGCACAGTTCACCTTGATGAACGGGGCGCTTGAGCGGGGGCTCAGGCGGTGCAACGCCCGGGCGACGAGCTCTTTTCCGGTGCCGCTTTCTCCCTGGATCAGGACGGTGGCCTGGGTTTGGGCAATTTTTCGAATGAGTTGTCGAAGTCCATCGAGCGCCCGGCTCTTTCCCATCAGATCGTTTTGGCTCTCCTGGTCTTCGCTGAGGCTGAAATACTGGTTCACCTTGAGGATATGGGTGAACTTCTCCGCCTTTTTCAGGGCCACCTCGATCTGATCATTGGAAAAGGGCTTGATCAGGTAGTCGAAAGCGCCGCACCGCATGCAGTCCACCGCCGATTCGACAGAGCCGAAGCCGGTCATGATCACGATCAGCGGCTTGCTTGGGCGCAGATTGAGCTCCTTGAGAAATTCGGTCCCGTCGCCATCGGGAAGGCGCAGGTCCAGAAACATGAGATCGAAATTGTCTCGGGCGAGATAACTTTGAGCTTCCTCGATCGTCTCAACCGCCGCGACATCGATCCTGCGACCGCGGAGGTAATGCGCCAGGTTCTTCCTCAGAAACTCTTCGTCTTCAACCAGTATGACTTTCTCGATCGACATGGGGGACGCGGTTTCGTCAGGAGTTGCGGCTGTCTTTATACATCTTGGCCACGATATGCGGGTTTTGCCGACCCGCGGGCGGAATGTGTTTGGTTGGAACCATCCGGTGTCTCAGGAGCAATTGTTCGTTTTCACGGTCCAGAACAATGGTCTTCATGATCAGATCCAGGGTCTGCCGGATCAGGGTCCCGATGTCGGGCCGTTGGGCACGGGTGCTGGCCGGAACCCTCAACCAGGAAGTCTTGAGAACACCCAGGCGCATCTGGGCCCCCGTGAGCCGTTCCAGAAGCTCTTTGCGCGATTCCTGGAATTCATAAACCGTCTTGGGATCCGCCGATCGCAGCGCCTGGTTTTCACGACGGACCACCTTGTTGATCTCGTCGCATACCTCGAAATACTGTTTCAACTCGTCGACAAACGATTCGAGTGGCTCGGACATCTCTAACCGGCTCATGAGTGGCAGGGCGGAACGACTATTTGGAGGCTCTCTGCCCGGTCGACGGAATTGCCCGGTTGGTCTCTTCCATGGACTGGGCCCAGGAGATGATGGCATGGCGAAACTGGGCCATCGAAATCACCATTCGGAGGTTGTAAGGCAGCGTCTCGGCATCGGATTTCCCATGCTCAACAATCGATGAATAGGCCTGGATCGCTTCCAAAGGTTGTTCGAGCTTCTCGAAACAGAGGCCGATCTGATACTCCAGCGGGAGCCTCCATTCGGCGGCTTCCTCCAGGTTGAGCAATCCCTTGTAGACCTGGACTGCGTGGATGAAATCACCTTCCAAGAACAGTTGGTTGCCGATTTCGTTGCCGGCCGCCATCTTCCATGTTTTCCAGCGACCGGCGACTTCCGGGGGGGCTACCTCGACCGCCTCCAGAAGCAGGAGCAGTTCGCGCAGGGCTTCCTGTTTTTCTCCCAGTTGTTTGTGGGACAGGGCCAGCAAATAGCGTACTTCAGCCTGGTACTCGGACGTGGCGTGGTCCTTGAGAAATTGTCTGGCTTCTCTCACGACGGCCGTGTCATCGGCGTCCCGTGCCAGAGAACGAATCAGTTTCGCGCGCACCACGACGATGTTCAGTTCCTCGTCCGGTTCGTTCAGAAGGCGCGCGTACATCTGAGCAGCATCCTTGTAGCGCTTATTGAGAAAATAGGTTTCGGCGATCTCGGTTTGCGCGGTCAGGGAGACTCGTTTGAAATAATTGAGATTTTCCGTCTTGATGTTGAGGGACGCGTTCATGACCAGGTACAGTTTGGAAATGGCCATGTCATAGGCTCCAATCGTTCGAAACAGGTAGGCCTGTCTGAGCAGGATTTCGGGAATGATTTCGTCGTCCGGATAACGTTCGATGTATTCTGCCAAATACTGAATCGCGAGGGTGGGTTGACCGTTGCTCTCGGCATATCCAGCCAGTTCGAGGGATGCCAGGCGTTTGACATCCATCTGCATCTTTTCCCCGACCTTTGAATTCCGCACCTCCTGAAGCAGGCGCGCGACTTCCTCCCATTGGTTGGTGGTGCCCCTGAGTTCCCGGATTTTCCCGAGTTTCGAAGCGGCTTCTGAATATTCACCATCAGTCGGGTCGGGCAAAGCCTTTGGCAGGACATTTCCGCTGGTGCCTTTACCGATCGTGAGGGAACCCGGCACTGGTTCTTGGGCTGGTTTGTCGCTGTGGTGCTCCGCCCCAAAGGTATTGAAAGCCAGCGTGATCAGGAGCAGGAGGGCTGCCGGGGCGCAGAGCCGAGCCAGAGTAACGTGGCGTTTTGTCATCATGATCTTGAAGCCCTCGCCGGGTGCTTATTTCACTTCATACCGCGCCGAGCTGGTCCGTTTGCGCTCATTGACGGGAACCCGGAAGTTGATTGGCCCTTCAATCGGGTTGGGTATCGGGATCTCAATTGTCTTTGTTTTCCCGTTCTCAAAAAAGCGTACCAACATCTGTGGACTCACAATCCCGAGGCTATCGCCGTCCGCGGGAATCTTGGTTGCTTTGGCGTCCTTCAGGAGGCTTGCCACGTCCGTTAAAGCGAAGGGGGTGGGAGGAACCCGCTTGGTTTCAGTTTTCTCCGGCTCAGGTGGAACCGGTAATTCCGAGCCGGCCTGAGCGAACTCCGGACTGAAGATCGGCTCGGGATCCTGCGAGATCGGCAGAGGCGGCAGGTAGGCAACCGGCGGTTTGGGTGGCGGCGCAAATCGCAGTCCGGGTGCCTGTGGGTTGCTCAGGTAGCCCCGCGTGACGGTTGATTTCGGTTCGGCCTTCTTGGGTTGCTTGCCCGACTGGGCGAGCGATCCGCAAAAGAGTCCGGAAAGGATCAAGGACAGGCAGAGGGTGCCATTCCTGCCCACCCACTGGGTTGGTCTGAGCATTTGCGAGTTGAGAGATTTCATAAAGCAAGTCTCCGCACCGGATCCATTCATTTTCATGGGATGCTTGCCGAGCATCCGTCCGTTGACGATAATCAGATCTTCCGGTGGTGGCAATAATTTCCTACTGGCGATACAAGAGTTGCTCCAGGGTGGGATTTTTTCCCCGGTACGCAACGATTGTTCTGTGTTTAGCAGGCTTGATGCCAAGGCGTTTCCCGTAAAAGACCCGTTGTTCGGTCTGTCGGGATCCAGGCTTAGGACGCTTTTAAACCCATCAGCTTGCGTTCTTTGATCACTTTGGCGACTTTCGCCGGCACCATATCCTCCCATTTTGGGTCTCCATCCTTGATTTTTTGCAGGGCATCCCGCGAGAAAATCGGAAGGTAAGCCTCGTTGTAATCTCTCAGTCCCAGGATGAATTGGTTTTCCAGCAGGTAGGCATACAGGTGGCGCAGGTGGGATTCGACCCGCAGATTGCCGGCCGTGAGAATACTGCCGGAGGTAGGATCCTGAAACGGGTAGACATACAGGCGAAGTCCATTCCGGAAAAGTCGTCCAAACGCCTCCAGAATCCCTCCGTCGAGGTCGGCGTAGTATTTTTCCTCGAACAATGCCTTCAAGGTCGGCACCCCCATGGTCACACCGATGAGTTGCTTGGTATAGCGGAAAAAATAGGCTGCCAACCGATGGTATTCGAAATAGTTGGAGATCAGCACGGTCTTGCCCAGGGAGCTGAGCATGTCGACTCGTTCCAGAAAGTCCTGATGGTCGATCACTCCCCCATCGGTGAGGTTCTTGAGGGTCATTTCAAGAAGCACAACGACTTCCTCCCCCTGCACTTGAGGCTCCTGCACCAATTGCGAGAGCGCGCACTGCAACATGTCCAAGGTTGTCTTGGTTACCGGGCGGAAACTGCCCCGTTCGACCAGAATAGCCTTCTTGTACAGAACTTCAGCCGCCTGCACGACCTCGCCGTCGGCATTGAACATCGCCGCGTTGGTGAGTCCCTTCTGCACCAGCTGCAGACTCATGAGCCGGTTGTCCAGTTTCTCAAAATCCGGACCGGAAAACTTGATCATGTCCACATCGACCCGTTCGGGTGTCAGTCCGTCCATCAACGATGCTATAAATTCCTCAGGTTGACTGTGCAGGAAGTGCGCCCCGTAAACCAGGTTGACGCCCATGATTCCCAGGGTTTCCTGCTGTTGCAGGTTCTCCCGGTCAAGCATGCGCACGTGGATGATGATTTCTGATGGCGCAGCGCCCGGCTGGGTTTGAAGCCGGATCCCCATCCAACCTTGCCCTTCCCCGGGACGGGTAAAACTGCCTGCGGTGACGGTATCCGCAAAGACGAAGAACCGGGTATTGCTCCCGCGCTTCTCCTGGAGTCGTTCGGAGAGCAGCCCGTATTCGTGATCGAGCATTTTCTGCAGGCGTTCCCGGCTGACGTAACGCTTGCTGGGGCCATAGATCGCATCGCTGATGGTCATGTCGTAGGCCGACATGGTCTTGGCGATGGTGCCTGCGGCGCCACCGACTCTGAAGAACCAGCGGGCGACCTCCTGGCCTGCCCCGATTTCGGCAAAAACGCCGTATTTTCCGTGGTCCAAATTGACTTGGAGAGCTTTTTGGTGCGTGGCTGGACGTTCGCTTTTCATAGGCAGGGGAGCTGATAGGATTGGACGCTTTGGAAGTGGATACACTCTAAAGCATTGGAAAATCAAGCGTTAAATCTGCGTCCTACTTGGGATGCGGGATTTCCGTCCGCTTGTTTTTTTTAGGTGGCGACCTTTTTTTTCTGAGCTCGTCCGAGGGTTCGTTTGAAGAAGTTGTCGATTTCGACCTGCTGTTTGGTGGAGAACGATTGAAAATCTTCCGGCTCCTCCGCTTTGGCTGCGTCGTATCCTGAGGACTGGGTTGGCAGGTCGGTGGTGAACATGGATGACTTCAGAAGTTCCGGAGTCAGCTCGACGAAACCGCCTTCGATGGGAACCATCATCGGCTCGTCCTGCTCTGCGGCTGCGGCCGCGGCCCGGGCGGCGGATGCTGCTCCGTTGATTTGGGTGAGCTGTTTGGATTCGATATTCGACAACTTGTTGTGCAGGACGATCAGCTCGTGAGTTTCGCGCGAGTGCTGTTCCTCCACCTTCTGTTTGAAAGCCTGGAGTTTCTCCGAGATCGGCTGGAGCAACGAGTTTAAGCTCGACGTGTTTGCGTCGTTGAGAGTCTGCGATTTTTCCTCAAGCACTTGTTGTACAAGTACTTTAATCTCCTCGCTCAGCCTGTGTTGCAGGCTGACCAAGTCGGACTTTTGCTGCTCAAGCTTTTGTTCCAGGTGGCTCTGACTGGTGCGTTCTCTGGAAAGTTCCGTGTGCAGCGACACATTGAACTGGCGCTCCTGATCCAGGTCCGTCTGGAGTTCCTGGAGGTTTTCCTCGAGCAAATGGCTGCGTTCGGATGCCTTGGCCAGTGCGATTCGCAACCGGTTCAACTCCTGGTCTCCTTCGGTCCGTGCCTCATGCAGTGCCTCCTCCAGAATATGCTCCCGGGCGGAGTGGCGACCGCGGTAGGAGAGCCAGCCCGCGCCGAAACCGACGGCAAGACCTACGCCCATGCAGAGGAAGTCGAGATTCATAGCAAGATTCGCGCTTGGAGATGCCAACTTGGCCTCGAAGTTATTTTTCGATAAGGGAGGGCGGGTTTCAATGCTCCATCCTGACGTCTCTCGGTTCCTGCTGGCTCTACAAGTTTATCTTGGCTTATTGAGCAAAATTTTGTTATCTGATCAAGCGTTGTTATGCCCCTGAAAATTACCTTCCTAAATCAGAAGGGTGGCGTCGGAAAATCCACCTCAAGCGTTCTCATTGGCGCGGCGCTCAGCGCCGCCGGATATCAAGTTGCCTTTGAAGACACAGACAGTCAAGGCTCGCTGACGATGTGGACCAACAAGATCGGCAAGTTGCCCATGATCCACGAGTGTCCCACGGCCGAAGTGATCATCTGCGACACGCCGGGGCGCATCGATCTCAATCAGGAGGAGCACGAAGGCTTTTTTCGTACCATCATTCAGTCGAGCGACCGGCTGGTCGTGGTCTCGGAGAAAAGTCTTTTTAGTACCCAGGCTTCGATTCCCATGATCGAGATGGTGAAAAAATACATGCGGACCGAAGCCAAAGGCATGATTCTTTTTAACAAGGTGCGCCCCCGTACGCTCGTGGGCAGGCAGGATGAGCTGGAAATGGCTCAGGATTTGGGATTGCCCGTTCTGAAAAACTCGCTTTCGTTGGCATCCGCATATGAAAACGTTCAAATTGAGGGTTTCACGGCCGTGTTGGGAAAAAACCGTGAGAAGATCTTTTCGTTAGCCTTGGAAATTCTCAAATGAGCAGCAAGGGCTCAAGCTCGCTCAAGGAGCTGAGAGGCTTGCGCGAAGCCGTGCTTGCCGAGGAGAAGGTCAAGGCATTGGCCCGAATGCAGAACCTTCCGGCTCCCGACCATCGGCGGCCGGCACCCCCGCCGCCTCCGAAGGTTGTTGAACCGCCTGCGGCTGAGCCGGTTCCAGATCAGGAGATCGCCGATGAATCCGAATCCGGGGTTCCTTTCGGGGCGGATGATCCTGAGCTTGAGTCTTCCTCGGAGACGTCCGGGAAGGTATCAGACTTTGTCCCCGAACTTGTGGAGCCACCGGTCGAGGAATTTGAGCCTTCGCCTGAGGCCATCGGACCTCCCCCTGAGCTTGAGGAGCCTCCTGTTGAGGAGGGAGAGTCCGTCGAAGCGGATATCCCGTTCGCTGAAGTTGCCCCTCCGCCGCCTCCGGCTCCCATCCCGGTGCCGCCGCCACCGCCTCCCGAGCCGCCGGCCAAGCCGAAACTTCCCAAAGAACCGGCTTTGATCATTCCACTGACTCCGCGGATCATGAATCGTCTCAAGCGGAATGTGGAGAATGCCCGGTGGAGTCCGGCGCAGTTGGTACTCGAATTGATCCAAGCTTCACTGCATCAAGGCTATCCGTCGATTCAGTTCGGCGATCAGCTGGTCGCCCGCTCAGAGACCTACCGAATTTTCGAAAGGAACCCGGCGCGGGATTCGCTGAAGATCACCAGCGGACAGGGAGTGTTCCATTTTGTCGCCACCGAGGGCAATCCCGATTATCTGCGATGGTTGGAGTATTTCATTGGCCAGAAGAATGAAAGCCCGGAAAAGGCGGCTCAACAGGTATGTTTGTTCGGTCTTCAGTCTTATCTGGAGAGCGTGGATGATTTTTCTGCAGAAGGGTGGAGCAAGGTGATTTCGATCGAGAATTTTTCGATCCTGCCGATGGACGGTTGAGTATCGGGCGTGCGGGAGGTGCGGGAGCTGCCGGGGAGTTCCGAGTTGAAGCGGCGGTCAGTCCATGGAAACGAAAAAGGCGGCACCGAAACCGGTGCCGCCTTTTTGTGAGTCTACCGAGGCTCTAGCCGAGCAGTCGGAGGGCCGACTGCGGCAGCACGTTGGCCTGCGCCAACATCGCCGTGCCCGATTGCACCAGGATGTTCATCTT
>JAIPJX010000188.1 GCA_021733945.1 Verrucomicrobiota bacterium | reverse complement strand
GCTTCGCGAATGACAAGGCGCGCCGGATTGACGCGCCAGCTCTTGGAGTGCGCCAGCCCTCTGGCGCCTTTTCCCTGGAAACGCAGAATCGTGCCCTTGGAACGGGAGGTTTGGAATTGCGCGAGCTCCGGATGGAAAGCGGCAGAGGACTGCCGCACTCCATGACGCTTCGCGAATGACAAGGCGCGCCGGATTGACGCGCCAGCTCTTGGAGTGCGCCAGTCCCCTGGCGCTTTTTCCCTGGAAACGCAGAATCGTGCCCTTGGAACGGGAGGTTTGGAATCCCGCGAACTCGGGAAGGAAAAGCGGCAGAGGACTGCCGCACTCCAAGACGCTTCGCGATTTTCGAGGCGCGCTGGCAGGGGATCGAACGTTCCGCTCGGGATGGTTGATTCGAAGGCTGGAGTTGATCAGCAGGCGATTGAGAAACTCCAACAGGTCAGGGATCGATTTCCGGGAGAGTTCACGGAAAGTGGATTGCGTCTGGCTTCGCTTGCGGATTTGTGCCTGCTGGAAATCTCGCTGCCGTGGGGACCCCGTGAGGTTCGCGCGCCGATCGCGTCGATGCTTCTGATGGCGTAAGGACTGGAGAGCGGGCGCGTTCGGGAGGACCGTCCGGTCTCGGGGATTGCATCTGCCAGCGAATTGAAAATAAGCAGTCGCACATCGGCAATACATCCCGCCGAGAAAGGTCACCCCGCGTGAGAACTCTCCGCTACTGATCCTTGCCGCGCGACCGGGCTTTCTCCCGGATGGCTTTTTGTGCTTCCAGGAGATGTTCGGGCCAGACAAACCTGGGGGCTTTCGATGGATCGTATCCTTCGAGATGGTCCCGCAGACGCTCGCCCGGCTTGGTGTAAACCAATTCCGTGTCTCCGAAGACCTCCTCGCAAAGCGCCGCCAATTCGGGATCATACGCCTTCAACTCCACACGCGTATCGACAAAATTATGATCGTGATCGGGTTGACGGTTGTTATCAAACCATGACTGCACGCCTTCGGCAAAATATTCGGCATGATTGACGGACGCATATTTGCCCTTCCACAATCCGGACTTCATCGCCCTGTCGTAGGTATTCTTGAGACGATCATCGAAGGTTGCATCGATTCGATCCAGGCCCCGGTAGTGAATGTTGTGGGCAAATTCATGGATCAGAATGTTTTCACTCGAGTAGGGGTCCCCTTCAAAAGCCAGCAGATTCTCTTCGCCACACGAACAAACGGGATCCTCGCGTGATCCACCCAGACCGCGTGCGCGTGCGTCCCAAAAATCCTTGGGCCGTAAACCGGAGTGTTCCGGGATGTCCGTGGTGAACTCCTGATGGGCGATCACGATCATGCGGGAACCGCTCTGGATCATGGCTTCCTTCACATCGGGACGTTTCGCCAGCATCATTTGGATGAGATAGGCAGCCTCTTTCAGGGCGTAATCATCCACCCTGGCGGAACTGATCACGGGGTATCCTCCCGCACTCACATACTTCTGGTAGAAAGACGGGAGATTTAAATCAGACGGAGGCGGGGTCACCATCCATTCGGCCGAATAAACCAGCGAAGGGATGCACCAAATCAAAAAGGCGGAGAATAGGATACGGCTCTTCATTTGTGGCGTAGTTCAACATGAAATCCCTTCGGAAAGCGATGGTTTTTAAGACTTCAGGGAATGCGAATTGTTTCGACGATTCTCAGCAAACCATGGCATGGGCCAAGAGCGACCGGTCCAGGTTTACATTCTGGTCACCGAAGGCACGTTCGAGGATACAAAATCCCGGATGAGTGTTCGCTTGTTGGGCAAACCCGACGCCCCGTGGAGTGCGGCGGCAGAACGAAGTGGCGACGCCGCTTTGGAAGTTCTGCAAACCCCGAGAGATATTGCCAACAAGCGTTTGAGCGGACAAAGCGGGAGGCGATATTTCGAATCCCGATTGGAAGTGTGGCCAAAGATAGCCCGATCAAGATTTACGAATTGCTCGAAAGCAGGAATCCGTAATTTGTTGCAGCGGATCGACAAAATACCCAAATTCCGCAGCTGCTCGAATCGCTCTGAATGTGGACCGTGCGTTCAAGGTTCTCCGCCCCGTTTCTGCTGGCGCGGCATATCCACTGTGGACGCCGGGCGATGCGCTGACCGGGCAAAGCCCGGACTCGGGCGCGCCATAAAGAATCCCCTATTCGCCCTTTGGCTCCGGCGTTCGGACCTTGGCGGAATACCCCAAAATGGTGCCGTCGTCGCGCACCGTGATCTGCATGCCCATATCCGGGCTCTTCGAAACCACCTCGTAGGAAATATTGTCTCCGTCGACGATCTGCCTGGCACCGCTGATCTTGAATGACTCGGACTGTCGTATCCGACGGTATGGCGGAGGTGAAGCAGTCTTCGAGATTGAGCACATAGAGAGTTGCGGGAGTCTCAAGGACTCAAAGTTCGAGAATTGGCCAAAGCGGAGGAGTTTGCAACGGAGCATCGGGAGCCCTGATCATACAAAAGTGGCATGAACACATCAACCGATAGCGCACGTTCCGGCGTCTTCCAAGACGGCGAGATTATCGTTGCGATGCCTGGACTTGCGGGGCGTGCCGGTGAGTCTATACTCGACCGATGATCGGAAAAATAACGAAGAGCTCCTCGAAGCTCAGCCTAAAGGATCGCTTGTCCCGTCTCACCATAACCGATGCCAAAAAACTCTGCGGCGTGCACGGCGAAAAGCTCATCATCGCCGGTGGCGCGTACGAAATCGACATCGACGAGCAGGTTGTGTTTCAGGATGATTATTTCTCGCTGAAACTTCCGGATGGCATCGTCACAATCTCGGTCTCTCCAAAAACACGGTTCGCGTTGGGATGGACCTGTACCTGCGGGGAACAAACGTGCGTTCATTTTGGAGCGGCGCTTTCGCTGGTGCTTGAGGACAAGATGGCTTTGGGGCTGGCGGCGGCGCCTGTCGAAAGGGTCCCGGTGGAGAGCCTCGACCAGGAAGCGTTGTTCCGGCAGGCGATTCAGGACCGCCAGGATCGGGCCAAAACCGAGAAGATGGTCCTGCGCTCGGTCGAACCGGAGGTGCCGTGGACAGATTACACGATCACCAGCGCCGCTTCAGGAAAGACCTATCAGCTTGGTTTGAGGGGGGTGGAGCGGGGGGATTCGTATTGTTCCTGTCCGGATTTCCGGAGGAATACCCTGGGCACCTGCAAGCACATCATGCATGCCTTGAACAAAGTGCGGCAGCGTTTCCCGGCCCGGGTGATCAAACAACCGTATGTGCAAAAGGAACTGGCGCTTCACCTGCGCTACGATGCGGAAATGGAACTGAGATTGCTGGTTCCCGATTCCCTCTCCCCGGAGGTCGCTCAGCTTGTCAGGCCGCTGGCGCGGGGGCCGATCACGAACATTCAGAACCTGATCCGGAAGATTCAAAAAATCGAGGCCGCCGGTACCCCGGTTCGTATCTTTCCCGATGCGGAAGAGTTTATTCAACGGGCTCTGTTTCGTCAGAAAATCCAGTCGCGGATCGAACAGATCCGAAGCAATCCAAAAGATCATCCGCTGCGAAAAACCCTCTTGAAGACAGAGTTGCTGCCGTATCAGATCGACGGCATCGCCTTTGCGGTCGGAGCCGGCCGGGCGGTTCTGGCGGATGACATGGGCTTGGGCAAAACCATTCAGGGAATCGGCACGGCAGAGTTGTTCGCGCGTGAAGTTGGGATCCGAAAGGTTCTCATCGTTTGTCCCGCCTCTTTGAAATCCCAGTGGCTGATTGAGATTCGCCGTTTTTCGGACCGAACCTGTCAGTTGATCATGGGCAGCGCCAGGGATCGTCATGCCCAGTATGCCTGCGACTCGTTTTTCATTGTCTGCAATTATGAGCAGGTGCTGCGTGACATCAACGCCATCGAGAATGTTTCCTGGGATCTGATCATTCTCGACGAGGCGCAGCGCATCAAAAACTGGGAAGCCAGGACGAGCCGGATCATCAAGGCGCTGCGATCCGAGTTTGCCCTGGTCCTGTCCGGTACTCCGCTTGAAAACCGGCTCGAGGAACTGTTCTCGGTGGTTGAGTTCATTGACAACCGCTGGCTCGGCCCGGCTTTTCAATTCTTCAATCAGCACCGGACCGTTGATGAAAAGGGAAAGGTGCTTGGCTACAAGAATCTCGATGTGCTCCGGGAACGGCTCAAGCCGGTGCTGCTGCGCCGGACCCGTGCGATGGTGATGCGCGAACTTCCGCCCAGATCGTCGGAGGTCATCCGCATTCCGCCGACCGACGAGCAGCTCGAATTGCACGCCGGCCATAAACGGGTTGTTTCGACCATTCTCAAAAAGCGGTTCATCAGCGAAATGGACCTTCTGCGATTGCAGAAGGCGCTTCTCATGTGCCGCATGGCCGCGGACAGCACGGCTCTGGTGGACAAACAGTTCCCTGGATTTTCCAGCAAACTCGAAAAACTTGAGGAACTGCTGGGAGATCTGGCTCAGGAGACGGATCGAAAGATTGTGCTCTTCTCGGAGTGGACCACCATGCTTGATATGATCGGGGAAATCCTCGAGCGCCTGAAGCTTCCCTTCGTTCGGTTGGACGGTTCTGTTCCTCAGAAGGAACGTCAAAGGCTGGTGCACCGTTTCCAGACGGACCCGGACTGCAAACTGTTCATCACGACCAACGCCGGTTCGACGGGACTCAACCTTCAGGCGGCGAACACGGTGATCAACATTGATTTGCCCTGGAACCCGGCCATTCTTGAACAGAGGATCTCGCGTGCTCATCGAATGGGCCAAAAGCGACCGGTGCAGGTCTACATTCTGGTCACCGAAGGCACGCTCGAGGAAAACCTTCTGACCACCCTGTCCGCAAAACATGAGCTCGCGCTCGCGGTGCTGGATCCGAATTCCGAGGCCACCTCTGTCGATCTCGCAAGCGGCATCGAAGAATTGAAACGCCGCATGGAAGTCCTGCTTGGCGCCATGCCCGACGCGCCGGTGGATGAAAGCATGAAGATGGCGGCCGAGACGCGTGCCGACGCCGGGGTCGCAGAACGCAAGGAAAGGATGGCCTCCTTGGGAGGGCAAATGCTCAGCTCGGCGTTCGCTTTCCTGAAAGAATTGATGCCGGCCGAAGCCGAAACCGAGGTGTCCCGTCAGGCGGCGGCCGTTCTCAAGCAGCAGTTCGAGAAATGTGTGGATCGAGACGAAAACGGTAAAATCAAACTGACAGTTACACTGCCCGACTTGTCCGCGCTTGATCCCTTGGCTGAAACACTGGCGCGGCTGATGAATATGTCGGGTGCGGGCGAGAAAAGTCCGCCGCAAGAATGAGGGGGTAATCGTTGTTCCGCGGGAGAAAGCGCCAGAGGACTGGCGCACTCCAAGAGCTGGCGCGTCAATCCGGCGCGCCTTGAAAATCGCGAAGCGTCATGGAGTGCGGCAGTCCTCTGCCGCTTTTCTTTCGGAGCTCGCGGGATTCCAAACCTCCCGTTCCGAGGGGACGATTCTGCGTTTCCAGGGAAAAAGCGCCAGGGGACTGGCGCACTCCAAGAGCTGGCGCGTCAATCCGGCGCGCCTTGTCATTCGCGAAGCGTCATGGAGTGCGGCAGTCCTCTGCCGCTTTTCTTCGGGAGCTCGAGGGATTCCAAACCTCCCGTTCCGAGGGGACGATTCTGCGTTTCCAGGGAAAAAGCGCCAGGGGACTGGCGCACTCCAAGAGCTGGCGCATCAATCCGGCGCGCCCTGAAAATCGCGAAGCGTCTTGGACTGCGGCAGTCCTCTGCCGCTTTCCCATGTTCAACAAATCCAAAAACACCATTGCATCGTACCGACGCCTGTCACTAGACTTGCCTCATGCCCGAGGCAAGGACTCCGTGGCCACATGCTCCAACCCATCGACTCGCGACAGGCGGCACGTACTTCGTCACAGCCGGCACCTATCTGAAAGCCCATCGTTTCCGAAGTGCGCAGCGTCTCCACGTTCTGCATCGCGGCCTGCTCACTGTGGCACGGGACTACGGGTGGCAACTTGAAGCGTGGGCTGTGTTTTCCAATCATTACCATTTCGTGGCGCATTCTCCATCGGACAAATCCACAGCCGAGAGTTTGGCCGAAATGTTGAAAACTCTGCATGTGAGAACGTCCGGTTGGGTCAACGGCCTCGATCGCACACCAGCGCGGAGGGTTTGGTTCAATTACCGGGAAACGCGTTTGACCTATCCAAAATCCTATTTTGCACGGCTCAACTACACCCATCAGAATGCGGTGAAGCACCGATTGGTCCCCGTGGCGAACCAATATCCTTGGTGTTCCGCAGCGTGGTTTGAACGGACTGCTTCGCCTGCGCAAGTGAATACGATCTACCGTTTCAAAACCGATAAATTGCAGGTGCCCGACGATTTTGATCCAGCCTCGGATTGGTGATGCAGCCTTGTCATTCGCGAAGCGTCATGGAGTGCGGCAGTCCTCTGCCGCTTTTCTTCCGGAGCTCGAGGGATTCCAAACCTCCCGTTCCGAGGGGACGATTCTGCGTTTCCAGGGAAAAGCGCCAGAGGACACTCCAAGAGCTGGCGCGTCAATCCGGCGCGCCCTGAAAATCGCGAAGCGTCATGGAGATGACGCTCAGGAACGGACGCTCCGCCCGAACTTGTTTCTCAATGAACCGCAGCGCTTCGTCGACGACGATGTCGGATGAGTCTCCTTCGAATTCCTCGAACGTGCCCTGACGGCTGAGCACCGGGTTGCGATCAAAAAAATTTGAGACGGACAACCATTCATCGAAACCGAAATGTCCGGGATTGTGATCGTCGCCTGCGAGGATGGGAACGCCGGGGCCGCGCAATCCGTTCAGATGCCATTTCGGGATTTTCTCTGCCGAGTTGCATGCTTTTCGGATCCGGTCAGGGCGCGGGGCTGTCGGTGCCGGCAGCAAAACCCTGTTCCTGAAGCCAGAGCGCGCACTCGGTGACCCAGGGATGCCGGTGGGCGGGATCCCATTGGCCGGAGCCCAGACCGATGCCGTGGCGACCTTTTGGATAAATGTGCAGTGAGAACGGAACTCCGTGGCTTCGCATCGCGCCGGCGAATTGCAGGGTGTTTTCCACGGGCACAGCCTGGTCGGCCCAGGTGTGGAAGAGAAAGGTCGGCGGTGTTTCCTTCGTGACCTGTTTTTCGTTGGAGAGCAGTTCCAGGAGTTCGGCGCTCGGATGGTCGCCCAGGAGGTTTCTGCGGGATCCGGCGTGGGTAAACTCGCCCATCGTGATGACCGGGTAACAGAGGATTCCAAGGTTGGGACGTGAACTTTCGCGATCGATGGGATCTTCGGCCTGCGGATTGCCGGCGTCGAAATGGGTGAGCAGGGTGGATGCGAGGTGTCCCCCGGCTGATGAGCCCATGACACCAATCCGATTCGGGTCGAGTTTCCATTTTCCTGCATTGGCGCGAACGGCACGGACGGCTCTGCTGACATCCTCCAGCATGCGGGGATGACGGTAACCGTGTGAACCCAGACGGTATTTGAGCACGAATGCGGTGATTCCGTTTTCGTTCAGCCACAGAGCGTAGTGACTGCCTTCATGATCAGCCAGACCGCCGTAACCGCCTCCCGGGCAGACGACGATGGATGCGCCGGTTGCTTTGGCGGGATTCGCGAAATGAGGGGTGATGGTGGGACTGTCGTGGTCCGTGGTTCCGAGCGCCCCTGGCGCGCCCTTGGGCCAGAGCGGGATCGGGTCCCTGGGCTGCGCGTTGGCGATGGTTCCGACGAAAGTCATCAGGAGGATCAGTGCAATCTTGTTCATAATGCGGTTGGTGTTGTGCAGACTAGGACGATTCGGGCTGGATTTAAAGTGGAATTCACGCGTTCGGAAGGATTCGAAACAGCGGATTGAGTCGCTGGAAGAATTGGCCAATACTCCGCCATATGAAAACGCTGGAGATCGCTTGTTTTAATCTTGAGTCAGCCCGCCGTGCCGCGCGGTGCAGCGTCGGCCGGATCGAATTCTGTGCGGGGTATGCCGCGGGGGGAGTGACACCGGATCTCGCCGATTTCGAGTTGCTTCGGGCCGAGACGTCGATCCCGGTTGTTGTGATGATCCGGCCGCGCGGCGGCGATTTCAACTATTCCCCGGACGAGGTTGGTGTGATGCGTGAACAGATTGGTGTGTTTCGAGCTGCGGGTGCGGATGGTTTTGTGTTTGGTGTGCTCAAAGGAGATCGAACGGTTGATGAGGGTGTGACGCATGAACTGGTCCGCCTTGCAAATGCATTGCCCTGCACCTTTCACCGTGCGTTTGATGAGGCTCCCGATCTTTTTCGTGCTCTCGACGCGGTGATCGAATGTGGATGCAAGCGATTGTTGAGTTCGGGGGGCGGAGGCACGGCGTGGGAGAATCGGGAGGTGCTGCGCAAACTGCATGGGCATGCGGCTGGCCGCGTCACCCTCCTCGCTGGAGGAGGAGTGCGCAGCGCGCATGCGTCGGAATTGATGCGCCTGACGGGATTGAGTGAAATCCACAGTTCAGCCCTGCCATCGGGCGAATCAAATGCGAGTGAAGAGGAGATCCGGGCCCTGCTCGGCTGCGTGGTTGCCTGTGGCGGTGACTGACGCAGCGGGGGGGCATTTGGTGCCTGTTGAAAGTCGGGAGATCGATGGCCCGGCCGCACATGGATCGCTTCCGGGTGCCCAAACCCCGAGGAGAGAAAGTAAAAAACAGCCCGCTACCTCCTTCGAGCGGGCTCAGCGTGGAAACGAAACAGATTCCAGGTTCGGAGCCAGTTTCATCTCAGGAAGAAGATTCTTTTACTGTGAATGGGATGGTTCTGCAAATAAAAACGGACCTTTAATTTGACAGGAGGTCCTTCACGGGCTAGGTGGAAAAGGGTCAGGGAGGTTCGCCGGTTGAGCTGCGGTCCGGGTGATGTCGACTGCGGCGGTTTTTGATCAGCCGGACTCGTGAAATCTTCAATCCAAAATGGAGGAAGTATGTCGATTCGTTCCACTGCGTTCTGTCTTCTGCTTGTTGTCGTCGCCCAAAACGGATCCGATGCGGCTTTGATTCTGTCCGAATCATTCGATTATCCCGATGGAACCCTGGAGGAGGGGGCATCGGAGCGTTGGACCGGACACAGTGGCACCGACGGCCAGGTCGAGGTTCTCCAGGGGCGGATGGTGTTGACTGGGGCAGAGTCCCAGGATGTAAACGCGACTCTCGAAGGCGGGCCGTATGCTTCGGGATCGGTGCCGTTTCTTTTTTGTGGCTTCAAGGTTCGGTTCACGGAGATTCCGGCCGCAAAAGGGACCTATTTCGCACACTTCAAGGATGGACGCTCCGGGTTTCGGGGCCGCATATGGGCTCGAGCCAGCGCTGAAACAGATGGAATGATTCAGCTGGGAATCAGTTCGGGATCCGGAACGGCCGCTGACGAGTGGCACGGGGCCACAGTGACTCTTGAGACCGACCACTGGGTGGTCTGCAGGCTCGCCACTGCGGATATGGTCGCGACGCTCTGGCTGGACCCTGAGTCCCAGCAGAGTCCCAGCGTTTCCTCCGGCGGGGGGGCGAATCTGGAGATCTCCGCATTTGCGTTCCGTCAATCTTCCGGAATGGGCGGGGCGCTGGTGGATGATCTGCGCGTCGGCACCGAGTTCGAGGATGTGTATGCCGGGGGGCAGCCGGTTTTGGTCGAAACCCCGCCGGATCCGGTGATTGACGGTGGTGACCCTGGGGAACCTGGGATATCGGTGCCTCCCGAAACCCCAAACGAAGGCAGCGCGGTGCCGGTCATTTCCCGACAGCCGGATTCCTCAAGCGTACTGGCCGGCAGCGCGGTCTCGTTCAGCGTCGCGGTCGAAGGAGAGCAGCCGTTCGAATATCAATGGCGCTTCAACGATTCGGACATCGCGGGTGCAAACGGTCCGGAGTTGGTCGTTGAAGCCATCGGCGCAGAGCAGGAGGGCGGGTATCGTGTTGTCGTCAGCAATGCCAGGGGTACTGCGACGAGTGCGGCGGCGGTCCTCACGGTGATCGATCCTCCAGTCATCACCGTGCCGCCCCGGAGCCTCGCGGTGAGGGAAGGGCAGGACATCGCCCTGTCTGTGGTGGTGACCGGTACCGAGCCTTTCACGTATCAGTGGCGATTCAATGGCGAACCGATCGAGGGAGCGAGTTCGTCGACGCTGGTGATGGAATCGGTTTCTGTGGAGGATTCGGGGGATTATACGGTGTTGGTTGGAAACGTCGGAGGTGAAACCGTGAGCGCCCCGGCAAGTCTCATCGTCTCGGTCATCCGTCTTCCTGAAATCAGTTTTTCCAACGAACTCGGCATGCGCCTTCGGCTTGGCGATCAGGCGGTGAACACCTTTGCCGAACA
>JAIPJX010000187.1 GCA_021733945.1 Verrucomicrobiota bacterium | reverse complement strand
TCCCAGGTCCTTGGCAGCACCCCCCTCCAACTCCATGGCGAGCTCCACCTTCGACTCCGACTGCGCGTTGTGGGCATCGATGACCTCCCGAAAACCCTTCACCCGAAGCCGGCAGGATTCGGCCTGTTTGTAGTGGAGAATGGCAACCTTGCCGCCCGATGTTCCCAGGGCTTCGATCATGGCCCGGCCAGCCTCCCTGCCCCCTCCAAAGTTGTCGGTCGCCACCTGCGTGAGAATCTTGACGCCTGGTTCGTTGCACGGAATATCCACAGTCAATACCGGGATTCCCGCGGCATTCGCCTCCTGGATCACCGGAACAATGGATCTGGATTCACACGGACTGAGCACAATGGCGTCCACCTTCCTGACGATGAAATCCTTCACCTGGTTCGACTGTTTGGCCACGTCCTCGTCGGCGCTCAGAACAATCGTGTCATATCCGTTCTTCGCCATCTCCGCGGTGATATGATCCCCGATCACCTTGAAAAACGGGTTCTTGAGCGTGAGCAACGAAACACCCACCGTTCCCTTGCGGATTGTTGGTTTGGAGTCCGGCTGTCCCTGCTGAGATCCCGACGGACCGGGCTTTGGACCACATCCGGTCCCGATGAGTGAGAGAGCGATCCAGGCGAATAGGAAATGATGCTTTTTCATGAAAATCGTTCGTTCTGCATTGAACCTCCATCGGCACACGACCCATCCCAAACAGGGTTATGGTCCGGACCGGCGGTTGAGCTGTTCGTTGATACCCTACCCAACCGCAGGGTTCAATCCCGAAAGCGGACCTCACCTGCATGGGATCCTGATCGGAGTGAGTGGGTTTGCCTCTTCGGGCAGGACCAAAGCGGCGTCGACGCTGCGCTCTGCCGCGCGCACTCCACGACGCTGTCGCGAACCTGGCAAAGACCGGAGCATCCCCGTTGGGTGGTGTACCTCATGAGGTAGTGTGCCTCGCGCTGCGAGGCACTGTCGGTCGCAGCGCGACCGACTCCACCCACTCCACCCACTCCACCCACTCCACCCAGCCGACCCAGTCCACCCAGTCCACCCGGGCAGCTTCATTCAGGGGGGATCACACAAACGCCAGATCTTGTTCAGACACGCTCTCAGGAGCGCGTGGTGCAGAAGTGCTCCTCCAGATGGGACCGCACACGAACCAACTCGAGTTCCATTTCGTTCAGGCGGCCGGATGCCTGGGGCACCGGACCCGCCCCCGCCATTTTTTCCAGCTTGCGGGCCAGATTCCCCATTCGCACGGCGCCGATGTTGATGCTGGTTCCGTGCAGCGTATGAGCCGCGCTCCTCACAGACTCCCAATCCTCCTTCCCGACCGAATCCTTGATGCGTGTTAACAAACCCGAGGCATCATTCAAAAACGTATCCTTGAGCCGGTAGAGAAATTGCGGTCCGGAAGTAACCGCGATGTTCTTAAACATGGCGACCGCCGCCGGATCGAGACCCGCATCCATCTCGCGCAGGTTGCGTTTGCCGATCGTTTTCCGCGTCTCAGCCGATCGAGCGGCCTTGTCTTGAGCACCCTCTTGAGCAGCACCGGGCCAACGATCCAGGGCTGCCCTCAAAGTGCCCATTCGGATTGGCTTCGCGAGATGATCGTTCATGCCCTCCTTCAGGGCACGCTGGCGATCACTTTCAGCAGTATAAGCGGTCAGGGCAATGATATGGACGGGCTGGACCGGTTCGCCCGCGTCGGCCCGTTTCCGTTCCATCAGTCGGATCTGCCGGGCGGCCTGGTATCCGTCCATCACAGGCATCTGGCAATCCATCAGAATGACGTCATACTGTTGTTTGGAAACAGCCTCGAGCGCCTGGGCACCATTCATCGCCGAATCGCCAGTCCATCCAAACCGGCGCAGCGCCTCAATCACAACCTCCAGGTTAACGGCATTGTCATCCACCACCAGGATCCGGCATTCCCGGGGTGGCGTATTCGCGTTTGCCGAAGGCCTGGATTTGGCCGGGACGCTCGATTCGGCAGCGGGATCCACCAGGGGTTTATTCCGGATGATCCGGTCAACGCAGTCGGCGAGCCGGGAAGGAATCACGGGCTTCACCAGACGGCCGTGTTCACGACCGAATGTTTCTTCCGGATTCCCGGAACGCGCGGGTGAGGACAGAAGAATGACCTTGGGATTCGCGAGCAGTGGATCCTCCTGAATCCTGCGCACGAGTGCCACGGTGTCAAGGTCGGCCGCACCGCTGTCGATCATCACGACACCCGGGCGGGAACCATCGCCGCCGGGCAGTCGCAGCGCCTTGATCACACTGGTTTCGTCCTCGGCCAGCTCACAGTCGATCCTCCAGGCATGGAGTTGGGCCTGGAGCAATCGCCCCACCTTCCCGTCACGTGGCAGGAGCACGACCCCGGGAGGTTTTTCCGGAAACCGGAGGGGTGCGCCATCCGTCCCCTCACAAACCGAAACCTGCAACCGGACTGTGAACCAGAACGTCGAACCCGCTCCGGACTCGCTGCTCACGCCAATATCCCCGCCCATGCCCTTGGTGAGCTGCTTGGAAATGGCCAGCCCCAGACCGGTACCGCCGTATTGGCGTGTGGTGGATTCGTTGGCCTGACTGAACGACTGGAAAAGCCGCGACTGGACCTCATCGGTAATCCCGATGCCGCTGTCCTCGACTTCGAACCTGAAGAGAGTGCCATCAGGATCCGTCTCCACAGTGGTTCCACGAATCAGGACGCTGCCGTGGTCGGTGAACTTGGTGGCGTTGCTGATCAGATTGTTGAGAACCTGCCGCAGACGGCCCGGGTCCCCCGTGACCTGCACAAAGCATTCGGGCGGCAGAAGCAGGCCGAAATCGAGATCCTTCTTCCTGGCTGCCAGGGCTTGAATCTCGACGGTTTGTTCCACCAGTTTGGCAAGATCAAATTCAACCGCTTCGAATTGCAGCTTGCCCGCTTCAATCTTTGAGAGATCCAGAATGTCGTTCAGCAACCGCAGCAGGGAATCGCTGCTCGACCCGATCGCATCCACATAGCCCCGCTGCTGGGAACTCAGCTCGGTTTCCTGAAGTAATTCGGTCATCCCCATCACCCCGTTCATCGGCGTACGCAGTTCGTGGCTCATGTTGGCCAGGAACTCGGATTTTAAGCGTGCCGAATTCAACGCTTCGTTGCAGGTCGCAGAAAATTCATCCGCCGTAACCCGGGCCCGGGTGATATCCACACCGAGGCCGAGGTTCGTGCCCTCGTTGCCCGGATGCTGGCTCACAAAATTTCGAAGCCACACCTCGCCGCCGTCTGCGGCAATCATTCGAAAGTCGACGCCATTCTTCTGCTGCGAGGCAGTGGCGGGTTGCCGAAGCAGTTCGGGAACCCACGACCGGTCGGCCGGATGCAGATGTTTGCTCAGGAACTCCGGGTCGTTGATCCATTCTGCGGCGGGATATCCGAGCAACCGTTCCGCATGGCGACTCACAAACTCGAACCGGCCCGTCCGGCGGTTCAATTCCCACACGATGCCTTCGATCGCATGAATCCTGCCGTCCGATCGCTCCACGGCATGGTCCGGCCTTCGCATAGGTGCCGCATCCCGGGACTTTAAATCGGGCAGGAGCGGCTCGGCGGATTCCGCCGTCAGATTGGTGGCCGCAGCCCCATTGGAGTCCGAGCAGAGGGGGAGACACAGTTCAATCGTCGTGCCCCGATCGGAGTTGGGTCGAATGGAAATCCGTCCTCCGTAAATCTCGACAAGACTCCGGGCAATCACCAACCCGAGCCCTACTCCCTGTTGCTCGTACACCGAGCGTTGGAACTGAACAAACGCACCGATCTTCGACTGTTCCTCCGAAGAGAGCCCCCTGCCTTCATCCCGAATCGACAACCTGAGCCAGGGTTCGGAGCACTCCCCGGAGATCGAGATCCGCGAACCCGCATCCGAGAATTTCACCGCGTTGCTGACCAATTCCTCAAGGATTCGGTCCAGATGCTCTTCCGGAATGGCCACCGCCGCATTCGGCACATCCCACCGGATTTCACCACCGCGTCCAGCGGCCTCGCATTGTTCCACCGAAAGTCTGGCATTCAACACCGTCGGCCGGGAATGACCGTCTTTGCAGAGCGCCTCCCGCCGTGCCGTGTCGGAGGTGAGCAGCTGGATCTGAGAATAGAGCAGCACACGCTTGATCGTCTGATGCAACCGGGAGGCGGAATCGTGAATGGCCTTGGAAAAAGCCGCAATCTGGTTGTGGTCCAGTCCCGGAGCATCCCGCATCAGAATCTCCGATGCCCCCAGCACCCCGTTCAACGGGGCGATCAGCTCGTGAGGAAGCACCAAACTCAAATGGGAACGGAGTTCTGTAAGGGACTGACCGGCGTTTTCGTGGAGCACCCGGCTCTTGTTCAGCTGTGTCTCCACAGCCATGAGCAGTTCGTCCGGAGTAAACGGCTTGGGCAGAAAATCCGCCGCGCCCAGGGTCATCCCGCGGCGCATGTTGGGCAGGCTCGCCAGACCGGTCATCATGACGAGCGGAATGGCGCTGGTTCTGGATTCCTCCTGGAGGCTTTGAACCACGTCAAACCCGTTGAACTCTGGCATGTTGACATCGCAAAGAATCAGGTCCGGCCACTCGGATCGCGCCGCGCTTAGTCCAGACCGGCCGTTCTCAGCTTCGAAAACCTCGTGGTGTTCCTCCTCAAGCAGCTCACGAAGCATCGCCCTCAGATCGGGTTCATCGTCTATGACCAGAATTCTTGCCATTTTTCCTCGGATTTCAGGGTACCCGGCTCAAAAGGTCTCCGGGACGGCCCCCACCGTCCGCCCGGGTTCCCAAACCAGCTCAGTCTCCTTCGCAGATGTACTGGGCCAGTTCCAGTTTGGCGGCCAGCACCTCCTTGGTGAAGGGTTTCATGATGAATTCATTGGCACCGGAAGCAATCGCCTCGATCACGCAGTCGGCGCTGCTCCGGGTCGTGACCATCAAAATCGGAAGATGGTCCCACTGGGAATCCGCCCGGAGCGCGCGGATGAGTTCCACCCCCGTCATCCGGGGCATTTCCCAGTCAATGAGCGCCACGGCCACCTTCAAGCCACCGCGCATTTTTTCAAGCGCATCGTGTCCGTCCTGGGATTCCACGGGATCATAGCCCAGTTCGGAAAGGTAGTTTTTCATGACCAGTCGGTAAGCTCTCGAATCATCTACAATGAGCGCTCGTTGGACGATGACCGCCTTGTCAGCGGCCTTCCATGTGGCTTCCTGGACCCCTCCTCCGGAGGGGAGCAGAACTGGGTCTGGGTTGGGATTCATAGGAATGTATACCGGGTCCACGTTTCCACGCCGCCAGGCGCGGAACCTTCGATACCGTGTTCGTTTTACGAAAATGCGCGTTGCCCGAACGGAGAACCAAACGGCGTGCGAGCCGCCGCACTGGCCGCAGCAGCGGCTGCAGCCAACGCTACGGGGCTGGGCTTCGGCGGCACCAGATGATAACACGAGGTGCGCCCGACACTTCGCCGTTGAAACTCATTGTCAATGTTCATCGTGGTCTCGGCCGCTCCGAGAAAAAGAAAACCATCCGGTTGGAGTCGGTCCCGGATCTTTCCAAGGATCGCCTGCTTGGTGGGCAGATCAAAATAGATCAGCACGTTCCTCAGGAACACCAGGTCCAGCTTTGGCATGCCGGGCCAGGGTTTCAGCAGGTTCAAATGACGGAACTGAACCATCTTCCGCAACCGATCCTTGAGCCGCCAAACAACCCCGTCGTAGGTGAAATGTTTGGTCAGTTTATGGGCTGGCAATCCCCGGTTCACCTCAAGCTGGTTATACGCCCCCTCACGGGCACGCTGCAGCGTCTCTTCGGAGTAGTCCGTCGCAATAAAATCAACCTTCCAGCTGAGCAGCTGTGGAAATTCGTCATACAAAAGCATGGCCATGGAGTAGGGCTCCTGCCCGGTGGAACTGGCACCGCACCAGATGCTCAGTCGCCGCTCCGCCGACCGGGCCTTGATCAACTCCGGAAGCACCACCGTCTTGAGCGCGTCAAACGGATGTACATCCCGAAAAAAATACGTTTCGTTGGTCGTCAATGCCTCGGTGATGTCGGCTTCCAGATCGAGCCGCCGACGCTTCTGCATCGAACTGATCAATTCGGCGATCGATCCGAAACCATGCTGCCGCGCCACGGGAATAATCCGGGTTTCCAGCAGAAACTGTTTGTTGTCGTCCAGGACAATTCCACATTGTTGACGAACAATCCGCCGTGCAAAATCGTATTGATCAAAAGTAAGATTCATGAAAAGGAACTCGATTTATTCGAAAATGAAGAGGCCGGAGTCCCGGACACCGGCGCGCTGCGACCCTGAACCGAAACCAGTCGTTTGATCTCGGCACTGATCTTATCCAATGCCAGCGGAGGCTCAGCCAGCCCCGCCATGCTCACGGCGCCGGGCATGCCCCACACCACCGAAGTCGCCCGGTCCTGAACCAAAACGCGTCCCCCGCGTTCGTGTATCAATTCGCACCCCCGCAGTCCATCCACCCCCATTCCTGTCAGGATCACCGCCAGGGCGCGTCCGCCGTAGGACTGTGCCACGGAACGGAACATGACATCGACAGCCGGGCGGCATGAATTTTCCGGCGGATCCTGGTTGAGGTGAAGGAACGTTTTGAGGCCGGGGCGTCTGACGGTCATATGAAAATCACCCGGCGCAATCCAGGCTTGCCCAGGGGACAGGGCATCCCCTGCCCGCCCCTCGGAGACACGGATCCGGCTGATCGTCGTCAATCGCTCGGCGAGCTGCTGGGTGAATCCCTTGGGCATATGCTGCACAATCAGAATCGGAACCGGAAATCCCGGCGGGATTTCAGGGATCACCCGGGCCAACGCGTTGGGTCCCCCGGTGGAGACTCCGATCACCACGATCTCAATCGGTTGGTTTGTCACGGACACGTCCCGCCCGCCGGTCGCGGGACGCCTGTCCCGGGACCCCGCCGCAGGTTGAGCGAGCCACGGAGCCGACCTCCGACAGAGCGCCTTGATCTTGGGAACCAGCTCCAGACGGATCCGTTCGGTTCCCTCCCGCACCGAACCCACGTTGGCGGGTTTTGCGACGTAATCGTTGGCACCCAGCATCAGGGCCTTGACCGTCGCCGAAGCCCCTTTCTCGGTCAGCGTGCTGAACATGATAACGGGTAATTTGGGATACTTGGGCCGCAGCGCCCGCAGGGTTTCGATCCCATCCAGCACGGGCATCTCAACATCAAGTGTGATGACGTCGGGATTCACCTGTGTGATCCGGTCCAGGGCAATCCGACCGTTGCTGGCCGAACCGACGACCTGGATATCCGGATCCTGACTCAGCGCATCCGTGAGGAGTCGGCGGATCACCACCGAGTCATCCACAATCAAGACGCGAATTTTTGGCATCAGGTCCTAGACGGGGTTGATACCCAGCAGACTCAGTTTCGATTCAAGCCCTTCCAACGTATAAGGCTTCATCAAATACTCGTTGGCACCCGCAGCGATCGCTTCCATGACAAACCCCATCTGCTCGCGCACGGTGACCATGACGATGGGCACCGATTGATAGGATTCGTTGGCACGGACTTCCTTTACAAATTCAAGGCCGGTCATTTCCGGCATGTTCCAATCGACGAGCATCAGCTCGACCTCCGGATGTTCCGCGAGACGTTCCAAACCCACCCGGCCATTGACTGCCTCCACGGATGTAAATCCGAATTTGGCGATCAAATGGGTGAGGATCAGGCGGTCTGTCGCCGAATCATCCACAATCAGGGCGCACCCGGATTGCAGCACACGCTCTGCGGTGATGTCCTCCAACGCCTCTGGCGTGTCGAACGTTTCAGTTCCAACCGTCCCCTCCGGGGAAGTTCCTCTGTGCTGTTGAGTGCTTTCCATCTTACGATTGTTTTAACGGTTGGAACCGAATGTTTCGAGGAGAAAAAGAACCTCCACCGGGTGCTGAACCGTTCCGGCAACGACTCGTTTGTGGCACCCGGCGGAGGTTTTCATGGTCCATTTCTTTTGCGCGGAAAGGATCCTCCTAGTGATGGACCAATCCATGCCCGTTGGCCGTTGCACCGGGGCGGTTCTGTCGGCTCGGTGCCTGCCATCCGGACTGGTCCGCATGGGCATGCCCCTGGTTGCCGTGGGCCTGAGGACGGATCGAATCCGAGGGGTTCAGACGGAACTGAGCGAACAGAGCCTGGAGCTCGGCGGAGAGGCGTCCGAGTTCGGTGGCGGCAGCCTGAGTGTTGGCAGCACCATCCGCAGTGCCCTTGGCGGCATCCGCCACGCTCACGATGTTCTTGGCGATCTCGCCGCCGCCCTGGGCAGCCTCGGTCGCGTTCTTGGAGATCTCCTTGGTGGTTGCGGCCTGTTCCTCCACCGCACCGGCAATGACGGTCTGGATCTCGTTGATCTGGGCGATGATGCCGCCGATCTCCTGGATCGCCGTGACGGCGCCCTTGGTATCGTTCTGCACCATGGTGATCTTGCTGCCGATGTCCTCGGTGGCTTTGGCTGTTTGTTTGGCCAGTTCCTTGACCTCGTTGGCCACGACCGCGAACCCCTTGCCGGCTTCGCCAGCTCGGGCCGCTTCGATCGTCGCGTTCAGCGCCAGCAGATTGGTCTGCTCGGCGATGGACGTAATGACCTTGATCACATTGCCGATCTCAACACTGCTGTCGCCCAGTTTGGCAACCATCGTATTGGTGCGTTCGGCAATCCCGGAGGCGTGGGAAGCGATCTTGGATGCCTCGGTGGTGTTCTTCGAGATTTCATCCACGCTGGCACTCAACTCTTCGGACGCCGTGGCCACGGTCTGAATGTTGCGGCTGACCTGTTCGGCTGCGGCCGAAACCACGTTGGATTGAGTCGATGTCTCTTCCGCCGTCGAGCTGACCTCGTTGCTGACCTTGCCCATCTGTTGCGAGGCATTGGACAGAGCGCTCGCGTTGTTGCCAACCGTTTGAAGAATCGTCCGCAATCCATCGACCATGTGATTCACCGTGGTGGAAAAGGGCCCCAGCTGTTTACCGGGCTCCGGCTGCAGTTTCATGGTCAGATCGCCTTCAGCAACCGCCTGGACGGTCTGCATGACGCGGGTCTGGTTGTCGACCATCTGGTTCAGCGCGGTATACACCTCTCCGACCTCGTCGTTGGTGGTGACCTTGAGTTTGGTGGACAAATCTTCGCTGGCAACTTTCTTGACGAACTCGACCGCCTTGTTCAACGGCGCGGTGATTCCACGGCTGACCAACAGGAACAGGATGATCCCTGCTGAAACCGCGGCAACACAAAGCCAGAGGCTGGTCTGCGCCGTTCCGGCGGCTACAATCTTGTCAAGCTTGTCCAGATTGGCCTTCAGTACAAAAGCCCCCTTCTGATCGCCCACCTTCCAGCCTTCCATCTGGTATCCCACGATGTCCTTGCCGTCGCCGGTGGGACTGTTCTTCGGATCCCCATGGCAGGTCATGCAGTCCCGGGTCAGGGTGACCGGACGCGCATACACGATCTGATTGTTCTCCGTGTCTTCGAGAAAATACTCATCCGCACTCTTGTTCTGATCAAAATACTTCAGGATGGCCTCCTCGTCGCGGGTCGGCAGGTTCTTCGGGTTGCGCGCCTGATGTTTGGGCACCCGGAACTCAAACCCCTGCTCCTCGGCCATCGCACCGATGGCGGTCCAGGCCGCCACCACGGGCAGCGTTTTGTAGAGCGTTGTATCCTGAAGATTCGAGGCCGTCTTCGCTTCTGCGAGCAGCTTCGGCATATCGAACGCGTTCCGGGTCGCCAGGTCGCCGGTTTGTTCGCGCACGTTTTCGGCCTCAAGCACAGCGGTTCGCATGAGTTCCTTGGTCTGCTCGATGCCCTGCTTTCGAATCACTGAACGCTGCACGATCAGGCCGGCAACTGTGGTCATCACAATCGCGGCGGCCGTTGCGGAGAGGATCTTTGTTCCTAATTTCATATCGGGTTTGGTTTGGGGTATAACTGAGATGTTTCGGGATGGTTGAACCGGTTGTTGGTTTTTAGTTCAAAGTTTACAAATCGGAGATCTTATTACCGCGTTGCAGGCAGATCCAGCGCCTTATCGGTGTCCAGGATCAGGAGAATCCGCCCTTTCTGTTTGCTCGCGGACCGGATGAGCTCGCGGGTGGCACCCACCAGATTATCCGGCGGTTTTTCGAGCGTGTCTTCGTCCACTTCGAGTACGTCCTCGATCTGGTCCACCAGCAGGCTGACCGGTCCGTCAATGGTGCGCAGAAGCACGTTCATGGGCGGCCGTTCGCCGGTGCAGGAGGGCATGCCCAGGCGACTCCGCAAATCGATCGCGGTGACAATTTGGCCACGCAGATTGATGAGGCCGCGCACATCCCGGGCAGCCTTGGGCACCCGGGTCATGGCTTGAAACCGCACGACCTCCTGCACGTTGGAAACACCGACTCCAA
>JAIPJX010000186.1 GCA_021733945.1 Verrucomicrobiota bacterium | reverse complement strand
TGGCGCGAACCGTCCCGGTGACCGATCTCGGATCTGCACCCCAGGCGACCCCGCGGCTCAGCGGGGACGGTTCGCCCTACCAGGACGAAGAGGGGGGCCGGCAGTTCTCAGCTTCGCGTTTGTACCTGCCCCGGCGCGTTGGCCTCCGCCGCCGCCTTCAATCGCTGCCGTTCCGCCATTTTGGCAAACGGGTAATAGACAACCATCGCAATGCCAATCGAAGCCAAACCCCAGAGGGCCGCACGCCAATCGCCCCCGGTCACCAGGTAATGCCCGATGATCGGCGGGGTCGTCCACGGGACGTTCACAAACGGCCTTTGAATCAGGTTCCATTCCATCAGTAAATACGTTCCCGTCGTCAGCATGAGCGCATTCAGGATATAGGGCACCATGAACACCGGGTTGAGCACGATCGGGATGCCGAAAAAAATGGGTTCGTTCACCTGAAAAACCTGCGTGGGCAACGACAGCCGGCTTACTTTCCGGAATCCGGGTTCCTTCGAGTTCCACAGGACCAACGCCAGGGCAATCGTCGCTCCCGTTCCGCCCACGTTCACAAAACTCGTAAAAAACCCGTAAGCCGTGATGTAGGGCAGCGGCCCGCCCTGTGTCACCGCCTCCACATTGGCCGCCAGATATTGCAGAAAAATCGGTGCCACTATGGCGTCCATGGCGTTGTCTCCGTTGATGCCGACGGACCAGAGCAGCGTGACCATGAAGGCGTATACCAGAATGCCGGGCAATGTGTTCAGGGCAAACACCACCGGCTTAAACGCCGCCTGCACCAGCGCATTGATGTCCACACCCAGGACAAACCGCACCCCCCAGAACATGAGCACCAGAAAAAGCAACGGACTCAGGGACAGGAACGATTCATAAACCACGGACGGCACCCCCTCGGGCAGTTTGATGACCAGGTTCCGGTCCGTGAACCATTTCTGAACACGCACCGAGACCATCGCCACCAGGATCGCCGTGAACAATCCCTGTGATCCAAGTCCGTCCATCGACAATGTCTGATCCTCCAACCGGATCTGGATCATCAGGAATACAACCGTCGCAATCGAAGCGCTGACGATCGCCTCCTGCTTGAAACGTTTGCCCAGATCGTATCCGATCGCAAAACACACAAACACCGCCAGCACGCCGAAGGTCGCGGTGACCGGGATTTCAAGCAGCTTCAGGTAGGGTGCCACCATCGCCTCCCAGCCAGCCAGCGGCAAATACGCCACAATGATGAACAACCCCCCGATGATCGTCAACGGCACCACCGAAACCATGCCGGCGCGAATCGCCGCCATGTACGTGTTTTCACTCACCGCCGTCAAGGCCGGCACCAGATGCGAGTTCAGGAATGCGGTCAGGTGTTTCATTGCGGCGTGTTCCCCTGTTCTCCCTCCCGTGCGCCTTCGGAATCCCCGAGGCTTTTACCCATGTAAATACACCCGTCCGCTCCGTCTCCGACCCGCACCAATTCCACGAAACCCAGGTGTTTGTAAAACTCGAAAGCCGCGACGTTTGGGACGCTCACACCCAGGTGCGCCCCGGGGGAACCGTACGCACGTAGCCGGTCCATGACCTCCCCCAGCATTCGCCGACCAAATCCGCGTCCTTGGGCCCGCGGCAACAGGTCTATGTGCAGATGCGACGGATACCGATCATAAGGTTCCGGCATAAAATAGTCGGGGTGATGATACCAGCTGTAGACCGTCTGCACGCGGCTCCAACTCGCCGGATCCCCGGTCGGCTCGGGAAACCGCGAGCAGAGGCCCGGGCGCCACTCCCGTTCGTATCGATCGAAAAACACCCTGGAGTCCAGAGCCCCCATTGCGTACCCGCACACTCCTTGTCCGTCCTCCAGAATGAGCGCGAACTTCGGTTCGTAAGCCAGATACGGTTCCACAAAGATTCGCCCCAGAGCGTCCGGATCCTCGCGATAGAACGGTTCGCCGTCTTTTCCGTAATCCCCCGTCTTGAAACAGACATGATTGGCCCCGGGTTCATCCCCCGGACGGTACGACCGGATGACAAAATCACTCATAACGGCTCAGCGCAGACGCTTGGCCCTCTCTTCCGTCATAAACCCGGCGGCAGCAAGGCCTGCACACCCGGCCCTTTGAATCAAACCATGTTGCATCCGCAGAGGCTACAGAGCGAACCTTCGTTCTTGAAGCACTAATTCCGCGGTTTGAGACTTCCACCGACCACCGATGCCGACACCGCACCGCCCATGGAGGGCAGTCCACAGCAACCAACGGTCAACCAAACCCCTCGTATCACGCTCACGGACACCCTCGAAATCGCTGCAAACGCTCCGAGCCCGACTTTCCCAATCCGCGTGGAGGATCCCGAGACTCCGGCAGCGCAGCTGCGCCTGACCGTTCACTCTTCAAACCCCCTCCTGATTCCCAACTCAAACATTCTCTTCGCTGGCGAGGGATCCGAGCGCCAGGTGGTGGTGGTTCCCGCCACGGGTCAATCCGGTCAAACCACCCTCACCTTCTCGGTGTCGGACGCCGATGGCGCCGAAGCGAGTGCGACACTCCGGTTGACGGTTCATGAGCCGTCCCCGTCACCCGAAATCGAGCCTCCCGTCCCAGGGTTCGCGGAGCTGATTTTCCAGAACAAGGAAGGATATCTGGCTGCCTGGAAAATGGATGGGGCTTCCCTCCTCTCCGCAAATTTCATGACACCTGATCACGTCGACGCCCCAGGGTTTGGAGACTGGGTGGCGGCTCTTTTCCTGGCAAGACGTTCCACAAAACCGGCGTGTTCCGGACTTTGAAGGCTTTTTTGAAGGGTGGCCATGAACGCGCCGGAGGTCTGATTCACCAGTGCACTATGATTCAGCCGCAGCCCGGGGAAACTCGGACTGGCCAGGACGCCGTTGAAATCAGGCATCACCAGCGTGTATTCCCCGCGCTCGAGTGTATACCAGTCCAGCGTGCGGCTGTCGGACCACCAGATGAGATACTCCACCACTCCGTTCGACCGGAAAGCGCGCAGCTTCCCTCGCTGATCGAACGCGCCCTCGTTGGTTGCGAAATCAACCATCAGCTCGGGAGCCTGTTCAATCACGTTCGTCGTGCTCATTCGGGATCGCCCGCCATACTCCGGAAGCACCCGGAGCACGAGGCTCGGCTGCGGCACGGTGTCCCAGCCCAAAACCACGACCGCGTCTGAATCCATCCGGGTACCCGGAGTCTGGATGGCGTAGGAACGCAGGCAACTGCGAATCATCGAGGTGGAAAGATCCATCACCGCCCTCCGGCTTTCGGGGTCGACGGCAACCAATCCGCCAATCAGTTCGGCTTTCACGGTTCCACGACGTGGCAGATACCGCTTGAGAAACTCCCGGGCACTGAGGCAGTCGCCGTCCACCAGGGGAGCGAAAGTCTGCCCCGCCCCTTCGGGAACCGGTTGCGACAATGGATCGTTCATACCGTACGTGGAAGCTCCGCATCCTCAAGGGGCGAACCGATCAAACGCCACCTTCGGATCACGCTGAGGATTCCCCGGCTCCGTAGCTTGAACTGAACACTCCCAGCGCCCCGCGCACTTTGGCCCGGAGCACCAGAAGGAGTTTTTGAGGTTTGCTCAGGCGAACCGCAGGCCCGTCGAACACATTGAACCGCCGGCTTTCAAGTTTACGCAACAACCGCCAGTAAACCGTCGCCATCAGTTCCGAGGTGGCCATGGACCCGCGGTCGACATCGGCCAGGGATTCCCGCGCGCTCTGATAGAACCCGCGCGCGCGTTCCGCCATGCTCAGGGTCAGGTTGTAGAACTCGTCGGAATAGCGGAACTCAAGGATGTCCCGCGGTTCAACCCCGAACCGTTCCAGCTCCGAGAGCGGGATGTAAATGCGCCCACGCTCGGCGTCGTTGCGCACATCCCTCAGGATGTTGGTCAATTGAAGCGCTTTCCCAAGAAAAACCGCGTATTCGCGACACCGGGGATCCTGGTATCCCATGATCTCGATGCTCAGCAATCCAACGACCGATGCCACCCGGTAACAGTAAAGCTCCAAATCCTCGAAGGTCGCGTATCGCGTCACTTCAAGGTCACTCTCCACACCCAGGATCAATTCGTCGAACAACTCAAAAGGCAGGCCATAGGTCCCCACCGGTCCGGCCAGTTCCCTAACCACGGGGTGCGAGGGCGTTCCCCCGTCACAGGCGAGGCGGATCTCGGATCGCCACATCGCGAGTTGAGCGGCGCGGGTCGCGACCGGAATCGAATCGTCATCGGCAACGTCGTCAACCTGACGACAGAAGGCATAGAGCGCGACCATGCCATCGCGTTTTTCCTTCGGAAGGAGGCCGAACGCAAGAGCCAGGTTGGAAGCGCTCTTGCGGGTGATTGTCTGGCTGCATTCCATCGGTCAATGCATCAGGGAGATTCGGGTTCCGAATCGGGTCGGGCCGGCGGCAGCCCCCCGGTTTCGGCGAGTGTTGGATTGCGCCTGCGGTGAGTGCGGCGTTTCCAACGGTACTTGAAGCGCCGACGTTGCTCGGCTTCGGATTCTCCGGAGGCTTCCGATTCGGCCAATTCCTCCGCCTCCCGGCTCGATTCCTCGGACCTACGGTAGACACGCCGTGCGTCCGACTCCTTTTTTTTCCTTTTTCGGTTCCGAATAAACTTCGCCCAGAACATCAGCAGCAGAAGGACCACCAGACTGCTCATGACGATGAGCACGACATCCCCCATCAACAAACCGGGCACCTTGCCTATGGGCCCGCCTGTGACAGGGAGGTCCGCCCACCCGAACACCGCGAAGTCGCTGATCGGACCACTCATGATCCACGTTCCTTTCCATCCGGCATACCCGGGTCGTCATCCATCGCCGCATCCGATCCAATGTTCAGACGTTGCATCCTGTACCGCAGCGCATGGCGGCTGAGCTTGAGCTGTTCGGCAGCCTTGCCCACGCTGAAATGGTTCTGGTCAAGGGTCGATGTGATCAGGTCCCGTTCAAAATGGGTGAGCGATTCGTCCAGGGAAAACCCGAAATTCGGCACGCTCACCTCGGGCCTCCGAAGGCGCGATTCCAACTCGAAATCCGGCAGACTCACCGGCAGGATCTCTCCGGTTTTTTCCAAAATCACCGCCCGCTCAATGACATTCCGCAGTTCCCGAACATTGCCCGGCCAATGATGTTTCAGGAGCAACGCCTGGGCCGGCTCCGAGATCGCCTTGATTTGTCGGTTCAGCGTGAGGCTGAAATGCTTCAGGAAATGTTCGGCCAACAGGATGATGTCCGCCCCCCGGTCCCTGAGCGGCGGCGGCCGAAACTGCACCACGTTCAGACGATGAAAGAGATCCTCACGAAACTGGTTCTGGCCAATCGCCTCTATGATGTCCCGATTGGTCGCCGCAATCAACCGCACATCGACACGCATCTCCTGATTCCCCCCCACCCGGGTGAAGGTTCCATCCTCAAGAAACCGGAGCAACTTGGCCTGAAGCGAACGACTCATGTCACCAATCTCATCGAGAAATATGGTTCCCATGTCCGCTTCTTCCACACGTCCGTGTTTTTGCCGGAGCGCTCCGGTGAACGCCCCTTTTTCATGACCGAACAGTTCGCTTTCAAGCAGATTCTCGGGAATGGCCGCGCAGTTGATGCGCACATAATTTGCATCCCGTCGTTCACTCAGGCTGTGCAGGGCACCGGCGATGAGCTCCTTGCCCGTGCCGCTTTCTCCAAGGATGAGCACTGTGGCGTTGGTCGGTGCGACCGTCTGGATGAACTCCCGCAGTTCTCCCACTGAATCGGATTCCCCGATCAGTTGTTCCAGACGATACGCCTCCCCCGCCCGCGCCCGAAGCGCCGCGTTCTCCAGAATCAACCGGTGTCTCTCCGCACACCGCGACACCGCATGGAGCAACTCTTCCGGAGCAAAGGGCTTGGCCAGGTAATCCACGGCTCCCGCCTTGATGGCCTCCACAGCGAGCTTCGGGGTCGCGTAGGCCGTGATCATCAGAATGGGCAGGTTCGGCCACCGGGCTTTCACCTTGCCCAGAAACTCGTAGCCACTCATGCCTGAAAGCCGGGCGTCGGTGATGACCATGAAAAACGGCTCGTCCGCGAGGATCTTCAGGGCATCCTCCGCCGAATCGGCCGACCGGTATTCATAGCCCTCGGCTTTCATGATGGACTCCAAGGAGAGCCTCATGTTCTTCTCGTCGTCCACGACGAGCAATGGAGGTAGGTTTCCGGTCATTTTCGAATCCGCATAAATGTTTTCGCAGGCAATCGTATCGTAAAGCGGGTACCCTTTCCAAGTTCAGATTCCACACCCACGGTGCCTCCGTAAATCTCCGTATTGTGTTTCACGATGGCAAGGCCCAAACCCGTCCCCTTGGATTTTGTCGTGAAATACGGCTCAAAAATCTTGGCCACGTTCTCCGGGGTCATTCCCGGACCATCGTCGCTGATGCGGATGATGACCGCAAAATTCTCCCCAAACCGGGTCTGAATCCGGATGGTGCCCTTTCCGCCGATGGCGTCCCGGGCATTGTGCAGGATGTTCACAAAAACCTCGGAAAGATGATTGCGCTCCATCAGCAGGGGCGGCAGCGCCGCGCCATACTCGCGCTGCACGATCACGTCGTACTTGGCAGCCTTGGGAAAAACCTGAGCAATTGCCTGATCCAGCTCTTCGGACACCGAAAGCCGCTCGACCTTTCCCTCGGTCAACCGGGCATAGCCCATCAGTTCCGTGAGAATCCGGTCCGAACGTTCCACCTCTTCGCGGATGATCACGATCTGTTGGGGATCGACCGAACCGTCGCCAATGGATCGCTGCAACGAAAACGCCGCGTTGTTGATGATTCCCAGCGGATTCTTCAGCTGATGCGCAATCTCGGCAGCCAAACGCCCGGTGGCCTGGAGTTGCTCCTGCCGAAGCTCGAATTCCCTGGCTTCGGAATCCGCAGCCCGTTGTTTGTCCATCAGCACCTGAACGCCAAAACAACAGGCCGACATCAGCAACAACAGACACAAACGCAACAAAAACGGCTCCGCGGTCGTGTTGTTAAAGTTCTGCTCGATGGCGTTCAGGATGCGCTCATCATAAAGCCGCGTCTCCCATCGCTGCGAGATCACGTCCATCGCCCCGGCCAGCAGGTAGCAGACGCTCACGAAGAGGTTGAGGATGATCTGCCGGGTTGCACTCGGGTTGCTGATGGAGTTGCGCACCACCAACCCCAGAAAAACCCAGAACAAAATGCTGTCGTACCCGCCCGTCATGACGCTCAAGGCGCTCAAAAAGAGCGTATCCACGGCGCACACCACAAAAACCGTCCATTGTATCCAGTCGGCGGGAAGATGCCGCATGCCGCCCAGCAGCCAGCCCGCCGCAACATTGATCACGAAATAGATCAGGAAGAACTGGCGGATCAGATTCAGCACGATCTGGGGAGGCGCATCCACCAGTTCCCCATCCGCGACATCCACCTCGGTGTACCAGTTGGAAACAAACAGATAGAAGAAAAGCACCAGAATCACCGCCGCCTTGACCAGCAGGCCGATGTTTCGCTCCACATACCGGATCCGGTAAATCTGCAACTCCAGGTCGGGAGCCTGCACCGAAAGGATCCGGGGCAGCTGCCCGAGTTTTCCGATTCCAGCCGTCATGTCCGGGGACGATCCTCTCGGTTTGTCATTCTGGAGATTCTGCGCATGCGGTCCATCAAGCCGGTCCATAAAAGACCGTCAAGACAGCAGTTCCCGTGCCCTCGCCGCAATCCCGCCAACCTCCCACAACCTTCCAAGCCCCTCGTAACCGCACGACAACAACCCCTCCTCCGGACCGATCAGCTCAACTCCCCGGGCGCGCAGGGTCTGCACATTGGACTGTGTGGCCGGATGAAGCCACATCTTGCCATTCATTGCGGGGGCAATCAGCACCCGCGCCCCGGGGTTCAGCGCCAGGGCAACGCAACTCAGGGCGTCATCCGCGAGGCCCAGAGCCATCTTCGCAATGGTATTGGCGGTGGCCGGGGCCACCAGGAGCAGGTCCGCTTCATCCGCCAGCGTGATATGCGAGGGTTTCCAGTGTTCCTCCTCGTCGTGCAGACCGGTCACCACCGGACCGCGCGAAAGCGTCTTGAAAGCCACCGGGGTCACAAACCGAAGGGCTTCAACGGTCATGACCACGCGCACGTGGAAACCTTCCCGAGTCAACAGGCTGGCAAGATCGATCGCCTTGTGCGCGGCGATCGATCCGCTCACTCCCAACACGATTCTTTTGCCCTGACTCATCCCCGCTCAATCAAAGGAATGAAAATGAACCCGGAACTGGCGCATCTTCTCCGCATCGAGAATCGCCTGAAACCTTCCGAAATCTTCAGACATGCTCGCACTGATGATCAAATAATCATATTTCGGCCACTCGGCCACCTCGCGCCGCGCGCCCTCCAATCGCCGGGCGATGACCTCCGGTGAATCGGTCGCCCGTTTCCTCAGCCTTTCCTCAAGCACATCCAGCGACGGAGGAGTCAGAAAAACGGTCACCAACGCACGTTCCAGTGCCGGAACCTTGCCCGCTTCGAACCGAATGGTCGCCGCTCCCTGCACATCCACGGCCAACAGCACATCCCTGCCCTCGTTCAAATGATCGAGCACTTCCGACTTGAGGGTTCCATAATGGAAGCCGTAAACCTCGGCGTGTTCCAGGAATTCGCCAGCCTGAACCCGCTCCTGAAACTCCTGTTCGGAAAGAAACCAGTAATCGACCCGGTCCCGCTCGCCCGCCCGCGGCTGCCGCGTCGTGCAGGTGACCGCTCGGACCATGTTCGGGTTTCTGGCCAGGGTCTGTCCACATACCGTGGTTTTCCCCGCTCCCGAAGGCGCCGAAAGAACAACCAACAAACCGCTCGGAAGCGTGTCATTCGACATTTTGCACCTGTTCCCGGAATTTTTCCACTTCCGCCTTGAGTTTGACCACTTCGTTTGAAATTCGCGCGTCCATCGCCTTGGACCCAATGGTGTTGATCTCGCGATGGATCTCCTGCGCGAGAAAATCAAGGGTTCTTCCAACGGGTTCCTTCGATTTGGCGCATCCCTCAAACTGCTTGAAATGACTGCGCAACCGGGTGAGTTCCTCACTGATATCCGAACGATCCGCAAAGTAGACGACTTCCTTGGCCAGCCGTTCATCCACCGCGGGCGGCAGCTCCAGCCCGGCTTTCTGGATTCGTTCCCGGAGCAGCTCCCGGTATCGTTTGACCATCAGCGGTGCGGCACGTTCCACCCGGTCGATCGAACCGGCCATCACTTTGACACGCTTGCGAAGATCCTCCTTCAAATGCGTCCCCTCGGTTTCCCGCATGCCGATCATCTCGACCAGCGCTCCCGCCAACGCCTTGCGGATCACCGGCCAGAACACCTCCGAATCCAACACATCCGCCTCGTTCTTCAAAACCCCAGGGGCCCGCAGGAGCAGGTCCAGGCTGATCCCATCCGAAATCTTCAGTTCTGCCGCCAGCTTCTGCAGTTCCCTGGCGTACGCTTTGGCCAACCCAACGTTCACCTGAGCCCGCCCCCCGCCGTTGAGTTCACCGGAGTGCAGCGTCACCCGCACCGTCAGCCTCCCGCGGGCAATCCGCCGGTTCACTTCATCGCGTACGCGCGATTCCAAAGGTTCCAGATCACGCGGCAGGTTGACAACGATCTCGCTCTGTTTGCGATTAACCGAACTTAGTTCGACGGTAATCTTGATGCCATCCCGCGCGCACTCCCCTCTGCCATAGCCAGTCATCGATCTCATGCGTGGCGGGGACTATGAACAAACCGCAGGGATCAATCCATCAAAATCTCGGTCTCCTTTCCGTGCGCTCATCGCCCCGAAACACCCAAGACCTTCAGTCTCAACAGGCTGCAAAGCCTTGGGAGATTCACGGACACACGCCTGGCACCACCGGTTACAAGGAGACCATGGCCGCCACCTGGGACACATCCTTGTCCCCACGCCCCGACAAATTCACGATGATCAGCGAGTCCTTGTCCATCGAGGGGGCCCGTTGGATCACCTCGGCCACGGCATGCGCCGATTCCAGGGCCGGTATGATGCCTTCGGACCGGGCGAGCCTCATGAAGGCTTCCAAAGCCTGGCTGTCGGTCGCATACGAATAGGAAACCCGCTTTTGATCGCGCAACCAGGCGTGTTCGGGTCCAACCGCCGCGTAATCGAGCCCGGCGGAAACGCTGTGGGTCAGTTCCACCTGCCCGTGTTCGTCCTGGAGCAGATACGACCGGGTGCCCTGCAGCACTCCCAGCGAACCTCCCTGGAATCGGGCCGCATGTTTTCCGCCCACAATTCCCTCCCCACCGGCCTCAACCCCCACCATCGCGACCCCGGCGTCCTCCAGAAACGGACAAAACAAACCCATCGCTCTGGAGCCTCCCCCCACACAGGCAACCATAAGTTCTGGCTGACCCCCCTCTTTCTCCTGAATTTGTCGGCGCGCTTCATCCCCGATCACCCGGTGAATATTCCG
>JAIPJX010000185.1 GCA_021733945.1 Verrucomicrobiota bacterium | reverse complement strand
GATCGAGATGGAGGGGGTGGAAATCGCCTCCCGCACGAGGCAGTGCGTGACCCTGCTGGATGAATCGGCTGGCACTCAGACGGAGCTTGTTGAAGAGAGCAACCCTGTCACCGCAGCCGAAGTGGAGCGTCTGGTTGCGATCGCCACTCACCGCATGCAGGCGGCCCGGTGCCTGGTCATGTCGGGAACCATCGCTCCGGGTGCGCCTGTCGGATTATACGGGCGGTTGACCCGTCTGGCTGCAGACTTTGGGGCGATCTCCGTGGTCGATGCCCAGGGAGAGGCCCTGACGGAAGCCCTCAAAGAGGAACCCGGTCTGGTAAAACCAAACATTTTGGAACTGGAGGCAACGGTTGGTCGACGACTGTCCGGGGTTTCGGAGCTGATGGAGGCCATGCGTGAGTTGACTCATCGCGGGGCCAAGAGGGTTGTGGTAACGGCAGGGAAAGGAGCGATCCTGGCTTTTGATGGTGTGTATTCCTGGAGGATTGAGCCTCCGTCCGTCAAGGTTGTGAACCCCATCGGTTCCGGAGACGCGTTTACAGCGGGTCTGGTTCGGAGTCTGGTTCGGGGAGATGACCTGGGGGAAGCCTGCCGCTGGGGAGCGGCAGCCGGAACTGCAAACGCCCTGACCCTGCTGGCTGGAGAGGTCGCGCTGGCGGATGTCGATCGCCTCGCGCGCGAGGTTCAAGTGCAGACCGTCTGAAGGAGCGGAAGGCTCATTCGCCCAATCGCATCGCACGTGGTTCCCACGATTGGTCCAGTTTTCTCAGCGACAGAAAATACCCGCCCGTGCCGGATTGTTCGGAGATCCGGATCTGCTTGTGAATCTGGTCCTCGGTGAGATCCCATCCTTGCAGCAAGGTCAGAAAGCGGGACCTGCCGGGGTTAGGGTTTTCCTGCGGTCACGGTTTCCGCTGGTGATTCCGAGGAAAGATGGTGGTCGGAGGCGATCCCGTAGCGTTGCAGCACGCGTTGGGTCGCGGCCTCCAAGTCGGCCGCAGAAACGACAAGCCGCCGCAGGGAATCACTTTCCATAAACTCAATGATATGAAATCCATCGGGTGGATTTTCCAGGGCGGCGTGCAGATCCTCCAGTCGCGCGATCCGCCGGCCATTGACCTGTTTGACCACCAGATACTTGACGTCCTGATACCCGAGATTGTAAACATCCGGCAACACTTGGGAGAGCAGTACCAGGGCGGGTTGTTCGGGAGTGGGCGCCTGGTTGTTGAAGTAGTAGATCCGAAACGGGGAACGCCGTTTCCAGTCCGGTCCCCAGGCTTTGAGATAGGGATCGTTGAGGGGTTGAAAGACAAACCCGCCTGCGATCAGATACTCCGGTGCCTGATCGTAGGTGGCGTCCGGTACGAGCGATGTTGAGAATTCCGCCTTCGGCAACCGGTAAAGAATCTCCAGCTCCCGACCCTCTCGGGAGATGGTCATCGGAACCGCGTCCCCGGCCCATTTGCCACGTGTGGCCAGGTTTTCGAGGAGCAGGGGGCCGTAGTCGGGATCCTGATAGTCTCCCTGCATGTCGATGTCGAAGCCGTCGATCTTCAGCAGGATGTCGAGTGGCTGCAGCACCGGGGTCTGGTCCGGGTGCGATGGGACCTCGATCACAATGGCTCCCCGCGGTTCGCCCTTGAGTTTCAGATGTTCCAGGGAGGCCGGGTTGACGGCCGCCTGCCAGAAGAAGTCGAAAAACCCGAGTCCCCGGTAGGTGCCCAGCTTGCGTGCGCTGAGAATGGGTCTGATGAACGAGGCGGGCAGCACGGAGATTTTGTTTCCGGTGTGCTGAACCGACAAACCAATCAGGGTGTCGTTGGAAAAAACCGGTTCGCCCCATCCGACCCCCTGGATTTCCGCGGAAATTTCTAGCAGGATGCGGGGCACAAAACTCAAATCGCCGGTGTCCACCGTGTATTGGCTGAATTCGGCTTTTCGCATCTCGAGTTTGCCTTCCCGCCACCGAACAATCTGCATCGATTCGGAAGGGGAGCGCCCTTCAGGAACAACGATCGGCTTCAGGTCATCCCAGAATCCGGGCTCCTCCGTGGTCACAATGGCGAGGTTGGCGTGGTAATCGATCCAGGTCACATCGCCGATATACCATTTGCCCCTCCCCCGTTTCTGGATTCGCACCAGGGTTCGATCGTAGACCTGGTCCGCAGTTGTCAGGATTTCGTGTCCTTCGAGCACCAGTCCGGCTTTGCGCCGACTCTGCATCCGCCGTGTCCACGGCTGGGTGTAGTCGTACTGTTTTCGTGTGACGTCCATTTCCACGATGCTGTCTTCCCATCCCGAAGGCCTGGATTCGGCACCCTGCATCGCTCTGCCCGGCAGGAGCAATGTCAGGGTGATCATGGCAAGCAAACGAGCCGCCCAGGCGTGGAGCGAAACGCTGCCGGAACCGGGTTGCGGGCGATCCGGCGTCGGTGGCATCGGGGCAGTCGCCAGGGCTTGGCAGTGTGTGGTCGTGCGTGCGGCCCAGTGGGAAAATGGTTTCATAAGCGGCGGTCCTTGGGAATTCCGTAGGTCTCCAGGATCCTCGAAGCGGCCTGTTCCGCGTCCGCACGATCCAGGCATTCGAAGCCGTTGTGCGGGATGAACTCGATCACATGCTGTGCGGCGGTGTTGGATTCGATTGCCCGGATCACATCCTCCAGTTTGTCGATCCGGATCCCGTTGATCTTGTCCACGAGCGCCCGACGGTGGATGATGAAGTTCGCATTGACCTCATCCGCCAGGGTATCGGCCAGAACGATCGGTTCGGAACGGGTCTGTTCCGGATCTTCATGACGCCGGTAAAAGATCTCGTACACCAGTTCGGCATTCGCGGCGTCGGCCCAGTTTCGGCCAAACGTCTTGAGGTAATCCATGCTCAGGGGGGTGAAGACGAGTCCGCCGTAGACGAAATAACGGGGGGGGGACCCGTATTGATTGCCTGCCGTTCTGTCTCCTTCGTAATAATAAACCGGCAGGGAAACGGTGGTTTCCTGTTTGTCCCTCCAGAGTTTCAGCTTCACCTCTTCCCCGTGCTGGGCTTCCTGAAACGCCATGGCCCCAAAAACCCGGTTGCCTTCGAAAAGAATCGTGCCATCGGATCCCACCGGATAGGGGCCGATCTGGAGGATGACATCATCGGGGCGCATCACCGCCTGTGTGCTCGGGATCTCCACCAGACTGTCCACGCGGGCTCCCAGATCGTTGTCCGGAAGACCCAGAAAACGTCGGTAAGCCGGGTTCTGAAGTGGCACCAGCCGGATGCCTGCCTGGGGAAATCCCTCGTACGCGCCGTCCTCGATGTCCTTGAGAAAATGACGGATCACCGGTGGTGGAATAAAAAAGCCGGTGTTTTCGAGTCCCGGAGTTCCCTGGAAGGCAACCCCCACCACGTGGTCGTCCTGGATCACGGGGCCGCCGCTGTTGCCAGGGTTGATGGCCGCATCGGTTTGCACTCCGAGCAGGGAGCGGTTGCCCTGGTGCACGTAGTTGTTGATGTCCACCCGTGAGACCACTCCCCGCGTGTAGGAAATCTGTTGGCCGCCGGCCGGGTATCCGTAAGTGACCACGGTTGAGCGCACCTTGGGAAGTTCGCCGAATTCGAGCGGCTCCAGACCTTCAAAGAAGCGTTCGTCCTGAACCTTGAGAATCGCCAGGTCGCAGTCGTGCGCGACGAACTCCACCGTGGCCAGATAGGGGCGGGGGTCCTGATACCGTTGCACCAGGATCTGCCGGTCCCAACTCACCACATGGGCGTTGGTCATGATTCGTTTGCCCTGAATGACGAATCCCGAGCCCGATCCCCGCCGCACCGCGGAGAATCGCCACGGCGCATCCCAGTCTGGTTCCTGACTGAAGCACATGATGTGGATAACCGATTGTTCCGGTTCGGTCTTTGCACTGGCGGTTGCCGGATGCAGTGTCATCCAGAGGCAACCGAGAAGGATGAGGACGGCCTGGGAGCCCGCCCGGCATGGCTCCTTGGAACGTCGTTTGGCCCGTGTCGAACAGATTGCCTGCCTCAGAGAATCGAAAGGTTTGAGCACGGCTCAAAAATGATCGGGCACTTTGGAATGGTCAAGCATGAACGCCGCTTTGGACACCGGCTCCAGGAGTTGATGGGCTCCGGCCCTTGCCAATGCACGGATCGCGCAGATAGACTGCGGTTCATCAAACGCCACGCCGATCACCGGCGGTGGCTCGGATCAGTGCGGTGACGGGAACTTAAGAGATCGAATGCAACTGGAGATTCAATACGCGCTTGCGGCGGTTGTGGGAGTGCTGCTGGGGGGCACGCTGGCATGGCTGTGGGGACGATCCCGGCACCTGATTCTGGTTGAGCGGATGGTTTCCCTGCAGCGGGAGGTGGATCAGGCCGGGGCGCTTCGGTTGGAAGCGGAAGGCCTCAAGATTCGAGTGGCCGAACTGACCAAGGAACGCGAGGCGGATGCCGAAAAACTGCAGTGGCGCGAGGAAGCCGAGCGCCGGTTTCGGGAGGCGTTTCAATCGTTGGCCGGACAAGTGCTTCAGAGCAACTCGGATCAATTCCTGAATCGCGCCAGGGAACAACTCAACACGCTGCTTGTCGGCGTCCGGGGCGACTGGAGTGTTCAAAAGGTGGAAATGCAGAAGCTGGTTCAACCGGTTGAAACCACCCTCAAGGCATTGGACAGTCATGTGCGGGAGCTTGAGCAGAAGCGGGAGGGTGCCTACCAGGGGCTGGGTGCCGAATTGAAGAACCTCGGGCTGGCTCACCAGCAAATGCAGGCGGCGGCCATCAAGCTCGAACAGGCGCTCAAATCCCCCACCATCCGCGGTTCCTGGGGGCAGATCCAGATGCGGCGCATCGTCGAGATGGCGGGCATGGAATCCCATGTGGCGTTTGAGGAACAGGTCACGGGCGATGAGGGGCGTCCGGACATGGTTGTCCATCTGCCGCATCACTCCGTCCTGCCCGTCGATGCCAAAGCGCCGATGTTGTCGTTCCTGGAGGCGATGGAATCGACCGATCCGGACCATCGCAGGAGGAAGCTTGTTGCGCACGCCGAAGCGGTGAAGCGGCGCATCCGGGAGTTGAGTCAGAAAAAGTATTGGGATCAGTTTGAGCGGTCGCCGGATTTTGTGGTGATGTTTGTTCCGAATGAAACCTGCCTGAGTGCCGCGTTTGAGCAGGACCCCACGCTGCTGGAGTTCGGTTTTGAGCAGAAGGTGCTCCTGACCAGTCCGGTCACACTCCTGGCCCTCCTCAAGAGCGTGTCTTATGGGTGGCAGCAGCAGCAGGTCGCCGAGAATTCCCGGGCCATCGCCGAGCAGGGACGGGAGTTGCACGACCGGTTGTCGAAATTTGTTGAGCATCTTCGAAAGAGCGGCATCGGACTCGACACCGCCGTCAAGGCTTACAACGAGGCGGTCGGTTCGCTCGAGAGCCGGGTCCTGCCCGCCGGACGCCGGTTCAAGGATCTGGGGGCGGTGCGCGCGGACATTCCTCCGATCGAACCTCTGGACCGGCAGGTGCGTCAACCCGGTCCGCCGGATGACAGTCAGTGTGAGGGCCCGTGAACCAGCATCTCCCGGGCGGTGGTGTTTGACACAAGCCGACCCCCGGGACCGGCAGGCACCCCTGGTGTGCTGAACCGAACCGTTGCGGTGGGTCCCCACCAAGACCCTTGCGCGGCTGGCATCTCCCGTCTAGCCTGCACTGAAATGCTGAGATTGCCATTTGAACTGATGCTTGCCCTGCGCTACCTCAGCCCAAAGCGCACGTTCGTTTCGGTCATTACCCTGATCAGCGTGTTCGGAGTGATGCTCGGAGTTGCCGTGTTGATCATTGTGATCAGCGTGATGACGGGGTTTGATCATCAGCTGACGGACCGGATCCTGGGTTTTAATGCCCATCTCAAAATCACCTCCGACGAACCCATCGTCGACTACGAGTCCGTTGCTGACATCGTTTCGACAAACCGGCTTGTGAAAGGCGCGGCTCCGTTTGTGTTCGGACAGGTGCTGGCCGAGACGCAATCCGACGGCGGAGCGGGGCTTGCGATTGCCCCCGTGATCCGCGGGGTGGATGCCAATCGTGAAGGCAAGGTGAGCGTGCTTTTGTCGAGCGTGATCGAGGGGGCCGCGGACGTCCGTGGCAACGGGATCCTCGTGGGGCGTGTGTTTGCTTCGAAACTCGGATTGACGGTGGGGGATCGGTTGGCGATCTATTCCATTCCTGAATTGCGCAAGATGGAGCGCGAGTACCGCGAGCGTTCCGGCAAGTCCGCCGACTCCCGGGAACTGTTCCTGGCCACGGATTTTGAAGTGCGGGGGGTTTTCGATGTGGGTTACTACGAGTTCAACGACATGTTTGTCGTCTGCTCGCTGGCCAATGCCCAGGACCTGACCGGGATGGGGGATGCGGTGCATGGCTTGATGGTCATTCTGAATGACCCGATGCTTGCGGATCAGGCACGAAACGAGTTGGAGCAGGTGCTTGGACCGGGATACCGGATCAGCACCTGGAAGGAGGATTATTCGGATATTCTGGACGCGCTTCTGGTGGAGAAGAACGTCATGTTCTACCTGCTCTTTTTCATCATGATTGTCGCGGCGTTTGGAATCACCAGCGCCTTGATTACCTTTGTGGTTCAGAAGACACGCGAGATCGGCATTCTCAAGGCGCTGGGCGCGTCGAGTCGGCAGATCATGTGGATTTTTCTCAGCCAAAGCATGTTTGTTGGTGTTCTCGGGGTCGCGGCCGGATACGGGCTTGGAATGTTGGCCGTGTCGTATCGGAATGAATTCCTGTTTTTTCTGCGTCGGGTCACCGGGTTTCAGCTGTTCCCGGAACAGATCTACAGTTTTCGGGAGCTTCCGGCTCTGATCATTCCCTCGGATATATGGATCATCTGCGGCGGGTCGCTCCTGATCTGTTTGTTGGCGGGGATGTTTCCCGCATGGAACGCGGGGAGGATGAAACCGGTGGAGGCACTGCGGCATGAATGAAACGAGTGGAGGTACGGATCAACGAACGTCGGTGACCGAAGCCAATGGCGCGGCGGTGGACGCCACGGGGCGGCGCGCAACGGCACCTGGGAAAGGGGAAGTGATCGCCGCCAGGGATATTCAGAAATCCTATTCCCTGGGAAGGAAACGGGTGGATGTTCTCAGAGGTGTGGACCTGATCGTGCACCCCGGAGAATTCGTGGCTTTGCGCGGCGCTTCCGGGGCCGGAAAAAGCACCCTGCTGCATATCCTGGGTGGACTGGACACTCCAACCGGGGGAACCATCAGCTATGGTCAGCGGAAACTTTCAGATCATTCGGCGACGGAATTGTCACGGTTTCGGAACGAAAAAGTGGGGTTTGTCTTTCAGTCGTATCACATCCTCCCCGAGTTGACGGCGCTGGAGAACGTCTGCCTGCCGGCCCGGATCGCCCGCGAGTCCATGCAGACGGCGGAGCCCCGGGCCAGGGCGCTGCTGGAGCGGGTGGGACTTGGCGGGCGGATGGACCACAAACCCCTCGAGTTGTCCGGGGGGGAACAGCAGCGCGTTGCGGTGGCGCGGGCATTGATCAATTCCCCGGAGTTGATTCTCGCCGACGAACCGACGGGAAACCTCGATTCGCACACCGGACAGGAGATCATTGACTTGCTCCTGGGTTTAAGATCGGAGCGGAACGCCACCCTGATCATTGCGACCCACGACACGGCGATCGCCGCGCGGGCTCCGCGGATGGTTGAATTGGTGGACGGTCGGATCGGGTGAGCAGCCGGTTTCATCGGACGTTCCAACAGGAAAAGGCGGTTGAACCCCAGGTTGGGTCCGTGCCAAACAGCGCCGCCGCCGTTTTGGTTCGGCCCGGAGATGCAAATCGCCCGGGCAATCCGGACGGTAAACCCACTTCGCCGCAATCAGGACCCCAATCCGTTCGTTCGTTGGAAAAGGTTGCTGGAATGGGTGGGGCAGGGTAATGTGTCCATTGTTCTTGTGAGGGCAGACCAACCAAGTGAGCCGGTCCACGGACCGGTTGTTGCGATGCAACGGGTGTCTGATTCTGGAATGGTTCAAGTTTTTTGAAGCATTTTGTGATTCAGTTCAGTCGGCAGGCCCAGGGCCTGCAGTCAGGAGAACGAGCCAGAGATTATGGAAGAGGCCTTGTTAAAATTGTTGGGACGAAAAACCTATGTCCCGTTGAATGTCCCCGAACTTCTAAATGCACTTCACCTGGAACCCAGGCAGCAGCAGGCATTGGGAGCTGTTCTTCAGGGGGTGGAAAAATCCGGGAAAGTCGCCCGCATCAAAGGGAACCGGTTTGTTTTGGCCGGGGACGCCGACCTTGTTCCGGGCGTGATCCGAATCACCCGCCAGGGGCGCGGGTTCCTGCAGCCGGATGACGCCGGTCAGCCTGAGATTCATGTTGCGGCCAGTGAAACATCGACCGCTCTGGATACCGACCATGTGCTCGTACGACGGGATGTTGCGGTGCGGTTGGCCGGTAAACCGACCGACGAACCCTCAACGGGGTCGGTCGTTCGGATTTTGGAACGTCGGCGCTCGCAGATAGTGGGTACGCTCCGCCAGGGCGAGCGATTTCTTTATGTCATTCCCGATGACCCGCGTATTCCCCATGATGTGTATGTGCCGCCGCCGCGGGATGTCGGGCGGAAACCCGTGGATGGAGACAAGGTGGTGGTGCGATTGCTCGAGTGGGAATCGCGGCACACGAATCCCGAGGGAGAGATTGTGGAGGTTCTGGGCCAGCCCGACGAAGAGGGCGTCGACATGCTTTCCGTCTTGCGGCAATACCAGCTGGCGACGCATTTTCCAAAGGAGCTGTTGCTTGCGGCGGATGAAGTGGGGCGGCGCACGCCCGAAATGGAGATCGCCGAAGGCACTCAGAAGCACCGGGTGGATTGCCGTACGCAGGACACGATCACCATCGATCCGGACGACGCGAAGGATTTTGATGATGCGATCTGCATTGTGCCCACCGAGGACGGAGGCTGGAGAGCCTGGGTGCATATCGCGGATGTCTCGCATTATGTGCGTCCCGGAAGTTCGCTTGATCAGGAGGCGCAGAAACGGGGTAACTCGACCTATCTGGTGGACCGGGTGATTCCGATGCTGCCGGAAGCGTTGAGCAACGAGCTCTGCTCGCTCAAGCCCGATGTGGATCGTTTTACGAAATGCGCCGAGTTGTTTGTGGCAAAGGACGGTTCGGTGCAACGGGCCCGGTTTTATCCCGCCATCATCCGCTCGAAACGGAGGTACACCTATAAATCAGCGCTGCAGGCGCTTCAGGCCCCTCCCAAGGACCGCATTGACAAGATGCTGCATGCCGCCAACAAGATGACGCAGATCGTCCGGAGTCGGCGGTTCAAGAACGGGTCGCTGGAACTCGATTTTCCGGAGTCCAAGATCCGACTCGACGACGCGGGCAAGGTTCTGCGGATCGACCGGTTGGAGAACGACATTTCGCATCAGTTGGTGGAGGAATTGATGCTCCTGGCAAACGAAGCGGTGGCGACCCGGTTGCTCGAGCTGAGGCGGCCCACGCTCCATCGCGTGCATGAACCACCCGATGAACGCCGGTTGCAGGAGTTCCGAAATGAAGTGGTGGCGCGCGGAGTGCCGTGCGGCAATCTGAACAAACGGCCGGAGGTGCAGAAACTGCTCCGCCGATTGAAAGACACACCGATCGGTCCGGCCCTGCGCATCGGTTTCCTGAAGTCATTGATGCGCGCCCGATACGCCCTGGAACCGCTGGGGCATTACGGTTTGTGCAAGGAGAAATACAGTCATTTCACCTCACCCATCCGCCGTTACGCCGATCTGGTGGTGCATCGGGGATTGTTCGAGCGAAATGCCCCCCCGCCGCACGACCTGAAGAAAGTCGCCGAGCATATCTCCGGCACGGAACGTAACTCTTCGGATGCGGAACGCGCCAGTCGCGATGTTAAACTGTTCGCTTTTCTGAAGGGGCAACTCAAATCCGGAACTCCGCAAGTGTATGATGCCTTGGTGTTCGATATTCGGAACTTCGGTTTCTTTATCGATGTTCAGGAACTGGGCATGGGCGGGTTGGTTCATCTTTCTTCGCTTCGCGACGATTTTTATATTTTCGACGAGAAACGGGGAGTCCTGGTCGGACGTCGAAATCGGCGCCGGATTCAGCTTGGCGACCTCGTGAAAGTTTCGGTTTTCAAGGTTGATACCTTCAAGAAACAGGTCGATTTCCAACTGGTGACGGATGGGAAAGCGGCGGCACCCAAACGTCCGCAGGGAGCCCGACGCACCGCGGGGGCAAGAAGTCCTCAGGTCGGTAATGCCCCGGAAGGCGGGAAGCTCCCGGAAAAGGCGGGGCACCCTCGACGTGCGGAGACAGCCGGACGGGGCTCCAGACCCCGGTCCCCACTGCCATCCAAATCGCCCGCCGACACCCGGAAGCCTGAAACCGCCAAGGTGCCGAGTGAACCCAGGAGGAATCAACCCCGCCAACCTGCCAGAGCGAAGCAGTCCCAGGTGCCACGACCATCCGGATTGCCGCCGAAAACCGAGGTTGCGGTGGACTCTGAAGCAGGGCCCAAGCCCGCTGCCGCCAAGCGTTCAGGGGCCTCCAGACGCCGAT
>JAIPJX010000184.1 GCA_021733945.1 Verrucomicrobiota bacterium | reverse complement strand
CACTCTCTGATCCACCCTCCCGCTGCCAAAACCGGTATCAAAAACACTTCCGGCCCCCTCAACCCATCCAACCCGCAAAACCCCTGTATTTCTCGACCTTTGCCCTCTCCCAATCCCGTAGAGATCTGGTGGTCTGAAGGTCGGCAAAGAGGAGGATGGCGGTCGCGTAGATGATCGACTCCGAAACATAAAACCACTGCTGAAGCTTGGGAATGGAGGTCACCTTGGGGTGGATTCGTTCTCCCGAGTTGCAGCGGTTGTCACGGAATCGTTCCTGGCTCCCGTTTTATCAAACGAGGTGCCGCGAGCATGTCGCATGAGTAACACGAAGCTCGTCAATGACATGAACAAAGCAACCACAAGAAACGGTTTTCTCGGAATGCGCCCCTGCCCCTCCGTGGGACTCAGGGTCAAGGTTTTTACGGGTTTGCCGTTCACAGTTGCTATCGGGATGGTTGATCGGCGGTCAACGTAGGTCCAATCGGCTGGAACCTTGAAATTGAAGATTTTTTCGTCCGAAAATGAAGGGTTCAGGTCGACAGCCTCAAAAAGGTGTTCCTCGGAATGGATGCTTCCGTCATTCGAAAATTCTTCCCGAATCCATTTTCTAGGAAAATCGCTGGTGTCGAACGCTGATCTCTCGGAGCGGATCGTTAGTAGGCCGCTCAATGGGTCGCGGAGTTCGATGCGATAAGCCCTCGCGTAATCCTCCTGATCACAGATCAATTTCAAGAGGGGGAAGTCTGCGCTGTTTCTAATGAACAGGACAAATTCATGAACTGGAAAGTTTTTGAAACGAGTCTCAGAAACTTTCAGTATATACGTCTCGTGAGTACCTTCGGAAAGGGCCTTTATCTTTTGCGGATCGACTTCAAATCGCTTTTGAGCCATCAGGCTTTGGGCTGTGTTCATCACTGCTCCCTGGATAAAAAGGCGGCATTGGAAATCGAAGCCGCCCGCTTCCCAGAGCTCGTCCCGGGCGAACATGCTCGTTTTTTTGTTGTCGAGGGTCGCGATTTTGTCGTCAGCCCGAATCTTCCAATGAGTGTAGTCACTTTGCAGTGGATCTCCGGTGATGATGAAAATCATCTCATACGGCTTCCCTGCACCCGGCGGGGTGCCGTCACGACTCGCGACCTGATCGAGGCGAAATCTGTGGTCCGAATAAAATAGTTCCCGCCTGAGCATTGTCGGGTGATGTTGTTCTTTCTGGATTCGAAGCACTTCGGCCTCGATGGCTTGTTGTGTTTCTGTTTCCGACTGTCTGGGGCGGGTTCTTTTTGTCCGTTCGTAGATCGATTCCACCGCTTCTCGAATCTCCCTGGGGGGCATCATTGGCCTGCTAATCCTGCTTGATACGATGAGTCGCATTTTTCTGGAGCGATCTCGCAGTGCGGCACTGACCAGGCTTTGGGTCTGTTTTTCGGTAGGAAATGATTGAGGCGTTGCCGGTTGGACTGTGAGGAGGACACCGAGTAGGAGAGTTCGGGATAATAAGGGATATGTTCGCATTATTTCCTCCCTGAGCGCCTTTGGATTACGCGTTTTTCTTTTGTTCCAGATTTCGGTTGCCTCAGCTTCCCGAAGGAGGACACTCCTTGGAGTCGGAAGCCCATTTGCTGAATCTCAATCCGTAAACCGGAGAGGTCATCGCTGCATCGGCGTAGCACTCGATGGTGTCGCATGGCATGCACGAAACGGTGCCTCCCGAAAGGCACATTCCGCAACCTAATCCGCCTGTTCCAATGCATCCAGTGATGCACAGGGTCCAGTAAATGGTGCAGAACACCATTCGTGGTTTGTTTCGTCCGTGGCATTTGAAAATGGTCCCGATTTTTCCAAGTGTTTCCTCACATTTGGTTTTTCCGGGTGAAACTGTTGCTGTTTCGCAAGCCCAATAGTCGAGCTCGCCCCCGCTGCTTCCGGGACACCATGAGTTTGCCCCTTCCCAGAGTCGAAAATGTTCCTGGCATTTGCAGGCTGCTGGGTTTTCGGTGAGGATTAGAACGGAATCGAAACACCCTTCTTGTTGCTGCGGAAAAGTAGGTGATGCTGTGATAATGACGAGAGCACTCAGGACAATGGAGCTTAATGTTTTCGAATTTATTATTCCGGTTTTCATAGCGAAGTTTCATTGATGTTGTTTTCGTGGTGTTTTCCTCTGTCAATTGTTAACAGTCACCGTCAGCGCGGTCGTCCCTTCGGGGGGGGAAGAGCTTCGGGTTGACGATTTTGCAGGGGATTGGAGTCTTCCTGCCAGTGCACCCAGAGGCTCAGGAGACCGCCGGTGATGATGAGAATAAGGATCCCGAGCATGACGGGATCCACGTAAGGCTTTACGGGTGGAAACCAGTCGGTCAGACTTCCCAGGCAACTGCACGATTCCGGGATCTCGAGCCACCAGCGCCCGAACCGGTAGGTCGCGAAATTTATTCCCAGCCAGATCAGGAGTCCCGATTTGACAAGGTTGCGCCGGCCCCAGATCAGGTAACTGGCGATTCCCAGTTCAATGCCCGCCACGAGCACGTAGAGCCATCGATTCGGGATGCCCGTGAGACCGTCGGAGGCATCAAGAATCCGCGCGCCGCCGGACAAACTCAGGAGTTTGAATCCTGCGGTTGTAACAAAAATCAAAACACAAAGCCCATGGAATATCCTAATTCGTTTCTTCATGTCGGGTCCTTACTCCTTTTGCCAGATTCCAAAGTGTATCGGTTTGCGGCCGACTTCAAGTCGAGTTTATTGTCTGAGCGCGACGTTTATTGTCTCTGGGCGACATTTCAGGGCGCACGATCCGAATGGATTGATTTTTTTGGGCAACCGGTTGGAGCGGGGGCTTTCCTTTCGTGAATTCTTTTTGACCCAGGTCAAGCATGCCGATCCGCGGGTCCCGTATGACTGAGGTGTTGGTCAAAAAGCGCAGGCTGTGGAAAAGGCATCGTTCAGGAATCATGCAGGACGCGAACCAGGGGGCGGGCGAATGGGCCTGCAATGGAGAAGCAGCCAACGCTGCGGTCGTTGTCATGACCCATTCAGACTGGCGTTGTGAATGGATCGCGGTTATGGAAAGGAAAGCATGAAGAGAGTTTTAGGGGGCGACGAGCTCCAAGATTTCCGGACGGCCCGGACCCGGGTTGATATTCGTCGGGTTTTCGTGGCGTGCCTGATTGGCCTCGCAGTCTGGGCGGTCAGTCGGAAGGGGGAGGCGCAGAGTGCCTACGAGTATGAGCTTCCGCCAATTGAATACAGCACGAGCACGGCATCCAATCAATTGACCTGTCTCATGCGCAAATGGGGTGAGGATGGACACCCCATGCCACCCGGCAGCAGCAAGGAGTTTCTGAGCGCATTTCTTCAGAGAATGTCGGTGCCGACGGCGTCCCAGGTGCTTGTGTTCTCCAAGACGAGCCTTCAGCGGGATCTCATCCGGCCGGATCAACCCCGGGCATTGTACTTCTCCGACGACTGTTACATCGGGTGGGTGCCCGGAGGTTTGGTGGAGGTGGTGGTGAGTGATCCAAAGTTGGGAGTCGTGTTTTATTCGCTCGACCCTCGGAAACCGGATGGGCCGCCGGAGGTGAAGCGGGATCAAGGGTGTCTTTCCTGCCATGGCGGATCCATGACCCGTGACTGGCCCGGGTTGGTGGTGCGCTCGGTCTATCCCGATGTCCAGGGAAATCCGATCACTGCGGCAGGCGGTTTTTTGACCGGCCATGACAGCCGGATGGAGGACCGCTGGGGTGGATGGTATGTCACCGGGGCTCACGGGGGTTCGCGGCACATGGGAAACCAAATTGCACAGGGTCGGGGAGGAGACGCCCGGTTGGATCGGGAGGCTGGTGCGAACCTGACCAATCTCGATGGTTTTTTTTCAGCTGACCGATATTTGCGAGGCGACAGCGACATCGTTTCGCTCATGGTTTTGGAACATCAGGTGGGCATGCATAACCGCTTGTCGATCGGTGCGTTGAGGGTTCGCAAATGGACCCATTACCAGCGGCAACTCCGCCGCGAACTGGGTGAAGCGCCGACGGACGAACCGACCGGAAGCGCTTTGCGTGTTGTCCAAAACGAAGCGCGCAAGATCGTGGAACACGTCTTTTATTCTGGAGAAATTCCATTGCCCGAGGGCGGGATCCGGGGTGCTGGTGCGTTTGAGTCCGAGTTTCGTGGCAACCGTCGCGAGGATGCCCGGAACCGGAGCCTGAAGGATTTTGACCTGCGCACCCGGCTGTTCACCTATCGTTGCAGTTACATGGTTTATTCGCGGGCATTTGAGGATATGCCCGTTTCGCTGAAGACCGAAGTGTTTCGGCGGATGCTGGAGGTGCTCGATTTTGAAGATCGTTCCAAGGAGTTTGCCCATCTGGGAGAGGAAGAACGGTCCGCGATCCGAGAGATTCTCATGGCCACACATCCGGAGTTTGCCGCGGCCGCGGAGTCCTCAAAATAGTCGTTCGGTGCCGCGTGCGCATCAGCCGGATCACGATTCTGATGCCGCGGATCCGGTCGTCGCGCTGCTGATTGCCTTGTCCCCAATCCCTCAGTCATCCAGAGGGCTTCTGATGCCGGGCCCAGGAGCTTCAGCACGTGGGGTGTGAACCGCTTGTTCAGCCTGGCCATTTGCCCGGCCCTCCGAACAGCGGCGTGATGGTTTCGTTCCGAAACAGGATGTCGGCGAGATATTCCGTTCCGAGGATCGGAACTCCCAATCCACGTCCGTCACCCGCAGTCCGGGTCCGTACATCACCTGATTCATGAGCTTCCATGGATCGTTGAATTAACTCCCAATAATCCCCAGCGATTGCGCTGATTAACACTGTTCGGTGGAAGCGTAGTATGTCCATAACCGGGATATTCGGAGGAGTCGTGATTGGATTATTTCTCGGCACCCTCATTGGGTCAGCGGTGCCTCATTTTTCACGTTACGCGTGACGTCTTCAGCGATTGGATGTAGACTTGGACCGTGCCTCGGAAGAGGCGAGAGCTGATCCGTGATCTTGAGCGAGCTGGATTCAGGGATCGTGGCGGCCAGGGAAGTCACAGGAACTTCGTTCATCCGAAGGTGACGAAGCCCGTCGGGGTATCCGGCAATGTGGGCGATGATGCCAAGCACTATCAGGAGAGGGTGGTGCGGCGAGCGATCGAAGAGGCGAGTAAATGAAAGAAAGTGCGCGTTATCCAAAAATAGTCGAATGGTCGGACGAGGATCAGTGCTTTGTGGGCTCTTGTCCGGGCCTTTTCAATGGAGGTTGTCACGGCTCCGATGAGAAGCGAGTGTTCGAAGAGTTGTGCCAGATGGTGGAAGAAATGATCGAGTTGTTTCACCATGACGGAAAGCCACTACCACCACCAACAGCGGGGCGTGATCTCGCGAACCGACTGGCAGAAATCGCGTAACCAATCGTCCGAGCGAATGCCGGTTCCGCGCTTCGCGCTTCGCGCTTCACCGTCATCGCTCCACTCAGTGTTCGGTGAAAACCAGAATCTGAACCATCATGTTTTCTGTGGCCCTCTGTGTTCTCTGTGCGCTCCGTGTTAAAAAGCGTGGCACTAGACATCCGGAGCGCGGTGGCCGACCGGACGTCTCAACAGGTGGCATCCCAGAGCATCGGGCGGGATTCAGGCGTTGGATAATCTGCAGTTCTGTTCAACCACAGAGGGCCACAGAGAGCACTTGGCAGGCAGGTACGCTCGGCGAGCGTGATCACCGAGCCAGCCGTGCGAGGGAACCGGATTGCTCCGGCACCTCAACTTGTCGATTTGGTTTGATTAGCCTATCGTTTGGCGACGACTGCCGCCGTTCAACCGCAGTGATGCAGCTTACGTTGATGAGAAGGGAAGGTCTTCTCTCCGACGAAGACCTGGTTTCACTATCCGAAGAGACACAGGAGTTCATCCGGATGGTAGACGAAGCGTAACCGCCGAACAAGCGAGTGGACTCGAATCCCGGCACCGGCTCTGGAGATTTCCACACGGATGAGATAGATTCACGTTATTCGAGATGATGACGGTGTCTGGAAGGTGTTGGAATCGGCCACCCGAAACGTTCGGAACATTGGAATCTTATGAAGAGCAACGCTTTCCTTCTATTGATGTGCCTGATCATTGCGGGTTGTAAGAGCCCCTCCGTCATTCAGTCGCCGGCCCTCACGGATAAGCCGGTTCCGACAGTCGTTTACTGTTCCCATTGTGGAGTGATCGCCGGCAGATCGACCCAGTGCCCCGGATTTACGTCTCATGATTTCCAAGAGACTGTGGCTACCATCAAGATCGTTTGCCGCCATTGTGGGGCCCTGCCGGGAGATGCGCCGACGAAATGTCCCGGACATTCAAAACATTCCTTCTTCGGGTTTCGCCCTTACGGCCAGTGAATCAACTTGTCCGAACAAACCGGATCCACACAAAACGTTGGCACGCGCTTCGATTGCGATGCCCCGTGGTCTTCGAGCGTCGGATTCGCTGTCCCCGCCCGTTGCCTGCGGTGGTCGGCGATCCGTGTCTCGGCGGGATCTCTGGGGCTCCGGATCGAACATGACATTTGAATTGGACCACCTCTTGATCTGCGCTTCGCCCGGTGGTGGGGAAGCTGGCCGGCTCGCCGAATTTGGGCTGACGGAAGGCGCACCCAATACCCATCCTGGACGGATGTGGACGGGGAGATTAGCGTCGAGGGGATTCGGGATGGTCGGCGGTCAACAGGAAAGGAAATTCCATGCGGGCGATGATGGTTTTGTTGGCGATGGGTGGGTGGTTCGTGGCGAGCGCAGCGTTTGGGGCGGATGAAGGCGAGAGGAAAAGCTCACGTGCCAGTAATGTTAAACCACGGGTATTCAATGTCCTTGAATATGGGGCTGTGGGCGATGACAAGACGGATAACACCGAAGCGTTTTCCGCATGCCTGAAGGAGGTGGTCGCGGCCGGAGGCGGACGCATGTATCTTCCCGACGGGGTCTATCGCGGCAGAATCGGTATTCCCGGCACCGAAAAGTGGATTACGGTTGAGATCGTCGGCGAGAGCGAACCGACCCCGGTCTTTGGGACGATTGGATCCTTCCCATTCCAGAAGAACGGCACGATCGTCAAGGGCCTCGCTCCCTCGGGTCCAGCGGTCATCTCGGCACAGAACTCACCGGAGAAGTTATACATGACATTTTCCGGGGTCAACGTGGTCATTAAAAATCTGGATGTCCGAACCTATGACAATCCGGGCGTCAGCGGTATCGACCTGCAACACGCGGCACAATGCAAGATCGAGAATGTCTTCGTCAACACAGACATATACAACGTGCAGGCATCCAGACCGACCCATGGCACCAGCGGCATCATCACACCGGCATGCAATAACGGCGCCCTGACGATCCTGCGGAACATCGTCGTGACCGGCTACCACACCGGCATCCTGGTCAACGAGCACACCGATGGCGATAACATCGTGGTGGCCTCGAACGTCAACGGCCTGGAGTTCCTTCAGGCGCATCATGCCTCGCGCTTCGCCCGGGTCGGCACCTACCGCAACACCCATCAGGTCACCGTTTCGGGCAGGCACGGATTCTCGATCGAACAGATGAATACGGAACAACCGGGGAAGGGGCAGACGAATGCCCGGAACGCCTGGCAGACGCTCGTTGCTGACATCAACGATCCTGAGAATCTCGGCGTTGCCGACATCAACTACTGGGTCGTCATGGGTGGTGTGGGCGCGAAGGATATCTTAACACGCAACGGCGGGGGATCGATCAGGGCCCGGAGGATTGGTTCGGCATTCGCAAGGGGTGAGAGCCCCGGAGAATAGGGAATCCCAATGCCAACAAAACGGATGCACTGCCACGGAATTTCGATTCAATGATGGTGGGGAGATGCACTGTGGCACTGTTCAACCGGTCAATGCAGGTGCCCTGGGCCGCACGCGCCCCGCAGCGCGAACCTTGAAGGGGCCTCGGGATGCTGCGCCTGCATTCCTTTCGCTGTGCCGCAGGAGTTACACTTGTGCTCCTCGCAAAGTGCCCTAATCTGGGGTGTGCTCAGCTGTTGTCCGTGAAAGACGATGATTCTCCGGCCCGCTCATTTGAAAGAAATCCAGGACGCCCTGTCGGCTGCGAGCCGAAAGGGTGTTCGCGTGAGCGGCGTCGATCTGGGGGCGTTGAACCGGGTGCTGGAGTATTCTCCGGAGGATATGACGGTAACCGCCGAGGCAGGGCTGGGTCTGGTCGACCTGCAGCGCCAGTTGGCGGAGCGCGGCCAATGGCTTCCGTTGGATCCACCGCAGCCCAAGCCGGTCACGCTCGAGGAGGTGTTGTCCGAGAACCTGAGCGGACCACGGCAGTTCGGACTGGGGACAGCCCGGGATCACCTCATTGGGATCAAAGTGGCGCTGGCCGATGGTCGGGTGATCAAGGCGGGGGGACGGGTTGTGAAGAACGTGGCCGGATACGATCTGTGCAAGCTCTTCGTTGGAAGTCGCCGCACTTTGGGAATCATCGTGGAAGCGACGTTCAAATTAAGGCCGATCCCGGAGGAAGAGGTTTTTCTCCAAACCCGATTTGATGCCTTGAAGGGAGCGGAGGGTTTTCTGGACCGCATTTTGGAATCCGAACTCACTCCGGTCGTGCTGGATCTTCATAATCTGGGCCAGTCCGACGGCTCTCATGCGGGTGAGCCGACGGTCGTGATCGGGTTCGCGGGTGCCCGTGAAGATGTCGCGCATCAGAAGGGGTTGGCAATAGCGCTGGGCGCGACGACGGAATGCAATCTGGACCACGAATCCAGATTCTGGAGCGACCCGACGCCGGCGGCGCATCGCCATTCCGTGCTGCCTTCGCGGTTGGTGGAGTTGATCCAGGGGCTTGGTGATTCAAGGTATGTCGCGCGGGCCGGGGACGGGATCCTCTGGCATCGTGGTGGAGTTGCCCCTGAGGGGGCGGGGCCTGTTTGGGAATTGGGCCAGCGACTTCGCCGGGCGTATGATCCGAACGGTGTGTTTGCGGAGTTTTCCCTGTGACCATGGGGCAGCCTGAACCATTTTTGGACGACCGCAAAGCGCTGGCGTGCGTGCATTGCGGCCTGTGCCTGGGTGCCTGCCCGACCTACCTGGAAACCGGCAACGAAAACGAGTCCCCCAGAGGCCGCATCTACCTCATGAAAGCACTCCAGTCCGGACGGCTCTCGATGAACGATTCCCTGGTGCGGCACATTGATTTGTGCCTGGGTTGCCGGGCTTGTGAGACGGCGTGTCCCAGTGGAGTGGAGTACGGGGCCCTGCTGGAAGCCACCCGCGAGCAGGTTGGCAGGAGGCATCGCCGTTCGATTTACCAGAGCTGGTTGAGACGGTTTGCAATCGGGCAGGTGATCCCCTTCCCGGTGCGCATGCGTTTGGCACTCTGGCCCGTGTCGATTGGCAGAAGATTCGGATTGATGAGGTTTCTTCCGCGGTTCCTCCGGGACATCGTTGAGCTCCTGCCGACGGAGGTTGATCCGGTTTCTGTGCCGGAGTTTCTTCCCGCGCCGGAGGCCGAGCGTCGCGGTCGGGTGGGGTTCGTGAGCGGGTGTGTGATGACGGTTCTCTTCGGGGCGACTCATCGGGCGACTCTCGGACTGGTGAACGCTTGCGGCTACGACGTTGTGAGCCCTTTGACACAGGTCTGTTGCGGGGCGCTGGACGCGCACTCGGGGAACCTGGACCGGGCGCGGGAGTTTGCCCGGAAGAACATCGCCGCGTTCGAAGAAGCCAATGTCGATGTGATCCTGATCAATGCGGCGGGGTGCGGATCAACCCTCAAGGAATACGGCCATTTGCTCGAAGCCGACGAAGCGTGGGCGGAACGTGCGCGTCGGTTCAGCGCGAAAGTGAGGGATTTAACCGAGTGGTTGGTGGACTCAATCGAACGGCTGGGACTGGCCGGGTGCGGAGCGGACGGCCCGGTGACTTATCACGATGCCTGTCATCTGGCGCATCCGCAGAAAATCACGGAAGCTCCCCGGCGTCTCATCCGTGCGGTGGCCGGGGACCATTACCGGGAGCTGGCTGAGGCGGATGTGTGTTGCGGAAGCGCAGGGAGCTACAATCTCACCGAACCGGAGATGGCGGGGCGGCTTGGAACCCGGAAAAGCCGGAACATCCTGCACAGCGGAGCCCGGACGGTGGTGACCACGAATCCGGGGTGCATTCTTCAGATTCGCGCCGGTCTGAAACAGGCCGGGGCTTCGGAGGTGCGCGTTCTGCACATTGCGGAGTTTCTGGAGGAAGCGCTTCAGAGATCGGCCAAAAACTCGGAGCGGGGTGCTGGACCTGCGTGAGCAATCCGCAGGAGATTTCGAGAAATTTCTGGAAACGGAGCGTCAAAGCATGGTAGGTGAAAGAAATGGATCGGGACGCTGCCCGGCCCGATCGGAAGCGCATTCGCGCCGCAGTTTCGAATTGAGATGGAATTAAGACATCCGAAAAGACATCCGAATTGGTTTTTGGACGCAAGAGCGGGCTTGAGAAGCGCCCTGTGTTTGCTGGGAGCCTTGATGATCGTGTTCCTCCCGGCATCCGCCCGAGGTGCCGACAGGAGATACACCGTTCGAAAGAACGACACCCTCACCTCGATTGCCGGGAGGTACGGGGTCGAGTTGAGCGCCGTGATCAAGATCAACAAATCGATTCGACCCAACCAGATTCACCCCGGCGATGTCATCCGGATCCCGGAGTCCAAGAAGTCGGTCGGAGG
>JAIPJX010000183.1 GCA_021733945.1 Verrucomicrobiota bacterium | reverse complement strand
AGGGGAGGCATATGCCCCTTCCCGGCATTGGCCAGTCGGTTCCACAGCACCGAGTGTTCAAGGGAACCCGGTTTGATCAAGCGGTCAAGAGGCGAGTCGGAGTCATGGACCCGCAGTCCCACCTAATTGAAGTGCAACCTTTTGTTGCACCTGCAACAAAAGGTTGCACTTCAATTAGGGCTCTGAGGCGAGTCGGAGGTGGCTTGGAGAGTGTGACGGTTGCGATTGCTGCCGTTTTCGGGGCCGTTTTTTGGGGCTATTCGCGTTCGTCGAAGCGGCGGGGAGGGTTCAGTCGGGGGTGTTTTTGGTCCCGAAGACGTTGGATCCATTGCACGCGGTCCCAGGGAATGATCATGCCAGCCGTGACGAGGCAACCGATCGCGACGGCCACCACGATCAGCTTGATGAAATAGCCGAAGAGCGATTCGACTTTGAGCGTGATGGTCACCGGGATCCTCGCTCGCCGGGAACCGATCGGTTCGGTGACCAGATGGAGATTTAATTGGTAGTTCCCCGGTCCGGTTTCCGGAGTGAGCCGGAGGAGCAGGCCGGTGGAATTGGTGCCTGGTTCGAGTCGTTTGCTGGAAAGGTAGGTGCTGAGCGGGGTTCCGTCGGGGTCCTGTGCGATCTCCAGGGTGATCGGTCCCGGGTAATCGGAAACAAGAGTCGGTCTGAACTCGATGGATTGATCAGGGCGTCGGTGTGACAGCGAGCCATGGAGGGGCGCGGATGAAGCCTGAAAGTAGATCGGCACGTTGATCTGGGATTTTCTGAGTTTGGCCTGGGTGTCCGTCCCGATGACTTCGATTTGATAGAGGCCCAGGCGGTCGGTTCCGGTGAAGATGGCAGAGTAGATGCCATCGTCGGCCTTGGTGTCGCCGTTCTCGGCGGAGCCGCTGTCGACGAGTTCGAGCTGTTCGGTTTTTCCCGACTTCGGCAGGGTGATCAGCGCGCGGATCGCGCCGCGTTCGCCGGAGTCAAAGCGCGCGTGGATCGTCAGGGATTGGCCGGTCACCATCGGGTTGTCGATTTCAACGATGAGTTTCGACGGTTGGGCGATGGTGCCTCGCACGGTGATTGGGGTGACAGGCACGTAGAGGGCGGGATTTGGTCGTTCGGGAATCATGACAAAAACGCCCTCGAGCGGGCCGGGCGGGCGATCCGAGAACCCTTCGAATTCGAGGTCGATCGAACGTGTTCCGGTTTCGAGAGTGATTTCCGAGGGCCGGATTTCGATTCCGGCGAGGCCTTGACCCTGTTTGACGATCAGCAGTTTGGAGCCGTCCGTCTGACCCTGGACATTGAGCACCAGGGTGCGTTTTACGCGGTCCGTAGTGCGTGGGATTTCTCCGAGAGAGATTTCGGAGGTTCTCACCTCAACCTCGGCGGAGGAAACGAAACGAATCGGAATCGTCAGGGAATTGGTTCCCACCGAAGAGACGTTCTGACCTGGCTGGAGCGAAACCGAAAGGCGTGCATCGAAGGGTTGATCGATCATGGCAGGTGAGGTCGAAAGGATTTCGAAGCCTGCGACTGTGCCGACGGATTCGAGCTTAAAGAGTGCTCCCGGCGAGATCACGGCACCGGGAGAGTCGCCGGGGTGCATTCGAATCGCCACGCCGTCTGGGAGCGTGGATTCAAACCGGACGGCGGTGCCGCGGAGATGCTCCGGGTAGAAGAACGAAACGCCCACCATGGGGAGGGGTTGCCATCGGCTCGTTGTCGGGAGGCTGATCGGACTGGCTTGCTCGGGAAAGAACTGGATGCCGACGTTGTCTGGAGTGGCGGGAAGGATGTCGATATCCACAGGAATGATGCCGGGTATGACTGAAACTGTGGAAGAGAGCTTGAGCTTGGCAGAGAAATGACCGGGTTGCGGGTTGCGGATGACGAAGGAGACCGATTGTTTGCCTTCGGTTGCGAGCCGGTCGGCGGCGGTGGTGATGGTCATGCCGGGTGGCAGGTTGGTTGTCAGCAGGTTGAGCGCCACGGAGAGACCGGAGACCGGGGTCAGGAGTTTAAACTGAAGGGGGATCAGTTTGACGATTTCCGGCGCTGTGGGGCCGGCAAAATGAATGGCCTCGGGAAGGACCTGGATCGCCGTTTGCGCGGGAGAGGCAACGGAAGCCGGGGCGGGTTCGGGAGTCGGCTTTTCTTTGGTCAGGGCCGGAGCGCGCGGGGCGAAGCCCGGAGGCACGACCTGTCCGCCGATGGTGTCGATCAGGCGCAGGGTCTCGTCGGGGAGGGAAGAATCTCCAAATTTGTAGATAAAGAACTGGGGGAGGCGTTTGGATGTTCTGAAATCGTGGTTGTAGAGCCTGAGAATCGAATCGGTATCCCGTTCGGCGATGGTTGTTTTGCCGTCGGTGTAGAGGAACAGATTCAGGGAACCGGAACCGGGTGGTGTAAATTGTTCCAGAACATTGATCAACGGTTTGGCCAGGCTGGTTTTCCCCCAAAAGTTCACCTTCAACCGATCAAGGGCGTTGCCGATTTTTCTGCGGATCTCGGCAGTGGAGCCCGATTGAAACTCGACCTTGAGTTCCTCCTGGACCTTGAGGTCGAAGCTCCAGATATGCAGTTGATCGCCATTCTGCACACCAGGGGAGGTCCCGCTCAGGGTCCGATCGATATCCTGCGCGACCGTTGCTACCACATTGGAGTCCTTCCAGAGCGACCGCATCGATCCGGAGGTGTCGACGATGTAAACAAACTGGGACGCGGTCAGGGACGGCTGAAGGAGGAGCCAACCGAGCAGGAAGCTGAAGGTACGAATAAGGTTTAGCTTTATCACTAGTTCAAGGAAACCGCTGTGATGGCGGTTCCACTTGCCTCAAGTATGGAAGGCGAGTCCTACTCAGACAAGGGTAAAACTGATCCAGTGCAAGGTCCGGGTCCCGCATTCTCCATCGCGCCCAGGGCGAAAGAAGCGTTTGAGCGTGGGCGCGATCAACGGTAGGGTTCAGCCGAAAATAGAATCACGCAGCCTATTGATTTTGCACCGACAGTCCGGACCCCGAGAGCTCCTGGAAGCCGGCACGACCCGGGAGTGGTCGAATTCGGGAGGAATTTATTCACTCGCCGAGCGGGAGTGATGCCGTTGCGACGAACGATGACGGTTCTTTTTGTGGTTGCAGGGATTCTTTGCCCGCCATTGAGTCCGTGGGCTGCCGTCGACCGATCCGAGGTCAAGCCGGAGTGGATCGGTCAGGGCGCGCGATTTTGGTATCGGAACCTGAATCGGGACGGGACCCGCGAATTTGTTCTGGTGGATGGTGTCACCGGAGTGCGTCGACCGGCGTGTGATCATGGCGCGGTTGCCCGGCAGATCGGGGAGGGCGTTGAGGCATCACGGTTGCCTGTGGATCATTTGGTTTTTGATGAGGAACGGGACCTCGTGCGATTGGAGGGAGGCGGACGAGTGTGGGATTTGGAACTGAGTTCAGGTGACTTGAAGTCCGTTGAGCGAGTGCACGATGCCAGGGCCGGACTCAAACCGTTGCGGCACCTTGAGCGCTCCGTAAACGGGGGAGGGGATGAAAAAGGCCCACCCTGAAGATCAGAGGTGGTCCTGAATTTTGATTGGATCGGGGGGTAACCGGATCAGGGCGCGTGCCTAGGCGCCCATGCCGTCTTCGAACGATCCGGAGGCGACCGGGAAACAGAGGTTGTCCCGCACGTATTGGATGCCGTTCGCGCTGGTGGAGTCGATGTCGCGGTAGGCACTTTCGGCTTCGACGATCAGGGGAGCGGTTTCGGTGCGCATGATCTTGTTGTACCGCTGCGGGTATCCAATTTTGATCAGCATCTCCGCATACCGGACCATGTTCAGGTCGCCCGAGGGGATGTCGACAAACTGCATGGCGCGATCCGACCAATCGGGTTTCATCAGGCGGACGGGGATGTTTTTGCGGATGACGAAATTCTTGACGTGACAGGCGTAAACGCGGGGGGCGACCTTCAGAAAACGGGTCTCCCAATCTTCGCCTTCCCAGCAGTGCGACGGGTCTGCATTGACGACCATGCATTTGTCGCCGTCGCAGGTGTCGACCAGCATGTTGAATTCATCGGCGCAGGTGGCGGCGGTGCCGGGGTGAATTTCGTGCGCCAGGTAGAGACCGAGAGTGCGGGCTTTGTCGCGGATCTTCGCGGTTTTCTTGACGAACCGTTCCTGGCCTTCCTGGATCAGGTCGTAGCCGGGGCCTTTCCAAAATCCCCAGGGATAGCCGGTGGCGATTTCCCACCCGAAGGCCACACCCCAGAACATAGGAATGATTTTCACCTTCAGTTCGGCGCACAGGTCCAGAAGGTTCAGGAGATAGGTCTCCATGGTGCGCTCGATTTCGGCGGGCGATTTCTTGGCCAGTGCCGGGGAGATGAAGGGGCGAATGGTCGGGCTGCCCGTCCAGGCGGTGGTATGGACCCATACGGGGCAGTGACAGGAAATACCGTCGAGTTTCATGCCGCGGTCATCGAATGCGGCACGGATTGCCTTGGCGGACTTAAACCCCTTGCCTCCTTCCAGCATGTAGTTCGACGGCTGCGCGCCGGCGGCACCGGAGGCTTTCGCGTAGTCGAGAAATTGTTCGAGGCTCTTGGCACCGTGTTGGGCGCCTTCGATGCTGGAATGAAAACAGGGTTGGGCCATAATATTCGACTTGGGATGTTGCAGTTTTTTGAAAAGACCTATACGCGAATGAGGGGCTTATGGCAATGCTGAAAGTGGAAACCGACCAGCCTCTTCGTACCGGCTTCCGTCGGCAGTCAGGGTGCTTTTCACGAGGCGGAGCTCGGAAACCGTCCAGCCGGCTGACGGTGGGGGAGTCATTTCCTTGAGGGGCTGGAGCTGGGCCGGGGTGGGAGTCCAGCGGGTGGCGATCCGGGCGATGGTGAGGTGTGGGTGAAAGGCGCGTTATTGCGGTTCCTGTTGAGAGATGCAGTGGAAGGAACCGAGTCCCCAGATCAGTTCTGTGGAATCGATTCCGATGACGCGCCGTCCGTGAAACGCTTCCTGCAGGATCTGCAGGGCGCGCGCATCGTTGGGGCTTCGGTAGGTGGGGACCAGGACCAGGCCGTTGGCGATGTAGAAATTGGCATAGCTGGCGGGAAGTCGCTGATCCTCAAATTCGATGGTTCCGGGCATTGGCAATTGAAGGATGCGAAACGGATTTCCAGCCAGATCCCGAAACTTTTCCAGCCGCTTGAGATTGTCCTGGAGCAGCGAATAGTTGGCGTCCGAGGGATCTTCCTCAACCACGGTAGCGATTGTCACCGGGTCGATGAAGCGGGCGATGTCGTCGATATGTCCATCTGTGTCGTCGCCGACGATTCCGTCGCCGAGCCAGAGGATTTGCGTGACGCCCAGATAATCGCGCAGGCGCTGTTCGATTTCAATGCGGGTCAGTGCCGGGTTCCGGTTTGGGTGCAGCAGGCAGGCCTCGGTGGTGAGGAGGCAGCCCTGACCGTTCACTTCGATGGATCCGCCCTCCAGAATCATGTCCTGGGTGAACAGGGGCAGGTTGCGCAGTCTGGCTACATGCTGGGGCACCGCGTCGTCGAGGTCGAAGGGCGGGTATTTGCCGCCCCAGGCGTTGTAAGCCCAATCGACGACGGCCCGTTCCCGTTGTCCATTCGTGTCACGAACCAGAAAAATGGGGCCGTGGTCCCTGCACCACGGTTCATAGGCTGGGAAGTGATGGAACTGAATGCCATCCAGTGTGAGGCCCGATCGGGACAAGGCAAGGCGCGCTTGTTCCTCGGCCTGGGCGTCCCAGACATTGAGGTGCACCTGTTCCACCCGGATCAATTCGCGGAACAACCGTGCGTAGACCGGGGGAACCGTGTCGTAGCGATCCGGGAAACTGATTCCCTCGGGTCGGGGCCATGTGAACCAGGTGCCGACGTGGGGTTCCCATTCGGCTGGCATCCGGTAGCCGAGCTGGGTCGGGGTTTCTTGCATAGTCGTGGGCGCGAACCGGGGAACGGGTCAGGGCAGGCGCTGGCCCACGCCGGCTTCCATGAGGCGGTACCAATCGTCGCGGGACAGATGGATGTCGACGCTGCCGGCCAGTTCGCGAATATGTTCCGGGCTGGTCGATCCGATGACGGGAACGATTCGGGCCGGGTGTTTGAGGAGCCAGGCGACCGCGATGACCGTGCGGGTCGTGTTGTGTTCGCGGGCAATCAGGTCGAGGGTTTCACGAATCTGGAGTCTGTGTGCATGGTCCGGGTCCCGCAGGTCGACCGGATCGTTGGATCCGAGTCGTCCGCCGCCCAGCGGACTCCAGGCCATGGGGGTGATTTTTGAGATAACACACTGGTCGAGGGTTCCGTTGTTCAGGGCGTTGGGCTGGGCGAGACTGATTTCGATCTGGTTTGCCACAAGCGGCCGGGAGCAGGCCTGCTGCAGGGTGGTTAATTGGATTGGTGAAAAATTGCTCACCCCGAATTCCCGCACCTTGCCGGCCTGCTGCAGCCGGGAAAACGCTTCGGCGACTTCATTGGGATCGCTCAGATAATCGGGCCGGTGCAGCATGTAAAGATCGAGCGTTTCGACGCCCATGCGCTTCAGGGATTGTTCGCAGGACCAAATGATGTGGCCTTCGGAAAAATCGTACCGGTAGGGGGAGGTCGCGTCGGGGTCTCCGGCTTTGCGAATGCCGCATTTGGAGGCAACGAGCACGTTGTCGCGCATGCCGGAGATCTGTTTGAGGACTTTTCCGAAAACACGCTCCGATTCGCCGTTTGCGTAGATGTCGGCGTGGTCGAAGATCGTGTAGCCTGCCTCATAGGCGGCGGTGATGGAGCGGATGGCGGCCTGTTCATGATCGGGATCGAGATCGGCAGACTCTACCGGACCGGTCACGCGCCAGCATCCGTAGGCCAGGCGGCTTCCCGTCAATGAACTTGTTCCCAGAGTGATAGTTTCCATAGTTCGGTTCAGGTGCGTGCAGTCTAGACAGGAAAGGGGCTCTGCCGGAAGGCATTTTTGCGATTCTTGCCTTTCTGTGTCCTTCGGGCAATCTCCGAGCCTTGAACTGGACCGTAATGAGTCGTCTCGTCGATCGGAAATCCGGGTGTGCCTTGCTGGGGGGATTGCTCTGGGCGGCCGCCTTCCCGAACATCGAGATAGCGGGCCTGGCGTGGGTGGCACCGGGGCTGATCCTGGCGTGCGCGCTTGGTGCGTCGCCGGGACGGGCGTTTCGGCTGGGATACATGGCTGGTTTGGTGCATTTCGGCGTTTCGTTGTATTGGCTGTTATACATGCCGTTTCCTTTCGGAGCCCTGACCGGTTGGTTGGCGTTGTCGGCATATCTGGCGCTGTATCCGGCTGTCTGGGTGTGGTTGTGCATCCGATTGCTGCCGTCCGTGCAGGATTCGCCGGGCGTGTTTCCGGGCGAACGGGCGGTTTTTCAGGGCTACATGAGGGTGTCCGGACTGCGCCGTGGATTATGGGCACTGGCCTGTGCGACGATCTGGGTGGCCCTGGAAATGGTTGTGGGCCGGGTTTTGACGGGTTTTCCTTGGAATTTTCTGGGTGCATCCCAATACCGGATTCTGCCCGTGATCCAAATCGCTTCGGTGGCGGGTGTGTACGGTGTCTCATTTTTGGTGGTTTGGCTGTCGGTCGCCCTGATGTCCTCGGCTCTGGCAATTCTCGTGCGTCCCCAGCAGCCCAGATCCTGGATGGTGGACCTGGTGGTGCCGATGTTGTTGCTGGCTGCGGCCTGCGGGTTCGGGGTGAGCCGGGTGGTGAACGCTCCGGAGCCCGATCGTTTTCTGGATGTCTCCCTGATTCAACCCAGCATCCCGCAGACTCTGATCTGGGATCCGGGCGAAAACTCGAACCGGTTTACGGGGCTGCTGGAGTTGTCGGAACAAGCGATGGGAAGCCATCCCGATCTGATGGTCTGGCCGGAGGCGGCCGTTCCGAATCTACTGCGGTATGAACCCGAATCCCTCCAGGCGGTTCAACGCCTCGCGACCGGTCACGGTGTCTGGATGGTGTTGGGTGCCGACGACGCCGTTTCCAGGCACTCGGATGGGCCGAAGCCCGAGTTCGATTTTTTCAACAGCGCCTTTCTCATGGATCCGAAAGGAGAACTGGCCTCGGTGTATCGCAAACGGAAGCTGGTGATTTTTGGCGAATACATCCCGCTGGTGCGCTGGCTGCCGTTTCTCGGGTATTTTACGCCGATCGGCGATGGATTCGCGGCCGGATCCGAGCCCGTTCCTTTCGAGATGCCGGACCTCGGAGCAACCCTTTCCGTGGTCATATGCTTCGAAGATGTGTTTCCGCATTTGGTCAGGAAACATGCAGTCCCGGATGTGGATTTTTTGTTGAACCTCACAAACAATGGGTGGTTTGGAGAGAGCGCCGCCCAATGGCAGCATGCCGCGAACGCCGTTTTTCGGGCTGTCGAAAACGGTCTGCCGCTGGTGCGGTGTGCGAACAATGGGTTGACCTGTCTGGTGGATTCCCGGGGACGTCTTTCGCATGCCGGGTTCCCAGGGTCGGACAATGTGTATGCCCGCGGATTTAAGAATGTTCCCGTGCCTCTGGGACCTGCGGGTGTGCGGCGGGAACCCACGTTTTACAACCGCCACGGGGACTGGTTTGGCTGGGGATGCGTGGGAATTGCGGCGGTGCTGGGAGGAACGAGGTTCCGCTGGCGGCCTGAGAGCGTGTCTGAAAAGTGGGAGCCGACGTAAGAAGGTCCACTTCTTCAACCTCCAAACCCGGCGATTTCCGGCGCATTTGGAGCCTCGTCACCTCGGCGCCTACCATGGGGTTGGAGTTTTCAGACAGGCTGTTAAGCATTCGACTCGCGTTCCGGATTGGGTTTTGTATCTTCGAGATGATGTCAGATGACGTGACCCAGTTGCTCAACGCCATCGAGTCCGGCGACCCGAAAGCGGCGGAAGAACTGCTGCCCCTGATCTACGGGGAATTGCGGAAGCTTGCAGCAGTGCGCATGTCCCAGGCTCCTGCCGGCCAGACATTGCAGGCCACGGCATTGGTCCACGAAGCCTGGCTGAGGGTGAACAAATCCGGGCCCCGGGAATGGAACAGCCGGGCTCACTTCTTCTCCGCGGCGGCGGAAGCCATGCGCCGGATACTGGTGGAGCGTGCCCGTCAAAAGGCCTCCCAAAAACGAGGAGGAGGCTTTCAGCGGGTCGATCTGGATCATGTGGACATCGCGCAAGACACCGACTCCGAGTTGTTGCTGGCGCTGGATGGCGCCTTGGTGAGATATGCGGAGAAGGATGCAACCGGAGCGGAGTTGATCAAGCTGCGGTTTTTCGCCGGACTTCCGAACGCGCAGGTGGCGGAGATCCTCGGTGTTTCCGAGAGAACCGCGAAACGCACCTGGGCTTATGCCCGGGCCTGGCTGATGAACGAGCTTCAGAAACAAATCTGAATTTTTTTGGCCCCGGTGATTCATTTTTTTCGGACTGTTGGGTGAGTGAAAGATCGAACTGAAACAGGCCCTATGTCCGAGACCACGGATCGAGAGAAAGAAATCTTCAACGAAGCCCTGGAAATGCCTTCCACCGAGGCCCGCCAGGCCTTTCTCAAGGGAGCGTGCGGCCAGGACGCGGAATTGAGACATCGCCTGGAATGCCTCCTGAAGTCCTACGATTCCGCGGAAGGATTTATTCCCGACAAGGACGCCGAGGTCACTTTGCCGGCTGAAACGAAACTCACCGAAGGGCCGGGCTTGGTGATTGACCGGTACAAGCTGCTGCAGAAAATCGGAGAAGGAGGGATGGGCGTTGTCTACATGGCGGAGCAGACGGAGCCCGTCACCCGAAAGGTGGCGCTGAAGATCATCAAGCTGGGCATGGACACCCGGCATGTGGTGGCCCGGTTCGAAGCCGAACGGCAGGCTTTGGCGCTGATGGACCATCCCAACATTGCGAAGGTTCTGGACGCGGGTGCCACGGACGCAGGGCGCCCCTATTTCGTGATGGAACTCGTCCGCGGTGTTCCCATCACGGAATACTGCGACAAAAACAAGCTCTCCACCCAGGAGCGGTTGAATCTCTTCATCCCTGTTTGCCAGGCGATTCAGCACGCCCATCAAAAAGGCGTGATCCACCGCGACGTCAAACCGACCAACGTGATGGTCACGCTCCACGACGGAGACGCCGTCCCGAAGGTGATTGACTTCGGCATCGCGAAGGCGACGAACCAAAGGCTTACCGAAAAAACGCTCTTCACGAATTACTCCCAGATGATCGGGACCCCGGCGTACATGAGTCCGGAACAAGCCGAGATGAGCGGCCTGGATGTGGACACGCGCACGGATGTCTATTCCCTGGGGGTGCTTCTGTACGAACTCATGACCGGCACCACGCCTTTCCCGAGCAACGAATTGTTCAGCATGGGGTACGGAGAGATGCAGAGGGTGATCGCCGAGAAAGAGCCGCCGAAACCGAGCACGCGGTTGAGCACCATGTTGCACGAGGAACGCACCGTGGTGGCGAAGAACCGGAGCATGGAAGTCAGTGCGTTGGGTAAGGTATTTCAGGGCGATCTGGACTGGATCGTGATGAAGGCGCTCGAGAAGGACCGCAGCCATCGGTACGAAACGGTGAACGGTCTCGTCTCGGACATCCGGCGCCATTTGGACAACGAACCGATCTCTGCCGCCGCTCCCACCTTCGCCTACCAGTTTCAGAAGTTTTACCGGCGGAATCGAAAATATATGCGCGTGGCTGGGGTCGTAGCCTCGTTGCTCGTCGTGCTCACCGGCGTTGCGACCCTTCAGGCCGTCAGGGCTACCAAAGCGGAGCGCAAGGCC
>JAIPJX010000182.1 GCA_021733945.1 Verrucomicrobiota bacterium | reverse complement strand
TCTTAATCCGTGGTCCTCCGTGAAATCCGTGGTTAAATCCCCCTTCCCTGCAACCCGGCTCGCCGGGACGGTTCGCGCTACCCAAAAGCGGCAGAGGACTACCGCCGTCCAAGACGCTTCGCCTTGGTGGGGGGCGCGCGCTCAACTTCGTTCGTCATCGACGAAGAATTCTGTCATGCACCCCGGCACCGACATCCCCTTCCCTTCCGGTAGACAAGGCCGGAGGCCCTCAGTATACTTCCATGCAATTGAGCCTTCTCAAGGTTCGGCGCAACCCGGATAGGAACAAAAAGCCAGGTCAAATTAACGAACGTATGAAAACCCCAATCGCAAAGGCCGTTCTCTTTCTGCTGACGGCTCTCGGACTGGTCGCCTCGACATGGGCGCAGACTCCTCCCCCACCACCCACCACTCCTCCCCCATCGCCCGCCCCTCCGCCCACGGCCCCAACCGCCGCTCCCCGGCCCGCCCCAAAACCGCAGTTTCCGCCATTCACCGAGGTGCTCAAGGACTACACCGAAGTGGTCTCCACGCTGGACAACACACGCAGCCTGTTCTCGCTCTGGGTCCGGACCAATGACAATCAGGTCATGGCAGCCTTCCCTCCGGGATATCAGAGCAAGAAATTCTTCATCGCGCTGACGGTGGCAAGCGGTGAGCTATATGCAGGCCTGCAGGCGGGTGACGCCTATGTCTACTGGCAGCAACAGGACGACAAAATGCTTCTGATCGAAGACAATGTCGCCACGCGCTCGACGGGGGACAAGGAATCCAAAGCATCGGTCGACCGCCTGTTTACAGATCGGCTCCTGGCAGACCTGCCCATTCAGAGCATCAAGCCGCAGTGGGGCCCCGTCATTGATCTGGATGCGCTGCTTGTGGGACAGGCTGAGAAATTCTTTGGGCCATCGCTGCGAACCGCGAAAAAGAGCCTGGCACGGATCGCCACCGCCAAGGCGTTCCCCGGAAACATCGAACTGGCATTTGAAATCCCAATGGGAGACGGGACCTTCAAGACACTGCATTACTCGATCAGCGAGATTGCTCCCAATCCCCAATACAAACCACGCAAACCGGACGAACGGGTGGGTTACTTCACAACCACGTTTCTGGACCTGGGGCAGTACAAGGAAGACGACAGCCGGGCCCGGTTCATCAACCGCTGGCACCTGGAAAAAGCCGATCCCTCGCTCAAGGTCAGTCCGGTGAAAAACCCCATCGTTTTTTACATCGAACACACCACCCCGATCCGGTACCGCCGCTGGGTGCGCGAAGGAATTCTCCAGTGGAACAAGGCCTTCGAGAACGTCGGATTGGCCAACGCCATTGAGGTTTATTATCAGGACGCCGCCACCCGGGCGCATATGGAGAAGGACCCGGAGGATGTGCGCTACAACTTCGTGCGGTGGCTCAACAACAACATCGGAACCGCGATCGGTCCGAGCCGGGTGAACCCCCTGACTGGAGAAATTTTGGATGCGGACATCATCCTGACCGATGGCTGGATCCGGCATTATTGGAGACAGTTCAACGAGCTGCTTCCCGAGATTGCGGTTGAAGGGTTCTCTCCGGAAACCCTGTCGTGGCTGCAAAGATACCCTGATTGGGATCCGCGGGTGCGCCTTGCCCCCCCCGCCTCGCGGGACAATCTGGTTGCGGAGATTCTCAAGAAAGGCCCCCAGGCCTACGGAGGTCACGCTTTGGCCAGCACCGACCCCGCGCTGATCGGGGACAACGAATATGACGGACTGGTGGGCCGCACCAGTCAGGTGAACGGTTTCTGCCGCGCTGCGGACTCCAAGGCGCTCGACATGGCGATGATGCGATTCTCGATCGATCTGCTCAACGCGGAGGCAGACCCCGAACCGAAAGGCGACGATAAAAAGGACGACAAGGACAAGAAGAAACCAGCCAATAAAGAGGAGATCCTGGACGGTGTGCCCGAATGGTTCGTGGGGCCTCTGATTGCAGAACTGGTTGCGCACGAGGTCGGACACACGCTGGGATTGCGGCATAATTTCAAGGCGTCCAGCATCTACACCCTCGAACAGATCAACAGCGAGCAGGTCAAGGGCAGGAAGGCATTGGCGGGATCGGTCATGGACTACCTGCCGGTCAACATGTACCGGATCGACAAGGAGGATCCCCAGGGGGATTACGCCATGATCGACATCGGCCCCTACGATCTGTGGGCCATCGAATACGGCTACACGTTGAACGACAAACCGGACGAGATGAAGAAACTGCTTTCCAGAGTGTCGGAGCCCGAACTTCAGTATGCCACGGACGAGGACACCTACGGACCCGATCCATTCGCGCGCCGGTATGATTTCGCGGCCGACCCGCTCTCCTATGCCAAACGGCAGGTGGAACTGGCGCAGTTTCATCGGGGACGGCTTCTGGACAAATTCGTGAAAGACGGCCAGAGCTGGTCCCGCGCCAGGCACGGTTACGAAATGACGCTCGCGGTGCATAGTCGCGCCATCAGCATGATGGCCAACTGGGTGGGTGGCGCGTTTGTGAACCGGGACAAGAAAGGGGATCCGCTCAATCGCACCCCATTGCAGGTGGTCGGAGTCCGGGAACAACGCGAGGCCCTGGATTTTGTGTGCGAAAGCGCCTTCAAGGACGAGGCTTATGGACTTACACCCGAACTGCTGCAGCATCTGACGACCGACAAATGGCTGGACGAATTTTCGGCGGCAATGCAGGACTCCACCTGGCCGGTCCACGACCGGATCATGGGAATTCAGGCTTCGGTGCTCACCATGCTGATGAACCCGACCACGCTGGGACGAGTCTACGACAACGAGTCGCTCACACCTGCGGACGAGGACATGGTCACGCTGCCGGAGGTTTTCGAGACCATTCACAAAAGTCTTTGGAGCGAGGTGCTTGACCCTGAGGATCGTGAGTTCAGCGCCAGAAAGCCGATGATCTCGAGTCTGCGCCGGAATCTTCAACGGGAGCATCTCGAGCGCCTGATTCAGCTGAGCACGCCCAACACCTGGCGCAGCGCATCGCACAAACCGGTCTCCAACCTGGCACTCAGTCAACTGCGCCGCCTGAAACTTCAGGTCGGCTCGGTGTTGGAAGAGCAGAAGGGAAAACTGGACGCCTACAGCGAATCCCATCTCTCCGAAGCCAAACTGCGGATCGAAAAGGCGCTCGACGTCAGCTATGTATACAACACCGCGCCGGAGAGCGGCAGTTCCCGGGTGACAATCATCCTCGGCTCCGAGAAAAACTGATCGCCAGCGATTCTGAACGGAAGATCACGAAACTGCGGACCCTTCAGGTCCGCAGTTTTTTTATGGGAGCGCACACCCGCCCCCTCTGACGGGCGTTTCCAAATTCAGACCGCAACCAGTGGAGACAGGCCTCGTCCGGCACATTTCGGTTTTCCGACAAAACCTCTGGAATAAAAGCCGGAGGTTGTTTATCCTGCGCTCAACATCCAATACGTCATGAATGCCAAAACTCCGATTCGACTCCTCGCCACCCTGTTTGTTTGTCTGGCGATGCAGACCGTCATCACCGGAGCTGAAGCCGATTTGCCTGGACCCGACATCGGATCGAAAGCGCCCGAATTCACGCTGAGCGATTCGACTGGACAAAAGCACGCCCTGAGCGAATTGCTCAGGAAGGGCAGCGTGGCCATCGTATTTTATCGATCGGCCGATTGGTGACCCTTCTGCAAACGGCAGTTAGTTGAACTGCAATCCAACATTGAAAAGATCCAGGCCACGGGAGCCCAGGTGATCGGGATCAGCTACGATTCCGAGGAAGTCCTCCGCCGGGCCGTGGCGCAACAGAAGATTTCGTTCCTGCTGCTTTCCGATTCAGGGAGCAAAACGATTGATGCGTACGGGGTGCGCAACAAGGAAGCGGGCAGCCGGATCGACGGAGTTCCGCACCCGGTCACGATCGTGATCGACAGCAAGGGGATCGTCCGGGCAAAGCTCGGCCACGAAGGCTACCGCGACCGCCATCCCAGCGAGGAACTGATCGGCGTCCTAAAAAAGATTCAGTGAACCAACGGCGACACGGGAAACACCAACGTTGTTTCAGCCGGAGGTATTGATTCCGAGATTCGCATGACGACCGATCCAACCGGACTCTTTCTTCCTTCCGGTCATTGCATACCCGCATCTCCCTGAAGAAACGGACTGATGGCAGGACCGCTGTGGACGCCGTTCAGGGCACAAAAAAACGGCAGCCACCGCGCGGAGGGAAAGCATGTTGAATCACTTCAACCCACGCTCCCGACTCCTTTCGCAATAGGAAGTCCGTAAACCGGACACAGCACCCTAGGCAAAAGGCCACCGATGGCTACCGCTCTCCCAGAGATGACGTCTCTGAGACTTCACCTCCCATGGCGACAATCCAAAAGCTATCAGCCCCCGCAACTTGCGGTCAAGTAAAACATTAGCTTACCCCTTCAAGGTCCGCTGACCGGAAATCCGGCATTCCGCCCCCTCATACCGCTTCACGAGACTTACCGACACCATCAGGCCAATCAGGGTGAAAACCAGAATTGCCCACCCGGCAGCATCATGAAACCTGTCCAACACGCTCAACCCATGCCGGTGGACGGCAATCGACAACACCAAGGATCGGGTGAAATTCCCGAACAACGCCAGGGAGATCCCGATCGCCAGAAACAACGCTCTGAATCGCGTTTTCGAAAAGCTCAGGTATCCGACAAACAGCGAGACCATGACGCTGGACTGAAGGCTGCGGATCCCGCTGCAGGCATCGTTCACTCCAACCTGGCTTCCGGGCAGTTGAATCACGTTAACCTGCTGAAAGGCAGGAATTCCGATCAGGTTCAGGCATTCCACATCGAGCCGGGTGATGAGGTCTCGAAGCAACATCACGATCGGATTCCAGATAATTCCCGGCAGTGGAACCGCCAGAAAGAGGAAACACAGCGGGAACAAAAAATGGAACAGGGTCCTGTGTCCCCACCCCCGAAGGATCAGGGCCAGAACGAACAAAAAACACCCGATGCTCAGGCAAAAGCTCGATGCGGGTGTGTGGGTGATCGCCCGTTTGTAAATCTCGGCAACCACCACAAATGGAATACCCCCCCCCGCAAGACACATGCTGATCCAGAACGGAGCGGGGTGGTCCTGGGTTGGCCTCCCTCCCCATCGAACCAGAACGATGTAGCCCGCCAACGCAGGCACCACCCAACCGAAGTTATACTCCTGAAGTTCCCGCCATTGAAGCTGGAGATCGTACAACCACCAGCCCAGGACGAGACCACTAAACAGGCCCGTCATTCGTGCTGCAACCATCACCCTCCTTAACGCAGGTTGAAGGAAATCAACCTGCTCGCGCCGATTGACGCAGGAAACCCGGATCCCTGCATTCACCGGACACGATCATAAAGTCCATCCCTCACCGCCATTTGTCAAAAACACCCTGATGGGATGCTGTCTGCCGGAATCAGGAAAAGGAATTCGGAAGACGGGTGAGTCCGTTTGGAGGGGCTGCATTTCCGCACCCACCGGGCCGGAGGTCCTCCTGGATCTCCCTGCTCCGAAATGCCCGTCAGGCTTTCCAGACCCTGCCCTTCGGGACATCAACGGCAGCCATGGCGTTTCGGGTGTCCACGATGCATCGGGCCCACGCAGCCAACTCGGAGTAATTGATCGCCCGATGCGCCGTTGCGATGACCACGACGTCGTAGGAAGCCAGCGTCTCACGGTTCCAGGGCACGGACTTCGTGCCGGCCCAATCCGCGTGATCCCGGCTCGGTCTGATGACGGGGATGTGTGGATCATGATAATCGACCCAGGCATGCCGGTGCTTCAGGAGATCCATCAAGTGATAGCTCGGCGATTCCCGGTCATCGTCAACGTTTGGTTTGTAGGCAAGACCAAGGATCAGGATTCGCGAACCATTGACCGGTTTCCGGACCGCGTTGAGAGCCTCGGCGATGCGATGGATCACAAATTCGGGCATGGCGGTGTTGATCTCGCCGGCTAGCTCAATAAACCGCGTACTCATACCGAATTCCCGGGCTTTCCAGGAAAGATAGAACGGGTCGATCGGCACGCAATGCCCTCCCAAACCAGGCCCGGGGTAGAAGGGCATAAACCCAAAGGGCTTGCTGCTCGCGGCACCAATAACTTCCCAAATGTCGATCCCCATGGCTCCATAGACAACTTTCAGCTCGTTGACCAAAGCGATGTTGACGCTGCGAAAGATGTTTTCCAGCAGCTTGGTTGCCTCGGCAACCCGGCAGGAGGAAACAGGCACAATCGTTTTGATGGCTTTCCGATAGAGCGCCGATGCCCTGTCGAGGCAGGTCGGCGTGAGCCCTCCCACCACCTTCGGAATTTCAGCCACCCTGCTGAGAGGGTTCCCCGGATCCTCGCGTTCCGGTGAAAACGCGAGATGAAAATCAACCCCAGCCCTCAAACCGGACCCGGTTTCCAGAACACGCCGCAGGTCTTCTTCGGTGGTGCCCGGGTAGGTGGTGGATTCGAGAACCACCAGGGTTCCTTTGACAAGGTGTGGCGCAACCGACGCGCCCGTCTTGAGGATGTAGGAGATATCCGGTTCCCGATTTTTGTTCAACGGAGTGGGCACGCAGATCACCACAGCTTCCACTTCGCTGACCCGTCCGAAATCAACCGAGGCCTCAAACCGCTCCGCATCGATCGCATCCCGGAGGGTGGCATGGTCAATGTGCTGAATATAGCTGCGCCCGACATTGACCGACTCAACCTTGGCGCTGTCGACATCCAGTCCCAACACGGTCACTCCTGCCCGGGCGAACTCGAGCGACAACGGAAGACCGACGTAGCCCAGACCGATGACAGCGATTTTCATGTCGGTTGGAAGCCTGTTCTCCTGTTGCGGGAGCCGGGAGCGCTCGCGGGGTCAGGCGCGGTGTTCTTTGAGGCTGGTCTCATCTGAAAGATTTTGAACATACCATTCGAGAGATTCATCGAGTCCCTGAACAATAGTATGAGAAGGGCGATAGCCCAACCACTTTGTGGCTCGTTCGATGCTCGCATGGGAATGCCTCATGTCTCCCGGTCGAAACTCCCGATAAACGGGTGCGTCACAAGCCCCCATCTTCCGGGAGGCCGCAAGTTTGTCGCGAATCAGGAGGAACAATTCGTTCAGACTGGTGCGCGCTCCCACGGCGATGTTGTAAACCTTCCCGATCGCGTTGGGATCCTCCACCGTTCCGGCGAGGATGTTTGCACGAACCACATTGGCGACGTAACAAAAGTCGCGACTTGTCTCGCCATCACCAAAAATCTCGACGGGTTGTTTCCGGAGCAGCGCCGACACCCACCTGGGAATCACCGCCGCATAGGGTCCCTCCGGATTCTGACGCCGGCCGAACACGTTGAAATACCGCAGCCCCACTGTCTGAAGTCCGTAACACTGGGAAAACACCGCAGCGTAAAGTTCGTCGGTTTGTTTGGAAGCTCCGTACGGAGACATGGGGCGACCCGTGACATCCTCGACTTTTGGCAGGGCCGGATGATCGCCGTACACGGAACTGCTCGAGGCGTAGACAAATCGCGACTTGTTCGCATCCCTGGTGGCCACGAGCATGTTGAGAAACCCGGTGACATTCACCGCGTGGACAGAATGCGGGTCCCGGATGGATCGGGGAACCGATCCGAGCGCGGCCTGATGCAGCACGACATGGGGCCGCACGGAATCGCAGGTGCGACGGCAGGTCTCAAGATCGCGGATATCGCCTTCGACAAATCGAAACCGGGCCCATTGCGAAGCCGACACCCGTTGCCGCACTTCGTCGAGGTTTCTGCGGCTGCCCGTCGCAAAGTTATCCAGGCCGACGACAGTCTGATCCAGGCCGAGAAGCGATTCAAGCAGGTTGGAGCCAATGAACCCCGCCACACCGGTGATCAACCAGGTCCGCGGCGACGTCTTGAGCCTTTCAAATTCGGGAAGCGTCACCGCGGTGCGTGGTAGGAGCGACCTCGCTCTCCAAGGGCGTTATTCGGCAAGGCTCTTGGGTTCGTCAGACAGGAAAGCCAGTTGCTTGTGAAACACAAACGAAAGGCCGAGCGGAAGAACAATCAACCCGCAGTTCATGATCAGAGGAAGACTGAGACCCAGCAAATAGCCGGAGCCCCCGAGTGCAACTACCATGGTTGGCAACAGATAGATCGGACTCTTACTCACCAGGGAAAACATCCACCCGACCAGCACCGCAAATCCACCCGCATCCCAATTCCCGACGACCAAAGTGATTCCGCTCAAATAAAAGACCGGAGCCACCAAAACAATTCCGTTGTTCCATCGGATACTCTGAAACAACAAACCCAAGCCCAGCACCCCAGCCTGAACCATCAACGCTCGGGTCGCCCCACCCTTCACATCGGGATCGATGGAAACGGCCAGATGCATCAGCAGATAAACCCCGACCAGGGCGCGAACCAGATCCACCCAGTTCTGCCAGCGACCGAGCAGGTGCTGGGGCTTTACCATTGGATTTCGGCGCGACCGCAGGAACCGGCGCACCCACCCGCCGACAGGCAACGGCGGCACAAGCAGCACCACCGCCGCAATCAAGAACAACCACTGAATCGTCATATTCGTCGCCAACCGGTTTAAGATCCCTTACATCCTCTTGCACACAGTCCGGGCCACCGAAGCCTCACCTGCCCCCAACGTGATGCGGCCGTCTTTCACAGACTTCGGCCATCCAGCGGAACCATCCGCCGGCAAAGAATGAACGGAGTATCCGACTGACACCAAAAAGCAAGCCTTATGATCCGATCGAAAACGCAATGATCAGCAAAGGTCCCGTTTTTTCCGGAGGCCCCGGGTATTTCCATGTGAGGACGAGGTTCGGTGGAACACCGCCCGGGCTCCAGCGAATCAGCAACTGTCCAGAGCTTGGTTCACCACGGTGGAAAGTTCTGCCAGATCCATTGGTTTCCGAAGCCGTGCGCAAAATCCATAATCCCTGTGATCCGCCATGACCGGGTCGTCCGCGTACCCACTTGAGACGATGACCCGTGCCTTGGAATCAAACTCCAGCAACCGCCGAACGGCTTCTTTCCCTCCCATGGCACCGGGAATGGTGAGGTCCATGATCACTGCATCGAAACCCGATCCACCCTCGGCTGCGGCAAGACCATGACCGCCTCAGCCCTCGCTTCAGAGCTCGGCCTCGCTCTTTTCGTTGTGAGACTGGATACCCTGATAAGCCGGTTTCTCGGCGATTCACTCTGAACTTAGGCTCATTTTTGACGCTGCCGAGCGGACTCGGGCAGTCTATCTTTTTGACGAGTTTGACAGCATCGGCTACTCCCGGGATGCCTTCGGTGAGGTGGGAGAGATGAGGCGCGTGCTCAATTCGTTCCTGATCTTCATTGAGCGAATGAGAAGCAACAGCCTGATCATCGCCGCCACCAATCATGGAGATCGCTTGGATAAGGCCCTTTTCCGGCGCTTCGATGACCTCATTGAGTTTGGCTTACCCAAGGAGGAGCAGATCCAGCAGACGATCAAAACCCTACTCACGGGAGTCACGGTCGGGAGGTTGTCGTGGAAGCGTTTACTACCAGCGGCATCAGGTCTGAGCTACTCCGAAATCACCCGGGCCAGTGAGGAGACCATCAAGCCGGGCTATCCGCTCAAGTTCACCAGCTTCGAGCAAGGACCTACTCGGACACAAAAGGGGATAGTCGTGCTGAACATCCGCCATGAGGAGGAACCCGGCGGTGTGGTCACGAGAATCGCTCTCTTCGTTCCCTTCGGACGTCTCAACAATTCAGTGATGAATCATTCTCCGCTCACAATCAACCGGCAGGTAGTCCCGGCTTTAGCCCGGTCGGAGCCGCCTGAAGGCGGGACTCCATACACACCGCCTCGGTTCATGGCCCCGATTCGTGTCAACTCGTTTGACATTTCTCCCAGAAAGACAGTGGCGCGGTGAGAGAATAATGAACATGAAGAAGGATTAGAAGGATGAAATGAAGAGCCACTCACACAAGGCCTAAAATTTGAGTGATGCGACGCGTTATTAAAGTTGGGCGACAAAAGAAGTTGCGAGCCACACGGAAATTGCGACAATTTGAGTCATGCACGTATCCGAGCTTCAACATGAAATTGAACTGCTGCCTCAGGACCAGCAGGATCGTCTTGCAGCTTTTTTGTTTGCACTTCGTATGCGCCGCGAAGGCACTATCTCCGAAATTCAAGAGCGGTTGGATGACAAGAATCCAGAGAAATGGATTTCATGGGACAAAGCAAAGTCCGCGCTTGGGATTGACCGATCTGAATCGGACGAGTGAAGCCGTACCAGATTTTCGTCCGCCTGGAGGCAATGGAGTCGCTGCGATCAATTCGAGGGGATCGGCTGAGACGCCTCTCCGCTTACATTGAGTCTCTTGCCGAGGATCCTTTTCAGCGGGGTGATTACACCGAGCGCGACGACACACAACGAGAAATTCAAATCAAGATAGTCGGTCAATACGCTTTGACATACTGGGCTGACCACGCTGTCGCAGAGGTTAAGATTACCCATATCGGTCGCGCTGACTCAGCATGATCGAACGCCAACCATCGAGTCGAGCGAACGGCCACGAGCGTCTCGGTGAGGACGCGTTTGGATTCATGAACATTCTTGGACACAGCTTGAGTGCGCGGTCGGTGGCCGTCGCTCACTCGGGTCGTTCGGTGAAAACCAGAATCTGAACCATAATGTTTTCTGTGGCCCTCTGTGTTCTCTGTGCGCTCCGTGTTAAAAAGCGTGGCACTAGACATCCGGAGCGCGGTGGCCGACCGGACGTCTCAACA
>JAIPJX010000011.1 GCA_021733945.1 Verrucomicrobiota bacterium | reverse complement strand
GGGTGTCATGATCCGATCTCCCTTTTTTCCGGCACGAAGAACATATTTGTGGAAAACCTGACCGGATTGCATGGATACCAGGAAGGAGTCTCGTGCCTTTCGTGCCATGCGGTGCGTGAGACCGATGTGAAGGGGAATGCGAATTATACGATCACCCAACCGAGCGAATACCTGTGGCAGTGGGCTGAATCGGGATTGGGGCGTGTGGCCCGGGACTTCCTGATCCGCACCTATCCTGCCGAACATAATAAACTCAGCAAACGCGCCTTTAAGAAGCCCGAATATTGTGCAGCCTGCCACAAGCAGTTTATTGATCAGGAAATCAACAGTGTGGGCTGGGTGCAGCTGCAGAACCAATATGACAACTGGGCGGCGAGTCATTGGAACAAGGAGGGAGACCCCACCAAAACCATCGAGTGTCGCGAGTGCCACATGCCCCTGGTTGCTTCGAACGATCCGGCGTCTGGAGACAACGGCGACTACAACCGTCGACCGGACGACGGCAAACACCGGAGTCACCGGTTTCTGGGGGCCAATCAGATGATCCCCCGGATGCTGGATCTGAAGGGCGGGCCGACCCATGCGCGCATGGTGGAGGAATGGTTGCAGGGGAAAATCGCCATCCCGGAGATAGGCGACAAATGGAAGGAGGGTCCGATTGTCAAACTGGTGCTGGATCTCCCGGAGGAGGTGAAATCCGGTGAACCGATTCCGTTGCGTGTGATTCTGGCGTCGAACAAGGTGGGACATGATTTTCCGACGGGGCCTCTGGACATTATTCAGAGCTGGCTGGACGTTCGCGTGACCGATGCCGCGGGTCAGGAGGTGTACCGATCCGGGAACCGGGATTCCAAGAACTATCTGGAACCGGGAACGTTTCTGTTTAAAGCCGAACCCGTCGATCAACAGGGCAATCTGATCGACCGACATAATGTTTGGGAAATGGTTGGGGTACGCTACCGGCGCGCCCTTTTCCCTGGTTACTCGGACACGGTGAAATACACCATTCCATGCCCGTCCACCGTTGTGAAAACGGATCCTGAAAACAGCACCGGTCCGAGGGAAGAGCGGGTGGAGGTTCCGGCGCTTGGAGACGCGGGAGCCTACGATGTAACCGTGATTCTGCAGTATCGCAAAATTGACCAGTACCTCCTTGATTTCCTTTTGGGTGAAGGGAAAACGACCGCGCCGGTGACCGAAATCACCCGGGCGACCGCTCGCGTGCGGGTCGGAACAAATACTGCGGCCGTGCCTGCGGACGCGTTGCCAGGAACGGTGGCACGAGCGGAAGATTGAGCCTTTGATCCACCCGTCCAAATCACCCATCAGTCCCCGCCGACGCGGATTGCGCCGTGCCGGCCTGTGGCTTGCAATGGGAGTTCTTCTCGCATTGGGGTTCCTTGGGGTTGCCTATTGGTCAGGACGACCCAAGCCTTATCTGCCCGGAGAGAGCGACCCCGACATCACGAGCAAGCTGACCCGGAACCGGCCCGTGGATGCTCCGATTCCGAAATTTCACGATGCGACCCGGGATGCGGGTCTTGGGGATTTCAGGACATTCCAGGGAAACCGGACGTCGCAGCTCCCGGAGGACATGGGGTCGGGTGCCGCCTGGGGCGACTACGACAACGATGGCGATGAGGATTTGTTCGTGGTCAGCGCCGGGGGGCCGTTGGGAATCGCAGCGGATCAATTGGCACCCTGCGTTTTGTTTGAGAACAAGGGCGCCGGCACGTTTCGTCCCAGTGCCGCATTACCGGAGACCCGAGTGAGGGGGATGGCCGCCTCGTGGGCGGACTACGATCACGATGGTTTCCTGGATCTCGCACTGAGCAGTTTCGATGAACTGTTTCTTTTCCATAACGAGCCCGGACCGAACGGTCGTGTTCTGGCACGTGATCCCGGCTTCGGAGAGATGCGCGGATTTTGGACAGGTATGGCCTGGGGAGATTTTGACAACGACCGTGACCTTGATTTGTATGTGTGCGGTTATGTGAAGTACGTGGGTGGAGGGACCCAAAGGGAGGAGCTTTCGGCGCAACTGGGAACGTTCGTTCCGTATTCCCTGAATCCGGCGTCCTATGAGGCCGAACGGAATCTTCTCTTCGAAAACCTTGGCAACGGCGGGTTTCGGGAGGTGGCGGCTGCACTTGGTGTTGAGAATCGGGAAGGACGCAGCCTTGGGGCTCTCTGGCACGATTTTGATGACGATGGATGGCTGGACTTGTACGTGGCCAACGACATTTCGGACAACGTCCTCTATCGAAACCGCAAGGGTGTCTTTGAAGACGGGAGTCACAGTGCCTGGGTGGCGGATTATCGGAGTGCCATGGGATTGACGGCAGGTGATTGGGATCGGGATGGAGACGATGACCTGTTCATCACGCATTGGGTGGCGCAGGAAAACGCGCTGTACGACAATCTGTTTCGGGATTACAACCGCAGACCAGCCGTTGAACCAGTCGGTCCGGTGCCGCCGACCTCAGGGGAGGCGCAGGATTCGGAAAAGCCGCGCTACGAGTTGCGGTTCATGGACACAGCCGATCAGCGGGGGCTGGGGCAGGTGGCGCTGCCGTTTGTAGGGTGGGGAACCGAGTTCGCGGATCTGGACAACGACGGCTGGTTGGATCTTGTGGTGGTCAACGGCAGCACACTCGAGGATGAGTCGAAACATCTCAAGGCGCAGCAACCCTTCCTATTCTGGAATCAACGGGGTGATCATTTTCACAATCTGGCGCCGGAAAGCAGTCCCTGGTCTGAACGGCATGTAGGCCGGGGATTGGCCGTGGCGGATTACGACCAGGACGGTGGGTTGGATGTCGTTCTGGTTCATCTGGGCGAGGGTGTGCAGTTGCTTCGAAACGAAATGCCCCGTGGGAACTGGCTCGAGTTGCGGCTCCGGAGTCTGACTCCAGACGGTGCGTGCGCAGGGTTCGCGGACGGTGCCAGGGTCGTGGCTAGTGTCGGTGATGTTCAGCTTCGACGGACGGTTTCTAGTGTGTCCTATCTTTCCCAAAGCAGTCGGGTGTTGCACCTGGGTCTCGGCGACGCCGTGCGGGCCGAACGGCTGGAGGTGCGGTGGCAGGGCGGCGGCACAAATGTTTATGAGAACCTGGCGGCAAATGCACGGTGGGAACTCAGGGAGGGAGACACAATCCCCCGGCAGTTGGGAGAACCGAATCCGCCGGGAAACGCGGTGGTTGGAGAAAAGGAAAGGGTGATTCTCTTCTGGGAACAGCACCGCGCTGCGATGCGGGCGCTCAAAAAGGACGAGGATCCTGCCCGCGCCATCGGACTCTTCCGGGAGGCGCTCCGCCTGGATCCGGATCATGAAGATTCGTTGTACTATCTTGCGCTGTCCCTGGCGGCGCACGGAGACCGACGCGATGCCCTGGAACAGCTCGGGAAGCTCATCGAGGTCAATCCGAAGAGCCGTCGGGCACACCAGCAGTTGGGAAGGATTCGCGCCCTTCACGCACAGTCCAACGAGGATCTGCACCAGGCACAGAAAGACCTCGAAAGGGCGCATCGGATCAATCCATCTGAAACGGGAGTGTTGCTTCTATTGGGCGAGGTCGCGCTGATGCTGGGAGACCTCGAAATGGCGGAGCAACGCTGCACCCAGGCCTGCACGAGCAACCCCCGATCGGCGGGAGGCTTTTTTCTGCGCTCCTATGTTTCGTGGAAACGCGGCACGGAATCCGAGGCGGTGAGGCTGCTGGCGGAGACCAAAGCAGCACTGGGATCAGAATGGCAACCTGCCGGTTCTACGGCAGAGGGTGATGTGAAGGTGTCGTTGGAGCGTCAGGATTCACTTCTCTCGCGGTTCTGGGAGAGCTGGAACGGGGCCACGAACCCAGGTTCAGTTTTTCATCCGTTGGAACAGTTTCTGAATCGGTTCGCTCTTGAGTGATTTGCCGGCGAATCCGTGCGGATCCGTGGATCAGGAAGTTTTCGCCTGCCGGAAAAGCCCTGAGAGATGCCGACCGACCTATGGCATCCGGTCCCACTGCTGTAAATCATTCAGAGGGGGCCCGAACCGCACTACCATTAGTTTAAGAACTGAAATGGTAGGGCGAAGCGTCCTCGCTGAGCCGCTCAACCGCTTGCGTCTCACCGGGACGGATTCGCCTACCCTCCGAATAGCTTAAACGAATGGCAGTGGCCCGAACGGGTCCGAGATCAGGGAGGTGCCCCCGGTTCGCGTTCCCGGGTGGGGTCAAACGGAGCTTACTGACCAGGAAACGGAGGGGGCAATCCTACATCCGGAGGGCCGAACGAGGGGATGGGAGGTGGTTCCGCTGAGGTTGCATCCTCAGATTTTTCCTCCGCCATAAAATCCTTACGATCTTTTAGCAGTGCATCGATGGTCCATTTCGAGACCAAATAGGTCCATTTTTCGAGCGCCTTTTCCTTGTTCAATTTCTCCACGAGTTTGGCCTGGTTGTCGGCAAACTCCTTGTCCAGGCGTTCCTTGTCTTCCGGTTTTTCGTCCGCTCCGGCAGTCCGTTCGGTTGGCAGATCGGCGCTGACAGACACCCTGATCGGGAAATTCTCGTCTTCGGTCTTATCGCCGACCTTGATGGAATAGGTAAAGCCCTCGAAGGTTTCGATCCTGGCTGTTCGGGGGGCGTCGAAGCCGGTGCTGCTGTTTTCAGGCGAAACAACATCGTTGAAACTTGGGGACGAGAGCAGGTAGCCGACAGCCGACGCCTTGGATTTATCGAAATCCTCGCCTTCCCGAAGGTCGGCCAGCATCAGATCACCGGCTTCCGTTTCCCGGTGAATCGTCCAGGAATTCGTTTCGATCGGGGCGGTGATCGCAGCCGACCGGAGCTTTGTGACCTTGAAGAAGGTCTTGTCGAGCCATCCGTCCGGTTTGGTTTCAACCTGTGAGAGGGGATCGGACAGGATCCAAACAGGGGCTGGTTCTGATCCGGAGGATTCCACCATGACGTACCGGCCGACGGGGAAACTGCCGCCGCCCATCGGAGAGCTGTCATCCCCGTCCTTGAGGTACATTTTGCCGAGCATCACGGAGCGGACGGGCTTGCCATCCTTGTCCTTCAGTTCGAGGCGGGTTCCCGATCCCTTGCCCTTGTCCGGGGGGAGCAGTTCGAGGCGGCCGAGTTGGGAGGGTCCGACGGCCATTTTTTGAACCGTCTCCAGTTCCCAGAGTTTTCGGAGGAGTTCACTGACCTTCGGGAAGTCGGCAGGATAATCCCATCGTTCGGCAACGCGCCAAAGATCATCCTTTTTGACAACGTGCAGGTTGGTTGCCCCCTGTGTGATGGCGATCTGGGCAATGTCGTTGAGAGGAAGGTCGGGCAGCAGTTTTCCACCGACGGTGCTGTCGTTGGAATTCCACGAAGCCGTCTGGCGGTTGTAGATAAAAACCCCGAGTCCTCCAACAACGAGGACCAATCCGATTAGTAGGTTGAGCTGTTTTCGATTCATCGTGCCGCAGTTCGTTTCCGTTTTAGCAGTGCAAGCGAGATTCCCGAGAGCGCAACAAGAAAGGGCATGCCCGCTATGTTCAGCCATTTGAGCCGGTTTTCGAGCGAATCGATTTCCTGCCGAAGATCACGCCGGACCTTTCGGAGTTCCTTGTTCGCTTCGACCTGTTGTTTTTGAAATCGTTCCACCTCGGCCTGCTGTTCCGGTGAGAGGATAAAACGCTGGCCGCTCTCCTTGTTCTGTTGAAGTTCGTTGAGGCGGGTCTGGGTGTCGGCAAGGCTCTTTTCGAGATCCTTGATTCGTTTGCGATAGTTTTCCTCGGCCTGGGCCTGCATGGTTTTCACAACCGTGAAGGGGCGACTGAGGGTGGCCCGGCTTCGGACGGCGATCAGGTTGCTGTCACCGGCCAGTTGTTCCACCATGTTTTGAACTATGTTCAAATTGCCGTTGCGCGGGCTGATGATGCGTTGTCCGAAGATGTTCTGGATCTGCACGGAAAACTGATCGTTCAGAAAGTCCGCATCCGCAACGAGGATCACGACGCCTGAGTCCCTGGATTCCTTGAGCGATGCACTCGTTTCCGCGGGTGTTTCGGCGTTGGGATCGGCGGGGGCGGCGGCTGGTTTGCCGTCCGGGAAGGCCGTCTTGAATTTTCCTGCAAGCCGGATGGCCAGGGGGAGTTCCTTGCCGGAGGCCACAAAATCTTTCACGGTTTGTTCACCTGAAAACTCAGCCATGAACCGTTCCACCAACTGGGACTTTTCAGTGGTCTTCATGAGAACCGTCTGCTCGAGGCCCTCCGCAGGGGTGCCCGTGAAGGCGCCCGCGAACGGGATCAGGAGATTGTCGGTTTGAGCCGTGATCACGTCGTCCGTATTGAGTCCCTTGTCGGTGAGGGAAAGAACGGCCGGGGCGGATTCGGGGCGGCCGCCGCGGTTGATGCGCGTGACGAAGTTCAGGTCGGCCACCACCTTGTTTGAATCGAACTCGATGCCCCAGGCTTTGAAGAGTTTGTCGAGCGTGGAGCTTGCGGACGCCGAGGCCTGAAGCGGGTTGTTGCCCGGGCTGCTCTGGCTGTCGATGATGGAGAGGGGATCCACAAACGCAATGAGTTTGCCTCCGTTGAGAACAAACTGATCGATGGCGTACTGGGTCTGGTCGGAGACGGCTTTGGGATGCACGACAACCAGGACTTTGATGTCCGAAGGGATCTCGGTGGCGGTGATCTCGATCTGCCGGACCTCGAAATCGCGTTTGAGTTCACTGATGAAAACCCACGGATCCTGGCGCTGCATTTGTCCCATGCGGGCCATCATCGGATTCATCTCACCGAAGATCGAGAGGCCGCTCATCACGCCGATGGATGCCTTTTCGGTGGTTGTCACTCCGGAAATGGCGCGTGAGATATCGTATTCCAGCTGTCGTTCCCGATCGGGGGACAGGAAGGGGATAGAAACCTTGGAGTCGAGCTGATTGATGGCCAGGCCGAAGTAGATCTTGTCTCCCATCGAGAGCATTTGTCCCTGGACGCCGTCCAGATTGGCCTGGTCTTCGGCGTCCGAGTCGGGCTTGGGATCGAGTTTTTTGATCTCAATGTTTGCGCCGGCGAACTTGCGGTATTCGTTGAGGAGATCCTCGACCCGCTGTGCGTAGGTTTTGAGCGGGATTGGCATTTCCCGGGAATCCTGAGTGCAATAAAACCGGATCTGCACGGGGGTGTCGAGTTTTGCGAGGATGGCCTTGGTACCGGGCGAGAGGGTGTAGAGTTTCTCGGCGGTGAGATCGAACCGGCCGCGGACCACGCCGGAAATGATATAAACGGCCACCACCAGCAGGAACATCGCGACCACACCGGTCGTCGAGAAGAGCAATGCTTCAGTCTGTTTCTTCTTCATTGTCGTTTGAGAGTAAATCGTCAGGGAATGGGGACTATCCGGCCCGGTGGCCGCGGATGATCACGCCGGTGGTAAAGAGTGAGAAACCGATGATCGCGAGGAAAAAGACAATGTCGCGGGTGTCCAGCACTCCACGCTGGAGTCCTTCAAAATGGGTCATCACGCTGAAGGCGGCGACGGCCTCGACCAAGCGTGGGCTCTCGGAGAAAATTTCGAGCATCCGCGTGACCGGTGGCCATCCGGCCAGAATGAGAAACAGGCAGATGACGACCGAGAGGATGAAGCTGATGACCTGATTGCGCGTGATGGCCGAGGTCATGCAACTGACGGCCAGGTAACTTCCCGCCAGCATGAGGCTGCCGATGTAACCGGTGAAAATGACTCCGTTGTCCGGGTTGCCCAGGTAGTTGGTGGTGATCACGACGGGAACCGTGAGGGCCAGCGCCAGGGCCAGGAAAATCCAGGAGGCCAGGAATTTGCCGACGATGGCCTGCCAGGGCGTGATGGGCATTGTCAGCAGGAGTTCGATGGTGCCGGAACGGCGTTCTTCGGACCAGAGCCGCATTCCAGCGGCCGGCACGAGGAAGAGGTAGAGCCATGGATGCCACACAAAAAAAGGCAGGGTTAGGGAGGCTTCGCCGCGTTCGAAGAAGCCACCGACCATGAATGTGAAAAATCCCACGAGGAGCAGGAAGATCACGATGAATACATAGGCCACCGGCGAGGCGAAATAGCCGCTGAGTTCCCGCTTGGCGATGGTTTTGATATTGGCTACCGCACTGTTCATGAACGCTCCTGTTGGGTTGTGTCTGGCAAAGTGATGCTGCGGAAGACTTCGTCCAGGCGACCTTCTTCCGTGTGCAGTTCCTGGATCTTCCAGTTTTCCTCCCGAACCGCATCGGCAATGCTGCTGGCCAGATCGCCGTTTCGGGTGTCGGGTTTGGGGTAGACTCGGATGGCAATGACTGTATCCGTCTGATTCAGAACCACGGACTTCCGTGCCTTCGCGATGCCGGAAAGTTTCTGCTGAACAGCGGCCAATGGAGCGCCGGTCAGTTTTACGAGGACCGCGCCGGCGATGTCCGACCGGTTCTTCAGTTCGGCAGGCGTGCCGTTAGCGACAATCTGACCGCGGTCGATGATGATGGCCCGGCTGCAGGCCGCCTCGACTTCTTCGAGAATGTGGGTTGAAAAAACAATGGCCTTTTTTTCACCCATTTTCCGGATGAGCGTGCGCACCTCGTGTTTTTGGTTCGGGTCCAGTCCGTCGGTGGGTTCGTCCAGAATCAACACGTCCGGATCGTGGATGAGGGACTGGGCGAAACAGGTTCTGTGGCGGTAGCCCTTCGAGAGGGTGTCGACACTCTGGTGCAGCACCGTGTTCAGAAAACACAAATCGGCGGCCCGGTTGACCGCGCGAATCTTCTCTGCGCCGCGCATGCCGCGCAGCTCGGCGGTGAACCCGAGGAAACCCGCCACGGTCATGTCCGTGTAGGCCGGCGCGTTTTCGGGCAGGTAACCCATGAGTTTTTTGGCTTCGATGGGATCTTGTGTAATGTCGAACCCTCCCACGGTGATCGTCCCTGAATTGGGGGGGATAAACCCCGTGATCATCCTCATGGAGGTCGACTTTCCGGCGCCGTTCGGCCCCAGGAAACCGAGCACTTCACCTCGTTCGACTGAGAAGGAGATGTTGTTGACGGCGATCTTCGGACCGAACGATTTGGTCAAATTCTGGACTTTAATCATTTTGATTCACATCAACTATTTCACCAAACCGCAACTTGTGGTGCGAACTCCCGGACGCCTCCGGTGAACGTCTGGCCGTTCGCAACTGCTACGAGTGCGTATCTTTTTAACCCGATAAATTCTCTTTCGTTTCGTGTCAAGTAGGATGATGCTTGTCATTCCGTCACCGGAATGTCGAGTCATTCCTGCACCTGAATCGACACGCTGGACACCAGTTTTGTTCAAGAACCGTGAATTCACAAGGCTGGACGTTGTGCCCCGGGTGTCTATTCAAGGGGATTTGACTTTTCGGACAACGGCCAGGCCTGGCTGCGGAGGTCCGGTTGGGGTTGGCTGTTGATCGGAGTGGAGCACCCCCACGAACGGGAGATTTCGGTAACGTTCGGCGTAATCCAGACCGTAACCCACCACAAACAAATCAGGCACCTGGAAACCGACGTAGTCCGCCTGGAAGGCGACCTCCCTGCGGGCGGTCTTTTCCAAAAGCACGCAGGTGCGGATCCGGGCCGGGTTGAGTTTCCTGAGCCTTTGATGCACACACTGCAGGGTGCGCCCCGTGTCCAGGATGTCGTCCAGAATCAGCAGATCGCGTCCCTCAACATCCAGGCGCAGTTCCTTGGTGATGATCAATTCGCCGGGGCGGGTGTTGTTTCCATAACTGGAGATGCCCACAAAATCCAGGCGCAGGGGGAGGTTCAGGCAGCGGATCAGATCTGCAAGGAAGAGCACGGTGCCGTTGAGCAGGGCAGCAATGACGAGCTCGTTTTCCGAGTGATCGCGGGTGATTTCCAATGCCAGATCCCGGATCCGGCGCTTGATTCGAGCTTCCGAAATCAGGACCCGCGCAATCTCGGCACGCCAGGGGGCGGGCACGCGGGATCCTGAGGCTGGGCGGGAGGAGGGCATGGCGGGAAACCTCAGATGTGCCGTGAGTCGTCGGCGTCCTTTTCCGTGTAGCCGCTGTCCTGACGCTGGAAGTTCACGGCGTTTTTCTTGAGATACGCGTTGAACACGTCGTCGGCGGACATTCCCAGCACCTGGGCGGCGCTGATGAGGAAATGGAACAGATCGACGACCTCCACGCGGGCATTCTGCAGGTCAATCTTCTGATATTTGGCCCACCATTTCCAGGGGACGCTGTCGGTCAGTTCGGCCAGTTCCTGGGTCATGGCCCGGCAATAGTTGAGCAGCCAGGTGACTTGTTCGGTTTCGGACATCGAGTCGGTGCGTACCCCGATGCGTTCGTTGAGGCTCTGCTGCATCCGGAAGAGTTCGCGCAGTTGATCTGGTGTTTCCATGGGGGCTAGGAGTACTCACAGGGAGGGAAAGTTCAAACTTTTAGTTTTCGCCGTTGAACTTTCGAAGGGGGCCTCTATAAATCGGTCATGTTTAAAGTAAGCCTGTTGCCCGCGTTGATATCGAACGGTGGGGCGGTGACGTGGCTGCTGTTGGCGGTGAGTTCCGTGGCTTTGGCGGTATTTGTCGAACGCCTGCTGCATTTCCACCGCGCCCAGATCAATTCAGCGGAGTTCCTCAATGGAATGAGGATTGTGCTGAAACGGGAGAACGTGGTTGAAGCGCTCTCGATCTGCGACGCCACCCCGGGGCCGGTGCCTCGGTTGGTTAAAACCGCGATCCTGAACCACGAACGCGGCCGCGAGGGTATTCGTGAAGCCCTGGAGGAAGCGGGCCTGATGGAGGTGCCGCGCCTGGAGGAGAAGCTGAACCTCCTGGCGACCATTGCGCAAATTGCCCCGTTGATCGGCCTTTTTGGAACCGTGGTCGGGTTTATTGAGATGTTTTCGGAGATCGACCGGCTTGGGTTGAACGCGACCCAGGCGGTGCTTTCGGGCGGGATGTGGAAGGCGTTGATTTGCACTGCCTTCGGACTCGCGATAGCCATTCCCAGCTACGCCGGATACAACTATCTCGTCAGTCGGGTCAACAGCATCGTGCTCGACATGGAGAAAGCCTCGACGGAGATTCTCAACATCGTGACGCATCGGCAGCTGCCCAAGCCCTGATGAAACTGCCTCGCAACGTCAAAATTTTTCGAGGGCAGCTGGACACCGCTCCGTTTGCAAGCGTCCTGTTCCTGATGATCGTTTTTATGGCGCTGAATTCGAAACTCGTCTTCAGCCCCGGGGTGCGGATCGAGCTTCCTGCGGCCGGCCGGGTTTTATCCGGATCGACCAACGCTGCGGTTGCCGTGGCGGTGGATGCGGCCAATCAGTTCTACTACGAACATCAGGCGATCGACCGGGAGAGGCTGACGAACCAGTTGCGCCAGGCGGTCCTCCGGGCGAGGGAACCGTTGACCCTGGAGATCCAGGCTGATCGGGATTCCAAGATCGAAACCGCGTATTGGCTGATGAGCATTGCGGGCACGCTGGGGTTTAAGGATGCGCTCTGGGTGAATGCCACACAACCCCTTCCACCGGTGATCAACGGTGTTGAAAAGTAATGGAATCGCGAATCATCGAGGCCGAAGACTGGTCCCGGCATCGCTGGTTTTGGACGGTTCTGACCGTGTTTGCATTTCATGTGGGGCTGGTCACCTTTCTCTCCAACGGCACCCCGGCCGCACGGCCATGGCCTTCGCCATCGCTGAGGATCCAGATGCATCCCGCACCCGCGGAAATTGATCATCCGCTCAAGTTCCAGTCGTTCCGAGACCCGACGCTCTTTGCGCTGGTGCATCCAAAAGGATTTTCCGGATCAGCCTGGTTGCATGCTCCGGCATTCCCCTATGCGACAGCCAGCCGGAGCGCCCCGGCGGACTGGCTTGAGCCGGGAAATGCCGAATTGGGGGATGAGTTTGCCGTGTTTCTGCAGGAACAATTCTCAGGGTTCCTCCCCCGTCCAGAGAAACCACTGCCCCGGGTGTCCGGTGTGGAACGGCCCGGAACATTGACGCCGGAGCGGGCCGTCGTCCGCGTGGAAGGCGGATTGGCGTCCCGGAAAATGATTTTCCAGCCGGCACTGCCTCCCGCCGAACCGGGGTTGGATCTGGGTCGGTGTGTGGTGGATGTGGTTGTGGATGCCCGAGGGGAAACGTTTTCGCCGCTGATCCGGGTGCAGAGCCGCTCGGCGACGGCCGATCGCAGTGCGCTTACGTTTGCCAATGCGGTGCGGTTCGCCCCGGTTTCTGCGCAGGCGGCGGGGCTGCCGGCGGGCAGTCCGCCGTTTGCATACGGCAGCCTGGTTTTTCAGTGGCTGGCGGCTCGGAAAGAACCGGAACCGCTCCCAACCAAGCCTTAAAGCCAATGGACCCGCAAACTGTTTTTGTCAGCTATGTCTTTTGTTTGCTTGCGGCTCTTTCGGGCGTGGCCATATACTACGAGTTTCGCCGGAAGCGGTTTGAGCCCACTCCCAGCGAGGATCACATATTCAGATGTGGAAAATGCGGTTTTGTTTATACGGATGATCCCGATGTGGATCGATCCCGCTGTCCGCACTGCGGGATTTTAAACGAAATGATCAGATTTTAGAGCGGCGCAGAACAGAGTGGACCGGCGAAGATCCGGAACCGAACTGCTGGCAGCCCGAAACCAGAACGCGAATTGGAATATTGAATTATGGGAATGTGGATAGGCCGCAACCGGAAGGCCCGTGTGACGTATGGGTTTGACGAAATCGCCTTGGTGCCAGGCGAAGTGACCATCAATCCGAACGAAGTGGATACGAGCTTCGTCATCCCCCGTCCGGACGGTGGGGAGATCAGGCTGAAAATCCCCGTGATTGCCAGCGCAATGGACGGGGTGACGGATGTCGCGTTCTGCATTCAGATGAGCAGGCTGGGTGGTCTGGGCGTCATCAATCTGGAAGGGGTTCAGACGCGGTACGAAAACCCCGCCGAGATTTTTCAGGAGATCGTCACCGCCAGCAAGGAGGATGTCACCACCCTCATCCAGAAGATCTACCTTGAACCGATCAAGGAAGAATTGATCAGCCGCCGGATTCAGGAGCTCAAGCAGGCCGGTGCCCTGGCCGCCGTCAGCTCGATTCCCCAGAAGGCCGAGCGGTTCGCCGCGATTGCCCAGGAGGCCGGTGCCGATCTGTTCGTGGTCCAATCAACCGTGTCCACCGTGCGTCATATTTCCAAGGAATACAAATCGCTCGAACTGGCTGATTTCACCAGGAGCCTCAAGATTCCGGTGATCATTGGCAATGCCGTGACCCACAGTGTGACGCACGAATTGATGCAGTGCGGTGTGGCTGCGGTCCTGATCGGGGTCGGCCCCGGTGCCGCCTGCACCAGCCGCGGCGTCCTGGGTTTGGGCGTTCCGCAGGTGACGGCCACGGTCGATTGCGCCGCAGCGCGCGATTTGCACCACAAGAAAACCGGCAAATACGTGCCGATCATCACCGATGGCGGCATGAGCCGCGGCGGGGATGTTTGCAAGGCCCTGGCCTGCGGCTCGGACGCGGTCATGGTGGGCAGCGCCTTCGCGCGGGCCGAAGAAGCACCCGGCAAGGGCAATCATTGGGGCATGGCAACGCCACACGCCAATTTGCCGCGTGGCACCCGGATCAAGGTCGGCATAACCGGCACCCTCAAGCAGATTCTATTCGGCCCGGCCACCGTGGACGATGGTTCCCAGAACCTGGTTGGAGCAATCACGACGTGCATGGGAAATGTGGGGGCGGCCAATATTCGCCAGTTCCAGGAGACCGAAATCATCATCGCTCCCAGCATTCGCACCGAAGGCAAGCTGTTCCAAACGGTCCAGAGCGTCGGCATGGGCACCCGGTAAGATTCGGAGCGCTTCCCTCGGCTGAGGGATTCCTGGCAGCGTCGGAAAAACGACGGTGTTTTGGAGTGCTGCGGCAGTGCGCAGCGCCGACGCCGCTTTGGTTGTGCCGGAGACGCAAACGTCTCCGGCGCTCCCGTCGGAGGCAAACCCATTTCCCTGCAATCAGCTCCGCGGCAGGCAGCGGGGAATCCACAACGAGGACCTTCCGCACCTTGACCGAATCCCGGCGAGGTTCGGGGCACCGACGCGGGCGCGGGAACATCCCTCCGGGCAAGCGGCCCGTTTTCTCGGGAATTGAAATGGAGTGGTCACTCGTGATAGAGTGCGTCCCATGAAAAAACTCAACGGGTCGGATGGCCGGAAATCTGCCAACCGACCTCTGATTTCCCGCCGCAAGTTTCTGGGTTTCGGAAGTGGAGCACTGCTCGGGATTCCGCTGAGCCGGGCGTTGGCCGGGGAAACCGGAGGGTTGGTCCTTTCCAGTCGTTCCACTCGGGCTCTGGGAACCCGGATCAAACTCTCGGTTCTTCATGCCGATCCCGGATGTTCCGAAACCGCCCTGGACAAGGCGATATCTGAATTGGATCGGGTCGAACGACTCATGAGCATCTACCGTCCGGACAGCCAGCTGAGCGTTTTGAATCGGGATGGGTGTGTGGAGAATCCGGATCCGCTGTTTGTTAAGGTGCTGGGAAGTGCGATCGCCTGGGCGCGTCGTTCCGGAGGTGCTTTTGATCCGACCGTTCAACCGCTCTGGGATCTTTTTCGACGGGCGCAACAGAATGGATCAGCCCCGGACGAGCAGGCAATCGAAGTTGCCCGGAGTCACGTCGACTGGCGGCAACTGCATGTTTCGACCTGCCGGATCGAATTAAACGGCGAGGGAACCGCCGTTACCCTGAACGGCATCGCCCAGGGGTTTGCCGTCGATCGTGTCGTGGAGGTTTTGCAGGAACACGGCGTGGGACAGGGTCTGATCGATTGTGGCGAGATAGGTGCCCTGGGAGTCAACGCAACGGGCAAACCCTGGAGCATCGGAATCCAGCATCCGCGCGAACCGGATTCGTTTATTTCAATTGCGGAACTGGATGGCAGATCGATGTCGACTTCCGGGGACTATGCCACCGCGTTTTCACCCGATTTTCGTTCGAATCACATTTTCGATCCGCGCACGGGACATTCCCCGGGTGAACTTGCCAGCGCGACGATTGTGGCACCCAATGGCACCGATGCCGATGCCCTTTCGACTGCCGTAGCCGTGCTCGGTGTGGAACGTGGACTGGCGCTGATTGAATCTATGGATCAAACCGACGGATTCCTGGTTCTCAAGCAGGGCAGGGCTTTGGCCACGAAAGGGTTTCCATGCAAAGCGTGAAGACCAACCGTGCGAGGCTTCCGTGGTCCGTGCTGGTCCTGATGGTGACGTTCGTGGTTCTGAATTCCAGGACCGGAGTGGAACTTTGGCGGACCCCGAGGGATGAACCTACTTCCTGGGCTACGCCGTTGGTGGTTTCCTTCGATGGCACAAACCAGGTGGTGGTGCCTGGAACGAACCGGATCCGAAGCTATGACCTCGAATCGGGCGCGGTCCTTTGGCGGGCGGAGGGGCTCACCGTCAACTGCATTCCGTCGCCTGTCCGTTTCGAGGACACCGTGCTTTGCATGAGCGGATACCGGGCCAATCCCGTTTACGCCATTGCTCTGGGAGCACTCGGCGATATCGGGAAGGACTCTGGCTTCGCCTGGAGTTACAACCGCGGGACTCCGTACGTGCCATCCCCGGCGGTGTCTGGCGGACAGGTCTATTTCACGTCCGCCAACAGCGCCGTGTTGACCTCGCTGGATGCCCGGAACGGAAGTCCGGTTTACGATCAGGAGCGAATTGCCGGATTGGGCACGCTCTACGCCTCGCCTGTTGTTGCGGCGGGTCGCCTCTACCTCCAGAGTCGGTGTTGATGAACGGGTTGCCGGGAGGTTGCGAGTGGGCCACCTCAGACGACGGGCCACCGGAAGGTTGAGGTAAGTGCGATGCGTTTTCCGGCAGCGGACGATTCCCGGGCCGCGGTAATGATCTCGAGGACATGCAACGCGTGCTCCGGGGTGACCAGGAGTTCTTTCCCGGTTGCCAGGCATTCTGCAGCCAGATTGGCACCCTGCTGCCAGACATAGCCCTCTGGGTTCGTCACGTGCCGTTCGAGCCTGGGAGAGTCCTTGGTGGCAAGATCCACGCCGAGGGGTTCCCAGTCGTAACCAACCATTCCCATAAAACCTGACGAGCCAACAATGGAAATCGTGTGCCGGGTCTCGTTGCGCCCTTCGTGGCCGTTCGGGTTGAAGTAATTGAATCCGGATTGTACGTGAGAAAGAACGCCGTTCCCATGATCCAACAGCACCATCGCATTGTCCTCCTCGGTCACCTGGATGCGGCCTTTGTCGCCGACCGTACGTTCCGGTGTGACGATGCTGAGCATTGCCATGACGTTTTTGACCGGTCCGAGCAGGCCACTGAGCGAAGTGATGTTGTAAACCGCCAGATCCGGCAGGGAGCCTCCGCCCTTTTCATAAAAGAATGCAGACCAATCCGGTCCTTCGTGCCCGTAATTCGCATGTGCGGCCGCGACGCGACCCAGCTTTCCCGCGGCGAGCTGCCTTGCCATGAACGCGAACTGTGGGCTCTGCACGGTGATGGGTGCACCCCAAAGGCGGAGTTTGTTTCGGTTCGCGACTCGCAAAAGCTCCTGGCCCGCCGCAAGTGTGTTGGCAATGGGTTTCTCGCTCCACACATGCTTTCCGGCTTCGAGGGCGCGTCGATTGATTTTCTCGTGCTCCTGCATGTCGGTGGTATCGACGAGGAAATCGAAGGGTTCACCCGCCAGCATCGCTTGAATATCCGGGTAGTGATGCGCCACGTGAAAGCGCTCGGCCTGTCGCCGGGCTCGTTCGGGTTTGATGTCGCACAAGCTGACGACCTCGACAAATGGCGATTGCGTCAATTGCGGCAGGTATTGGTTTGAAACACTGCCGCAACCGATGAGACCGGTGCGAATGCGTTTCGCGGGAGTTTCCGCGCCGGGCAGGGAAAGGCTGCCCGAGGCCAGAGCAGCACCGGCTAGAAGTGTGGTTTTGGTGAATCCTCGACGATCAGTGGATGCGAATGGGTTCATGGGGGTAGGGGGATCAATTGGACCCTCGTTGAGGGAAATGTCGGCTGGGAGCCGAGTTGAGTTCATTTCACAGGTCATGAGCGTGCCGACCCGAAAAACAGCCGCTAGAGGGCGGTGCCCTGGGGGAGGGTGAAAGAGAAGGTGGATCCCTTGCCGGGTTCGCTCTGGATATGCACGGTGCCGCGATGCATGGTGACGATCTGACGGGTGATCGCGAGGCCGAGTCCGGGACCGGCTACTTTTTCCGTCGATGACGAGGAGACCCTGTAGAATTTGTCCCAGATATAAGGGAGGTGTTCGGAGGGAATCCCGATGCCGCAATCGGTTACCGAGACCATGATCTGGTCGTCCATGCGGGATATCCGGATGCTGATGTTTTTTGTCTCCGGGGAGTATTTGATCGCGTTGGAGACAAGATTCTCCAGAACCCGATGGATCTTTCTGCTGTCAAAACGAAAGGGTGTGAGCGAGGCGGGCATTTCGAGGGAGATCTCGACATTGGGCAGCTTGCGGTAGAAGCGCACGACCCGACTGGCGACGGCAGCGAGGTCCGCAAATTCGAGGTCGAGACTGACCTGGCCGCTCTCAAAACTCACGAGATCCAGAAGGTCGATCACCAACTCCTGCAGGCGCTGGGCTCCCTGGTCGATGGCCTGGAGGGTTTCCCGTTGTTCCCCATCAAAATTCGTTCCCCGCGCCAGCAGGTAATCGGCTCCCATCACAACCGTCATGAGCGGCGCCTTGATCTCGTGGCTTACGGTCTGGATGAACTCGAGATTGAGCAGGTTGAGTTCCCGCAAGGTCTGAGCCTCCCGGGTCAGGGTCATGTCCCGAAGGATAAACACGTAACCAAAAACCTTGTCCTGCGAGTCTGCCATGGGCACCACGCTGATGCCGATTCGGAGTGTGGTGCGCGGGTCGATGGCAAAATTGAATTCCCGATCAAAGGTTTCCTCCCAGTGGGAGATGGATTGAATGAGGTCGGTCATCGCATTGACCAGGATTTCCGGCAGCACCTTGGTGTAGTCGTTGCCAAGGATTGCAATTCGCCTCAGACTGAAGATGAACTCCGTGTTTCGATTGCAGATCAGAATGCGACGGTCCGCTCCAACGGCGAGCACCCCCAGCGGAACGCTTTCCAAGGCCTCGCTCAATGCCTGCCGGTCCTGCTCCTTCTGCGCATGATTGGCCAGATTCGCCAGGGCCAGCGCCGCTACCGGTTTCAGCAGCTCCAGCAATGCGATGAGCGGATGCTCCGGATCGATCGGTTCCTCGTCAATCCACAACAGGAAGGATTGAAAGGAATCATTTAAGGGCAGCGCCAATGGCACCGAGACCAGCGTGTGCGCATCCTGTGGGTGCCCCGGCACGAGTGAGGTTGCCAGGCATCGCACCTGCGATTCCTGAGCGAGGGACGCGGGCCACTGGACCGGCGCGGACAATGGCTTGGGCGTCGACCAGAGGACGATAGGGGTGCCGTCATCCCAACCCAGTGCTGTCGCGGCGGTTGGTTTGAGAACGGAACGGGAGGCCTGGAGCAGGGCGGCGTACACCTCGGTGTCGGTTCGAACCGCGTGCAACTGGGTTATCGCCGTCGCCAGAGCAGGGGAGAGAAACTCCGGCAAGGTTGCGGCGAAACTCTCCGCGGGCCTGTTTATGTTGATTGGCAGTTTTTCCACGGCGCCCCAGGTGGTGTCTTATTGCCGGACCAGATCAAGGAACTCGGAAACGTTCTTCATGGAATCCATGATTTTACCAAGGAGCTCATCAAGCCGTTCGCTGGAAAGATTCATTTGCGTCCAAACCTGCTGGTTGAGTTCGCAAATATAGGGGTCACCGCCGTTTCCGATGTCCAGGGCCCTGCACAGAATGTCAGCGGTATGCACCAGGTGGATCAGTTCGGAGTGTTGCGAGGCCATCAGCGGCTTGTGATGCATCCGGATTGCGAGAGTGAGGTGTTCCGGGAATTTCCATTTCTCGGCCAGCCAGGTTCCGATCAGCGAATGGTCAAATCCCAGAACCCGTTGTTCGGCCTCCTGCATGGTGATGCGTTCGTCGGCGATCAAATGACGGATCTTCTGGAACTCGTCCGGAAAATACTGCACCAGAATCAGCTTGCCCTGATCGTGCAACAATCCCGAGATGAACGCCTCGTCGGTGTACGGGGATTTGAGGGCTGTGGCCAGGATTTCCGAGGCGGTGGCCGTTCCGATGGAATGTTCCCAGAATCCCGAGTAATCAAAATCCGTCTGATTCTGGTTCTTGAACGCATTGAGGATCGAAGCCGCCAGGGCGATGTTTTTTACCTTCTTGAAACCCAGGATAACGATGGCGTGGGTGACACTGTTGACCTTTTGAGAGAGTCCGTAAAAAGCGCTGTTCACCAGCTTCAGAGTGGTGCCCGCCAGCGCGACATCCTGTGCAATCAGAAGCCCGATGTCCGCCGCGCTGGTGTTCGGGTTCCGGATCATCTCGTTCAATCGATGGACGATCGAGGACAGCGTCGGAAGGTCCTTCGCTTTGTCGACGATGTCACGATACTTTTGATAATCTGGTTCCATCCTTCGATTGAAGGGGACTGCCCTTTGTTCACCACGGCGTATCCGAAGCATTTGCAGGTTCCCTTGCCGCGCAGCAGGAGGACCCCGGAGTCATGCCATGGATCCATTGTTCGCACGGTTTGCACTGGATGTCACTTACTTTTGACGAGGCCCGTCGGGTCGCATCCCAGCGTATCGGGTTCAAGTATTACCGATGAACGGCCCCTTCCCGTCGGTTCTTCCAACTCCGGACTTGCCCGGTCAGGGCACATTGATATGGTGTCAACCATGAACGATGCAGAGTTTGACGCCAGCCCGCATTCCATCCTTGCAGGATTGGGCCGACGGGTGATGGACGGTGGCGAAGTGACGAGGGCGGAGGCCGATTGGCTTTTCCAGCTGAGCTCGTCGGCGGACATTTTCGACCTCATGTCCTGGGCGAACCGGATCCGGGAGCATTTTAAGGGAAACAAGATCCACCTCTGCTCGATCGTCAACGCCAAGGCGGGGTCCTGCTCCGAGAACTGCAAATTTTGCTCCCAATCCTCGTTTTATCAGACCGGCTCCCCGAAATACGGATTCGTCGATCCGGAACCGGTGCAGGAAGCGACCGAGGAAGCCGAGCGGAACGGCGTGACGGCCCTCGGCCTGGTGGCCGCCTGGAAGGGGCTTTCCGAAGGCCCGATTCTGGATGAAGTTTGCGACCGGATTCGCGAAGTATCCGACGGAGGCCGGGTGCGGGCGGACGCTTCGCTGGGGTTGATCAAGAGTCAGGCCGTGGCGGATCGCCTGAAAGCCGCCGGATTGGCGTGTTACGGGCACAATCTGGAGAGTTCCAAACGGTTTTTCCCGGAGCATTGCACGACCCACAGCTACGAGGAACGCATCGAGACAATCCGTCTCCTGACGAACGCCGGGATCAAGATCTGTTCGGGTGGGATCATTGGCATGGGCGAGACCTGGACCGACCGGTGCGATCTCGCGTTCGCGCTTCGCGAGGTGGGTGCCAGTGTGGTTCCCGTTAATATTCTCAATCCGATCCCGGGCACGCCGCTGGAGAACACTCCGGCGCTCCCGCCCATTGAGATCCTGAAGACCATCGCCTGTTTCCGGTTCATCCTGCCCCGGCAGGAGATCATGGTGGCTGGTGGGCGCACCGCGAATCTGCGGGATATGCAGAGCATGGTCTTTACCGCCGGTGCCAGTGCCTTGATGGTTGGCAACTACCTTACCACCATGAACCAATCGGTCGAAAAGGACCTCCAGATGCTCAAGGACCTCGGTCTCGACCCGGATTGGGAAGACCCGACGTTTTCAGGCAAACCGGCTAAAGCAGGGACTGCGGTGGCTGCCACCGTGTCCGCTTCTGCGGATATGCTTCCGGTCTGACCGGGCGCGGGTTGTCCGGGGGGATCCCGTGATGAGCGAGACAGAACCGCAGCCCAAGGCGGGCGCACAGCCTCTGGGAGTCAACTCCGGGGGTTATCGCGGGGAAAGGATCGACATTGGGAGCGTGCTTGGGGAATTGCATGCCGAAGCAGTGAATCGCTCCTGGTCGAGTGAGGTGTTTTATACATCAGACCGCTTCGATCTGCGTGCCTATCGGTGCGGCGGTGTTCAGGCCCTGTTCCGTCTCTACATCTCCGCCGGCATTCACGGTGATGAACCGGCGGGGCCCTTGGCGTGCCTGCGGTTGGTCCGGGAAACCAACTGGCCCGAAACCCTCGAGGTGTTTCTCTGCCCCTGCCTCAACCCGGCCGGGTTCGATCTCAACACGCGTGAAAACGCTCATGGGATCGATCTGAACCGGGATTATCAGGATCTAAAGACTGCGGAGATCCGGGCACATGCGGCTTGGCTCGATCGATGTCCCGATTTCGATCAATCCGTCATTCTGCACGAGGATTGGGAGGCCAGGGGTTTCTACCTGTATGAACTGGAATCGGAGGGACGCACATCAATCGCCCGGGAAATCATTCGCAACGTCGCTGCGGTGTGCCCGATCGAACCCTCCGCGGAGATCGATGGTTGGCCTGCGGTGAACGGGGTGATTCACCCGAGGGTCAGGCCCGAGGATCGGTCCGACTGGCCGGAAGCGCTTTTCCTCAGCGCCAGACAGGGTGGGCAGGGGCACACCCTTGAAGCGCCATCGGATTTCGCGTTGGCCGTGCGAGTCGATGCCCTGGTTGCAGGGACGCTGGCGGTTGTTGAGCACCTTCGAAACCACCCCGTTTCGAACCGGTTGTGACCGGTTTGAAGGCGGCGTGCCCTACGAACCTTTTGCGGGTGTCTCGTCCCGGTAGGCATCCATGCCGGCGCAGGAACACACCGGGTTGCGGTCCCCGAACACATTGTCGATCCGCCCGACCACCGGCCAGAACTTGGATTCCTTGAGGCGTTCGATCGGAAAGACCGCCTGTTCGCGACTGTAAGGGTGCTCCCAGGATTCGCGCGTGAGCATGTCCGCCGTGTGCGGAGCATTCTTGAGGAGGTTGTCGAGGGCATCGGTTTTGCCGGATTCGACCTCCTGAATCTCGGCGTAGATCGCGATCATGGCGTCGCAGAACCGATCCAGTTCGGCTTTCGATTCGCTCTCCGTTGGTTCCACCATCATGGTGCCTGCCACCGGCCAGGAGATGGTGGGCGCGTGAAACCCGTAATCCATGAGCCGTTTGGCCACGTCTTCGACGGTTACTTTCTTGAACTGACGCAAATCGATGATGCATTCATGAGCCACCAGATCACCGTGCCCCTTGTAAAGCACCGGATAATACGAATCGAGCCGGTGGGCGATGTAGTTTGCATTCAGGATGGCGATCTTGGTGGCCTGGGTCAGGCCGGCCGGGCCCATCATTGCGATGTAGGACCAGGAAATCGGCAGGATGCTCGCGCTGCCCCAGGGTGCTGCGGAAATGCCGCCGACCGCCTCGCTGCCACCGCACGAGACAACGGGGTGCCCGGGAAGGAATTTCACCAGGTGCTCCGCTACTCCGATGGGGCCCATGCCCGGGCCGCCACCGCCGTGGGGAATACAAAAGGTCTTGTGCAGGTTCAAATGACAGACGTCGGCTCCGAGATCCTTCGGACGGCAGAGTCCGACCTGCGCGTTGAGGTTCGCGCCGTCCATATACACCTGGCCGCCGTTTGCATGAATGATCTGGCAAATCTCCGTGATCGTTTCCTCGAAGACACCGTGCGTGGAGGGATAGGTGATCATCAAAGCGGCAAGATCATCGCGGTTCGCCTCGGCTTTCGCCCGCAGATCCTCCATGTCGATGTCCCCCCGTGGATCGCATGCCACAGCCATCACCTTCATGCCCGCCATCACGGCGCTGGCCGGATTGGTGCCGTGCGCGGAGGTTGGAATCAGGCAGATGTTGCGATGGCCTTGTCCGCGGGACTGATGGTGTTTGCGAATCACCAGCAGTCCGGCGTATTCCCCCTGGGAACCGGCGTTCGGCTGCAGTGAAATGCCGGAGAATCCGGTGATCTCGGCCAGCCACGCCTCCAGTTGCCGGAACAGGGTCTGGTAGCCCTCGGTCTGTTCGATCGGCGCGAACGGATGAATACATGCGAACTCGGGCCAGGTCACAGCGAACATTTCGCTGGCCGCATTGAGTTTCATCGTGCAGGACCCCAGCGGAATCAACGATGTGGTGAGTGACAAATCCCGTGATTCGAGCCGGCGCAGATACCGGAGCATCTCCGTTTCCGAATGGTAGCTGTTGAAAACCGGGTGTGTCAGAAAATCGGAGGTCCGCGCAAAGGGAGGCCGGAAACCGGGGCTGAAGTCGGCAGCCACCAGGAGGTCGTTGAGCGTAAAGTCCGGTTGGGATCCCCGGTTAAACAGCTGGAACAGCTCCATCACGTGGCCCGCGGCCGTGGTTTCATCCAGAGCGATGCTCACCGTGTGTTCGTCGATCACACGCAGGTTGATGCGTTGATCCCGGGCACGCCGGGCGAGTTCAGCGCTCGTTGGATCCGGAAGCTCGATGCGAAGCGTGTCGAAGAAGGGGACCGTTCCTTCGGGCTGATTGCTCCTGGGGACGGACCGGACCGTGACCCCGAGTCGGCGGAGTCCGGTTGCCAACAGTTGTGCCAGCCGGTGGATCCGTCCGGCAATGGCGCGCAGTCCCTCCGGGCCGTGGTACACGGCGTACATGGCGGCCATGTTGGCGAGCAAAGCCTGCGCCGTGCAGATGTTGCTCGTGGCTTTTTCACGGCGGATATGCTGCTCGCGTGTTCCCAGGGAAAGCCGCAGGGCGGGTTTGCCCCTCGAATCTTTGGATACCCCGACCAATCGCCCGGGAAGCTGGCGCTTGAAGGTGTCCCGCGCTGCCATAAACGCGGCGTGCGGCCCTCCATACCCCAGGGGCACTCCGAATCGTTGCGCGCTTCCCACCGCGATGTCCGCCCCCCATTCACCGGGGGAGCGGAGCAGGGTGAGGGCCATCAGATCCGTGGCGAACACAACCAGCCCTCCGGCCGCGTGCGTGCTCTGGATCAGTTGCTCGAAATCATGCACCGCTCCGCAGGTGTCCGGATACTGCAGCAACACACCGCAAACGGTGGCGTCCGGCACAAATGCCTCGTGCGGTCCCACCGAGAGGGTGATGCCCAGGGCTTCGGCCCGGGTGCGCACCACTTCGATGCTCTGGGGATGACACTGATCGGAGACGAGGAACACCGATTTGCCCTGAGTGGATTTGATGCGGTGACACATCGTGACCGCCTCGGCTGCGGCGGTGGCTTCGTCCAGGAGCGACGCATTGGCGATTTCTAATCCGGTGAGGTCACAGACCATGGTCTGGAAATTCAGCAGGCCTTCCAGGCGCCCCTGGGAGATCTCGGCCTGATAGGGGGTGTACTGCGTGTACCAGCCCGGGTTCTCCAGGATGTTCCGCTGGATCACCGGGGGAACAAGGGTGTCGTAATAACCCATGCCGATGTGGGATCGAAACACCTGGTTTTTCGATGCGATCGCGCGGAGTGCCGCCAGGGCCTGCGATTCACTGAGCGCCTCGGGAAGATTTAAGGAGCCCTGGAACCGGATGCCCTCGGGAACGGCGGACTGGATCAGCGCATCCAGATCGGTCTTTCCGAGACGCTCCAGCATGGCCCTGGTTTCTGCGGCGTCCGGTCCCACATGACGGTCCACGAAACGATCCGGGTGATCCAGGTTCCCCGAGTCGCCACCAAGTATGGTTCCAGCTTTGTCTACAGAAATGGGTTGTGTCTCGACCATGATCAAAACTAGGGAGGGCCGAGGGACCATGGCAAGTTCCATATTTGGCCGAAGGCGACGAATCCCGCAAACGCCCGGATCATGCGTTTCCAGGGAGGGCGTTACGGATAATGCGAGAAATCGAAAAAGACCGCTTGCGCGTTTCGAAGTCCCACCTATACTTCGTTTTAGAAGGTTGCAAACCGGCCGCCTCGGCGATCCGGATTCTGCAGTCTTCTACGTTTGATCAGTTGCCTGTGATTAAACGACAGAGTGCCGATGTGGCGGAATTGGCAGACGCGCTAGACTCAAAATCTTGTATCCGTAAGGATGTGTGGGTTCGACCCCCTCCATCGGCACCATTTTTCTCCTCTTTGTTCTGAAGCGAAGCCTTCTCCTGATCGTTCCCGATCGGGTCCATCCAACCAAAAAATACCCCTGCGGTTCGAGCATGGAACATTGGGGCATGCCCAGCGGGACGCTTCGCGCGACTGCCATTCGTTTAAGGGATTCGAAGCGTAGGGCGAATCCGTCCCGGTGAGCCGACAAGCGGTTGAGCGAAAGTGAGTTGAGCGGCTCAGCGAGGACGCTTCGCCCTGCCATTTCAGTTCTTAAACGAATGGCAGTGTGCTTCGCGCCACCTTCCCCGCTGGATGACACAGATAAAGATCATGGATCCAATCTCATCAAAACCATCCAGGACATCATGCGCAAAGACGCCGGTGTCGATGGCGATGACAACTACATGAAGAACGGCACGTTGATGCGCCAGGTCATCAACAAGATCAACGGCATCGATTTCAACGCCTCCGACGACCGCCACATGTTCGGAGACATTTACCGCTGAGTTTCGCACCCGCGAGACCGCTGATCTTTTCCTCGTGCTCCTCATGAAGATCCTCAAGCCCGGCGGCCGCGCGGGACTCGTGCTGCCCGACGGCACCTTGTTTGGCGAAGGCGTGAAGACCCGGATCAAGGAATCACTCCTCTCCGAGTGCAACCTCCACACCATCGTCCGCCTTCCCAACGGCGTGTTTAATCCCTACACCGGGATCCGCACCAATCTGCTCTTCTTCACCAAGGGCGCGCCCACCACCCACGTCTGGTATTACGAGCACCCCTATCCACCCGGCGCCAAGAGCTACAACAAAGGTAAACCCATCCGCATCGAGGAGTTCGAAGCCGAGCGCGCCTGGTGGGGTAATGAAAAAGACGGCTTCAAATCCCGCGTGGAAAACGAGCAGGCCTGGCGCGTCCCCATCGAAACGATCAAGGCCGGCAACTTCAATCTCGACCTCAAGAACCCGCATAACCCCGACACCGGCCCCGGCGACGTGGACCACCTGCTTCCGGAATACGAAAAGCTCCTCTCACAAATCGCCGAGACGCGTGCGGAATTGAAGGCGCAATTGATGGAAGCGTTGAATCGCTGAATATGTCGGAAAAGGAATACATCATTTTCTGCGACGAGTCGGACTCGGAGGGGCGATTCTATTCAAATTTCTATGGAGGGGTCCACGCAGTTCAAAGGCTACATTCTGGGACTAAAGGACAACACCGCCATCCGCCGAGCCGGACTCACCATAAACCCTGAAGATATTGCGGAGATTCGATCGCACGATCACGTTCTCGCTCAATGCTTGGACGTCGTGTTGGGGGCCATGGCGTTTCGGTTGAACGACCGGCACAAGGAGATACCCAAAGGGGCCAAGCGAAGGGGAAAACGCACTGTCGCCAAGGAAAAGCTCTACAAGGCGATCTTGAAGGATATCCGGAAGCTCAGACCTCAATTCAATATCGGGATTTCCACTGGCACGGGAGATGATCCTGCCCAGCGGTGGCAGGCGCCCTATCTGCATTGGAGATTTGTCCCGTCCGAAATGGAGTACCGAGGAGAACTGACGAAACGAGGAATGAAAAATGGCCCCACTCAACCTACATAAATCTCTGACGCAAAACGTCAGGCTTCGGTCGCAGCAGAGCCAGAAACACTATTGGCCTGCCAGCAGGCGACAACAAGGAAAATCTTTAGAAACGAATTGGCGCACCTGCGTCCTTAAAAGATTACCCTTCGACGGCACGGAGCCGACGTTCAGGTGCTGCTTTGCGAATCGAGTTGCCGCCGAATGAATCCGGAAACTTTCTTTAAGAAGTTCGACCAATTCGCCGACGCGCCCGATGCGGTGGCGAAGATGCGTGAGCTGGTGCTGAGCTTGGCGGTTCAGGGGATGCTCCTTCAGCAGGACGCAGACGACGAGAACGTTGAGCTTTTGCTGGCTCGCAACGATGAAGCTCGGCGCGCTGCGGCGAAAAGCGACAGGAGGGCAGATGTCGAGAACCAACCTCTGCTCTCCGCCGATGACCGATGGGACATTGCGGAGACTTGGTCATGGCGTGCGTTGGCGGACTTGGTCCTGTTTGTGGACTACAGAGGAAAGACCCCCGCAAAGTTGTCGAGTGGGATTCGGCTGCTCACAGCCAAGAATGTGAGGAAGGGAGAAATCAATCTCGTTCCTGAGGAGTTCCTGTCAGAGGAGGAATACCACGCTTGGATGACCCGCGGATTTCCGAAGGCTGGCGACGTGCTATTCACGACCGAAGCACCAATGGGCAATGCCGCTGTGGTTCCATCCCAGGTCCAGAGGTTGATTCGTTTTTCCATTGCATTGCCCGAAGCGATCAACCACCGTCCGGGTGAAACGCGGGTTCCACGGTGCCGTCCGGGAATTTCGCCACGATATTCCCGGTGGAAGCCTCGAGCAAAAATCCCGGGGAACTCTTTCCTTCGTAGTTCCCACCAACCAGGATCCAACGTCCATCCGGACTGAATTCCAGCTTCTGCAGAATCCCATTAAAGAGCGATTTTGAATAGATCGCAGAACCGGTTTCCACCTCGAAGCAGAGCAACCACCCGTCCGGGTAAACGATCGCGAACTGGTTGCCGTCAGGAGAGAACGCCATTCCATTACTACCGGCATGACCCGTTTTTTTGAACCACTTCTGTTCGTTTCGTACGAGATCCCAAATGCCCAGTTCATCTCCACCCTTGGGCTGCCATGCGAGCGATCGGCCTTTTTTATCTATGGTGATAAGTTTGATCTGAGTTTGCCCCTCCAGGATAACCCTGGAGTTGCCGGAACGCGGCTCGAATGAGACGATTTTTTTATCATCAACGGCAAAGATTGTGGTTTCATCCTCGGTGAATGTTGCCTCTGTCAGCCCCGGTCGAAGCTGTTGAACGGCGTTGATCAATCGATTGTTGAGGAACTCCCATTCCCAACCGCGCTGGTTTTCTTCGCATTCATCGAGGATCAGACGGGCCTGAGGATAATTGTTTTCGAGCAGGGCGTTGTCTGCTGTTGCGAGTTTCATGAGGTAGAGCCGTCTGGCCAACTCAAGACTCTTCTGCGAAGCCACGAGCTGCATTTTTTCGCCGATTTCCCGCGCTTCCTGGGCTTCCTTTCGCTTCTCTTCCGCCAATCGCCTCTGGGCAGAATCCTCGGTCTGCCCGCGTTCAGCGGCCCGTTGGGATTGCTTTGCCTGAATCGCTAGAGTCCTGCCGGAAACCGTGAGGCGTTCGCTGCGCAGCGCGGATACACGGGTGCTTGGTCGAACGGGATCCTTTTCCCGAATGATCCTGCGCATTTCATCGATTCCGGACTGCATCAGATCCCTGGAGTCGAAGGGAGGGGCACCGGTCAGCAGTTCATACAGGACCACACCCAGGCTGTAGATGTGCGAGCGGGTGTCGATGTCCAGCCCGCTCATTTCCGCCTGCTCGGGGCTCATGTAGGCCGGGGTTCCAATAAATTGCGAATACTGGGTGAATATCGTCTTTTCAGTCAGATCCTGCTGAGTGGCTTTTGCAATTCCGAAATCAATCACCTTGGGCACGGGCACTCCGTCATGAAGGGTGACCATGATGTTCGAAGGTTTGATGTCCCGGTGGATGATCCCCTTTTGATGGGCATGCTGGATGGCTTTGCAGACCGAAATAAACAGTTCAAGCTTCTGCCGGTTATCCAGGTGATGATCCTCACAGTATCGGGTGATGGGCACTCCCTTGACCAGTTCCATGACAAAGAACGGGCGTCCCGTGCTCGTGGCTCCGGCATCCAGCACCCGTGCACTGATCACCAATCCGGAATGAATCGTCCTTGATGGGGTCCACCAAGCGAAGAAGCAGTTTTCCCCGACTCGATGTCGAGGTTCGGGGTCGGCCCGGGCGATTCCAGAAAGCGGACGGCCAACGGACGCTGTCGGCGCGTTGTTCCGATTGGGTTCTTTTTGCGGGTGTCTTTGCGGTTGCAATCCGTGGTGTCTGGAGGATTCTTTGGAAAAAAGTTGTGCTCCACAAGGTTGGCAGGAAACCTGCGTCGTTTTGAGTATTTGGCAGACATGATTTTACCAGACCGGCAGGATCCATCCGTATTTGAACGAGTGATGAAAAGACCCATCAAACGCCTTTTTTGTGGTGTGCTTGCCGTTATCGGGATGGTGAGTTCGCCTCCTCTGAGTGCTCAAACGACCCACGGGCTGTTGCGCGAGGTTTATGAAGGCATCGGTGGGACCGCAGTTTCCGACCTGACCAGCGCGGCCCGGTTCCCGGATTCTCCCAGCAGCACAGGTTATGTCACCGATTTCTTTGAGGCACCGACGGATGTCATGGAGAATTATGGACAGCGGCTGCGTGGGTATATCATCGCACCGTTGACGGGAAACTACACCTTCTGGTTTGCGAGTGACGACGGGGGGCAGCTGTGGCTGAGTACCGATGATTCGCCGGTTAACCGGAAAAAGATTGCCGAGGTAACGGGCTGGACCAATTCGCGGGAATGGACCCGTGAGGCAGGGCAGAAATCGTCAGCCATCGCTCTGGAAGCCGGGCGGGCGTATTATGTCGAGGCCCTGATGAAGGAAGCCGGAGGTGGCGACAACCTGGCCGTCCGCTGGCTGCGCCCGGATGGCGTGGACGAAACGCCGATTCCGGCGGAGCATCTCCTGCCATGGGGAGTGGGGTTCAAGGCACCCGAGATCGTGCGCCAACCCCGCAATCTGAGGCTTACCGAAGGAGGCTCCGGTGAGTTCGACGTAGTGCTCGATCCTCTCAGCCCGGCGGATTATCAATGGCGGCAAAACGGAGTCAACCTGCCGGGGGCCAACGGTGCGACACTCGAAATGGGTCCGGCCCAACTGCGCGATTCCGGTGCCCGTTATTCGGTTTTCCTCAGCAACAGCTACGGGGACACACTGTCCACCGAGGCAACCCTGACCGTGATTCCGGATGTTACCGCTCCGGTCTTGATTGGAGCGGAATCACGCGGACCGAACTCCATCCGGGTTCTTTTCTCCGAACCGATCGATCCGGTCACGGGCGGGAACGTTGCGAATTTCCAGGTTTCCCCGGGCGTCACCGTGCAGGCGAGCCGGCTCGATGAGGATCCCCGGCAGGTGCTCCTGAGCACATCCGCGCTGGCGTTTGGTCAGGATTATCAGGTTGCGGTCACGGGGGTGACGGATCGCGCGGCAGCGGCGAATACGATTCTTCCGGGAAGCCGGATCGATTTTGTAACGCTGGAATACACCGCAGCGGGAATAGGAGAGGTCGATGTGGAAGGCCGAATTCAGCGGGTGGGCCCCGGGCAATTCGATTTAGTCGGTGGCGGTGCGCTGCTGGCCGAGGGATCCGATCAGTTTGAATTTGCCTGGGAAGAGCGCACAGGCAATTTCGACGTCCAGGTTCGAGTGGCTGATGTTGAGGTGACCGACCCGTATTTTCAGGCTGGATTGATGGTCCGTGAATCGCTGGAGGCCGATTCGCGCTTTGCCGCAATATTCGCTTCGTCCGCCCAGGTGGGATGCCTGTTTGCTTCAAGGACGGCATCCGGGGCGGTTCCCAAGAGTGAATCGCTCCCGGGTGGATACCCCGTCAATTATCCCGAGACATGGCTGCGGTTGAGGAGGAGTGGTTCGATTCTGACTGGATTTGCGAGTCTGGATGGACGGACCTGGACCCAACTGGGCAGTGCCACTTACAGCGGCCTGGCCTCGCGCCTGCGTTTTGGAATGGCCCTGGCAAGTGCTTCGCCGGGAACGGCATCCCGGGCATCGTTCCGGGACCTGGGTGACACCGCCTCGACGGCGGTTGCGGATCTGGTGAGAACCGGGGAGGCGGCCGGCCCCGTGGTGCGGTCCAGTGGTCTGGTCTTGTCTGAGATTCATTATCACCCACGGGCGGATTCTTCGAAGGCCGATCTCGAATTCGTGGAAATCTACAATGCCGGATCGATCTATGAGGATTTTACCGGGTTTCGGATTTCCGGGGAGATCGATTTCGAGTTTCCAGCCGGGTTTCGATTGCCGGCCGGCGCTTTTGTGGTTGTCGCCGCGAATCCGGCGGAGTTGAAGACCGCCCATGGTCTGTCCGATTCGCAGGTGCTGGGTCCGTTCACAGGAAGTCTGCCGAACGAGGGCGGCACCATCCGGCTTCGAGGACGGGCGGACGATGTTCTGGTGGCCGTGACCTGGCAGACCCATGCTCCGTGGCCGATCGCGGCGGACGGTGCGGGTCCGTCCCTGGTGCTCCACCGCCCCAGCTACGGCCCCTCCGATCCGCGGGCCTGGAAGGCCAGTTCACGGGTTGGCGGATCTCCCGGGAGTGTGGATCCGCAGCTGCCCTCCGTGGATGTCCTGATCAACGAACTTCTGGCTCACACGGATGAACCGGACCTGGATTTTGTCGAATTGTATCACCCGGGATCCGGTTCGATCGATCTCTCGGGATACATTCTGACCGATGATCCATCGACGAACCGGTTCCGATTTCCGCAAGGTACGCTGCTCGCCCCACAGGGGCATTTGGTGATCGATCAGATCCAACTTGGATTCAGGCTGGATGCCTCGGGAGAACGGGTATTTCTGCTGAGTCCTGATGCCGACCGGGTCATTGATGCGGTCCGGTTTGGCGCGCAGGAAAACGGCGTGAGTTTCGGGCGGCAACCCGACGGCAGTCCCACGTTCCGGCGGCTGGCTTTTGTCACGCCCGGCACAGCCAACGCCACGTGGCGTCAGGAGGAAATCGTCATCAACGAATTGATGTACAATCCCATTTCCCACAATGACGACGACGAATATGTGGAGCTGCACAACCGGAGTGGACGCACGGTGGATCTGGGTGGATGGAGGTTCACCGACGGGATTGACTATCGGATCCCGGAGGGAACCCTTCTGGGAAGCGGCGGTTATCTGGTGGTGGCGCGGAACGCGGAGCGACTGCGGGCGGGTCATCCAGAACTCACGGCGGCCAACAGCCTGGGGAACTTCAAAGGCAGCCTTTCCAACAGCGGCGAACGCATTGCCCTCGCAAAGCCGGACACCATCGTATCGACGAATCAGTTCAGCCGGATCGTCACGAATCTCATCTACATTGATGTGGCGGAAGTAACCTACGTCGACGGAGGGCGGTGGGGCGAGTGGGCTGACGGCGGAGGGTCGAGTCTCGAATTGATCGATCCAAATGCCGACCCGCTCAGGGCTCCCAACTGGGCGGATTCCGATGAAACGGAAAAGGGGCGTTGGTCCTCGTTTGAATTCACCGGGCGGCTGGACAACGGAAACAACAATTACCCGCCCAATCAGCTCCAGATCACACTCCAGGGGGGAGGCGAAGCAATGGTGGACGAGGTCGAGGTCATTCGATCGGGCAATACGCAGAATCTTGTTGCCAACGGCGGGTTTGAATCGGGATCCGGAACGAGCGCGACCGGGTGGACTTTTCAGGGAAACCACGACGGATCGTTCATCCGGAGCTCCGATGCCGCTGCGGGCAGCCGTGCGCTGCACATCACGACGCAGGGCAGGGGAGACACGGGGTACAACCGGATCCGCACTCCGCTGGCGTCCGGCCTTTCCAACAACAGCATCGCAACGATCCGGGCGCGTGTGCGCTGGGTGAAGGGATGGCCCGAAGTGCTGTTCCGGATACGGGGCAACTGGATGGAAATGCCGGTGTCGATGCTCCTGCCCACCAACCTCGGCACTCCGGGACGACCGAACAGTCGTCGGATCGAGAATGCGGGGCCCGCGATTTTCGACGTGACGCATTCTCCGGCCCTGCCCCAGTCCGGTCAGACCGTTCTGATCACCGCGCGGATTTCCGATCCCGATGGCATCGCCAGTGCCAGGGCCATAGCGCGGGTGGATGGATCCGGAACGGTGCTGGATATCAGTCTGCGCGATGACGGCAGTGGCGGGGACGCGCTTCCCGGAGATGGGCTTTTCAGTGGACAACTCCCCGGGCGATCATCGGGCACCCTCATGGCTTTCCGGATCGAAGCGCGGGACAGCGCTGCGCGAGCGGCAACCCGGCTGTTTCCGTCAGACGCTCCGGCACGCGAGTGTTTGGTTCGCTGGGGGGATCCGGTTCCGGCGGGATCGTTTGGGCATTATCACATGTGGAGCACGGCAACCACCGAGGCAAACCGACGCCGATTCCATTCACTCAACAATGTTTACAACGACCTGACCTTTGTTTACGGCAACGACCGGGTGATTTACAACGCCGGGTTCAAGGACAAGGGCAGTCCGTTCCACGGCGGAGGAGGAGATTTCTTTGTTGTGACGCCGTCCGACGATCCATTGCTCGGTGGCACCGACCTGGCGCTGGCTTCGACCGGGAACGGGGGGAGCGAACCGACACAGCTGCGGGAAAACACATCCTTTTGGATCGCGCGGGAAATGGGTGTCGGCTACCTCCATCGCCGGTCCATTCGACTTTACAGGAACGGCAGCCTGCACCGCGATGTGACCGAAGATGCGGAGGAACCCAACGGCGATTACGCCGAACGGTTCTACAGCGAGGGTGAACACCCGGACCTGTACAAGATCGAGGACTGGTTCGAGTTCCAGGACAACGGCACCAGCTTCAACAATGTGGACGCCCGATTGCAGCGGTACACGACCCTCAACAACGAATTGAAACTCGCGCGCTATCGTTGGTCCTGGCGCAAGCGGGCCGTCGAGGAGTCCGCCAACGATTACTCGAACCTCCTGGAGCTGGTGGAGACGGTCAACACAGGCGGGTCGGCCTATGTGGACACGGTTCTCAATTCGGTGGATGTCGACAACTGGATGCGGACGTTCGCCTTTCAGCGGATTTGCGGCAACTGGGATTCCTACGGTTTTAACCGGGGCAAAAACATGTATGGCTACAAACGGGACGGAGCTCCGTGGCGACTCTTCTCCTGGGACGTCGATTTTACGCTCGGGTTGGGCGCTTCGGCGAGTGACTCGCTCTGGGGTGCGAACGATCCGACCATCAATCGCATGTATGACACGCCGGCCTTTCGGCGCATGCTCTGGCAGGCTTATCGGGATGCCGCCGACGGTCCGTTGGATCCCGCGAAAGCGGACGCCCGGATGGATGCTTTGAACGCGGTCCTCCGTCGCAACGGGATCAACGCCCAGGACCCGCGCCCGGTCAAACAATACCTCGCCACCCGGCGTCAAAAGATACTTGCCGACTATGCCCGTGCCGACACCGGCAACTTTGCCATTACGTCCGGCGCAGGCGCGGACATCACGACATCGGCGGCGCAGGTCACACTGACCGGAAGCGCACCCCTGGCGGTGCGCACCATCGCGATCAACGGAATTCCCTACCCGGTGACCTGGACCAGTTTTACAGCCTGGAGCCTTTCGATCCCGCTGACCGAGGCGGTCAATCGATTCCACCTCACGGCTTTGGACCGGACCGGAACACCATTGCAGGGTCTTGAGGATGCCATCCAGGTGACGAGCACGGGGAACCGGCCTCAGGCGCGGGATTTTGTGAGCATCCATGAAATTCAGTATCACGCGGACCTTCCGGGCGCTTCGTTCATGGAACTGTACAACCGTTCCACCTCAACCGCCTTCGATCTCTCGGGAGTGCGGCTTGATGGAGCCGGTTACACCTTTCCTCCAGGCGCTCTGATCCAGCCAAACGCATACCTTGTGCTGGTGGCGAACCGTGCAGGATTTGCCGCTGCGTACGGCGACACTGTGCCCGTCTTTGATGAATTCCCGGGAAACCTCGACAACGGCGGCGAACGATTCTCCCTGGTTCAACCGGATCCCACCGGGGGCACCTCCGAGATTCTGATTGATGAAGTCCGATTCGACAATCATCTGCCGTGGCCTGAGAACGCCGATGGATTTGGCCCATCGCTCCAGCTCATCGACGCTGCGCAGGACAACTGGCGGGTCGGCAACTGGCGGACAACGCAAAACAACGACCCGAACCGGAGCACGCCGGGACGCGCCAATGTCACCCGCGCGACCCTGGAACCATTCCCAAGACTTTGGATCAACGAGGTGCTTGCCGAGAACTTTGGCGGACCGGTGGACAATCAGGGCGAGAGGGAACCCTTCATCGAACTATTCAACGCCGGTTCGACGGGCGTCGATCTCTCCCTGTTTCACCTGACCGATTCGTACACAAATCTGGCGCGATGGCAGTTCCCGGGTGGAACCTCCATTGGTCCGGGCCAGTTCCTTCGTGTCTGGGCAGACGGGGAACCCGCCGAATCGGTTTCCGGACACCTCCATACGAACTTCCGTCTCACACCCGGCTCGGGTTCCGTCGCATTGGTCCGACCCCAATTGGGCGGATCCGCCGTGGTCGACTACCTGAATTATCGAAACCTGTTACAGGGCCGTTCGTTTGGATTATTTCCGAACGGCAACCCGACTGGTCGCCGGGTCTTTCAATTCGTTTCTCCCGGCGAAGCGAACAACCCGGCGGTGCCGGATGTGCGGGTGACCCTGAACGAATTCCTCGCTGGAAACCGAAGCACGCTGGCCGATCCTGCGGACGGGGATTTCGAGGACTGGTTCGAACTGTATAATTCGGGCAATGAAACAGTCGATTTGTCGGGCTACCACCTCACGGATCGATTGACCGATCCGACACAATTCCGGATTCCCGCAGGAACCACGGTGTCGGCCGGGGGATACCTGCTCGTTTGGGCGGATGGTGAGACCGGCCAAAACCAAGCCGACAGAGCGGACCTGCATGTTAATTTCCGTCTCTCGACCGAAGGGGAACCGTTGGCTCTGTTCGATCCAAATGGAATGCTCATCGACAGCCTGACGTACGAAACGCAGGTCAGCGATGTCAGTTTCGGCCGTTACCCCGATGGAGAAACGGGCAGTCTGCTCCAGTTTTCATTGCCGACCCCGGGAGCCCCGAACTTCCTGGAGGGTGGCAATGTGCCGCCCCGGGTGAACCCCATCGCGGAGGTCATCGCACCGGAACGGACACCGGTGAGCTTCACGGTCACCGCCACGGAAATGGACGCCACCCAAACGGTGCGATTCAGTCTCGCGGACGCTCCCGTTGGTGCCAGTATCGATCCGGTCACCGGCGTTTTCGCATGGACACCCACGGAAGATCAGGGTCCCGTCACTCACCGGTTCACGGTGCGCGCCACCGACAACGGAACCCCAGCGAGATCGGGTTCCGCGAATGTGGTGGTCACGGTGACAGAGGTAAACAGTCACCCCAGACTTTCCATTCCTGGCACCCTGGAGATTGACGAGGGATCCCTCCTGAGCTTCGACGCCGTGGTTGCCGACCCGGATCTGCCGGCCAATCAATGGACCTTCGCACTGGTGGGATCAATCCCCGAGGGTGCTGCCATTGATCCGGATTCGGGCGTGTTCGCCTGGTCGCCCTCCGAAGAACAGGGACCCGGTCTCCATCGGATAACCCTGCGTGTGACCGACAACGGAGAACCGCCGCAGTCCGACGAACAGAGTTTCGAAGTCACCGTTCACGAAGCCAACAACCCGCCCGTGCTTTCGAATGTCCAGCCCCAGACGATCGACGAGGGTGAGACGTTCCGAATCCAGGTGCAGGCTCTGGATCCGGACACTCCTCCCGTTCCGGTTCGATATTCGCTCGGACTCGGCGCACCTGCAGGAATGACCCTGGACCCGGCGACGGGAGATCTCGAATGGAGCACCACCGAAGATGAAGGTCCGGCGACATACGTCGTCACGGTCACCGCCACAGAAACCGGAGGGTTGTCAGACACCCGCAGTTTCGGTCTCACCGTTCAGGAAGTGAATCAGGCCCCGACACTCAGTGCCGTGCCGGACTGGGAGACGGTTGAAGGAGCTGTGGTGGCGTTTCGGGCATCGGCGGGGGACGCCGATCGTCCGGCTCAGAAATTGACCTTTAGCCTGGCGGACGGAGCGCCTGCCGGTGCGGAAATTGATCCAAACACCGGCGACTTTCTCTGGTCCGTCCCGCTCGACCGTGGATCCGCCACGGATGCCGTCACGATTGTCGTCACTGATTCGGGGCCAGGCAGTCTTGCGGCCCGGCAGACGTTTCGAATTGTGACGCGAGGACTCTTCAGGGCTGTGATCAATGAGATCATGCATCAACCCCTGGCGGAATCGGGTCGTTATGTCGAATTGGTGAACCCTTCCTCGACGACCGCTCAAAATTTGTCCGGAATTGAATTGAGAGGCCTGGGGATTGTCTATGCGTTTGCAAATGGAACCCTGCTCGAGCCGGGAGGGTTCTTGTGCGTTGCCGAAAACGCGGAAACGTTTCGCAATGTATACGGTCCTGTTCCGAAACTTGCCGGTGCCTGGTCGGGGAGCCTGGGACAGGAAGGGGATCTGCTCCGCCTGGTTCGCCCTGGAAGCGGCGGAGTCCCCGATGAAGCGCTGGACTCCGTGCGATACGAACCGGGTCCGCCGTGGCCGTCCGCTGCCGCCGGGCAGGGTGCCTCGCTGCAACTCATCGATCCGTTGGTGGACAATGATCATCCGGCCAACTGGTCCGCAGCGACAACCTACACCGGTCCCCGGGATCTGCTGCAAATGACCGGCACCTGGAAGTATTATCAGGACGGACCGCTGGCCGCAGCATGGCGGTCCCCGGGCTTCGACGATGGATCCTGGTCATCCGGTCCAGGGCTTCTGTATGTCGAGGGTTCCAATCTTCCGGCACCGAAGAACACCGCCCTGAAACTGGGTCAGTTGACCTACTATTTCCGGACGCGGTTCACGCTGCCGTCCCTCCCTGCGAACGCCACGCTCCAACTTTCGACGATCATCGACGACGGAGCGGTGTTTTATTTGAACGGACAGGAAATTCATCGGGAGAACATCGATCCTGGGGCGGAGATCGATTTTACAACCAGCACGCCCCGGGTGATCAGCAACGCCGCGCTCCAGGGGCCGGTCAGCCTCCCCGGAAATGCGTTGATCTCGGGTGAAAACGTCTTCGCCGTGGAGGTGCATCAGAACAATTCCGGAAGTTCGGACATCGTGTTTGGCGCGGAGCTTCGAATGGAGGGAGGCTCTGTTTCTGCCTTCACTCCGGGGGCAAAGAACAACATCCAGCGCGAACTGCCGGCGATTGCCGACGTCATTCTAAACGAAGTTTATCCCGGGCCGACTGGTCCGTTGACGGACAGCTCGGGCGAGCAGGAACCCTGGATCGAATTGCACAACCGTTCCCCGCTGGCTGCGGTGCTCACCGGATGGACCCTCGGGAACACCCTGACGAATCCGGGCGCGTTTCGTTTTCCCGAAGGCACATCCATCCCGGCGGATGGATATCTGGTCGTCATCGCCGACGGCGAATCCGGCGAATCCTCAGGAGGTGAGTTCCACACATCCTTCCGGTTGGATCCCTCGAACGGGATCATCCTCCTGAGTCGGGAGCAACCCGGTGGACTGGGAGTGATTGATTACATCCGTTACAGCGGTGGCGCGATTGGGGAAGCGAAGATCCCGAATCCCGGGAATCTCGAACGCCTGGCAGACGTTACTTCTCCAAGCCCGGGCGTCGCGAATGAGCTGACGCCGAATCGTGCTCCCATGCTCACAGCGATTGGGAATCAGACGCTCCCGGTGGGCAGGACCCTTGATCTCACGCTGACCGGATCCGATCCGGACGGTCCGTTCCAGACGCTCCGTTTCGAACTCCTGAACGCCCCGGACGGCATGATGCTCGACCACTCGACCGGTCATCTTCTCTGGACGCCGGACAAGGCGGGACGCTTCAGGGTGACCGTGCAGCTTGTCGACGACGGCATTCCAGTCCTGGGAGTCACCCGAAGTTTTACGGTCGTTGTCGAAGCGGCGACAGGTTTGGCAGTGGGACTGGGGACGACGGATTCCGGTTTGATGATCTCCTGGCCGACGACACCCGGAAAACGGTATCGTCTCGAGGTGCTGGATGATTTGGGAACAACCGACTGGGCATCCGTGGATGAATACACGGCGAACACAACGAGCCTGGGTGTTCCGGTGAGCAAAGCCCAGGAGGTCCGGTTCTTCCGAGTGGTGGAACTGCCCTGATCAGGATGGCAGACGTTTTTGCATCGCCGGCAAAAGGACGTGTTTGCTCACCGTCCAGAGAAGCCCGGATCCAACGTACGCAAATCCGGCAATCCGCAGGGTGTCGAAATGAAGCCGAGCGGTGACGAAACAGGAACAGGCACCTCCCAGGAAAAAACAAACGGTAAGAACCGCAGGAACAAAATGAATGCGACCCCGACGTCGCCGGAGTCCCGCTTCAGAGTTGAAAAGCGAGGGATGCCCGAACGGCCGCGTTCACAATCATGTTTGGGAAGATCCCAAGATACAACATTGCAGCGATGCAACCGTAAAGAACGCAGCGTATCGGACCGGCAACGGTGATGATTGGATCGTTCGATTGAGCTTTCGTCCAATACACCGTTCGCACGATGCCCAGATAGTAGTAGAGCGACATCGCCACACCGATCAGAGCCACCAGCGCCAGCCAGTAGTGTGAGGCTGTTCCCTGTTCCAGAAGCGCACGGAGCAGGAGGAATTTCCCGAAAAATCCGGCAAGCGGTGGGATTCCAGCCAGCGACACCATCGAGAATCCGAGTGCGGCGGCCAGAAGCGGGGATCTTGAATGCAACCCGGCAAAGGCGCTCAGGTCGTCACTGTCCGTGATTCGCATCACCACGCAGATCACACCAAAGGCGGCCAGCACGGTGAAGAGATACCCGACGAGGTAGAACAGGACGGCAGTGGACCCGGCTTGGTTGACCGCGATGATTCCCAGCAGCATGTAACCCGCATGGGCAATACTGGAATAACCCAGCAGGCGTTTCAGACTTCGCTGTGGGATGGCGCACAGATTCCCGTATAAAATGGTCAGACCGGACACGGCCATCAGGAGGGCGGTCCAATTGATGGTGATTTGAGGGATCACACCAAAGAGAATCCGCAGAAGGAGCACCATGCCGGCGGCCTTGGAACCAACGGCCAGAAACGCGGCGGTGGGGGCGGGCGCACCCTGATAAACATCAGGTGCCCACATCTGGAATGGGAATGCGGCAATCTTAAACCCGACCCCGACCAGGACCAGGAGCGTGCCGAGGAGGAACAGGGGGTTTCCGGCGAGATCCGCGGTTTTGGACGCAATGACACTGAAGCTGGTGGCATTCGCAGTGCCGAAGATCAACGCAATCCCGTATACGGTAAACCCGGTCGCCAACGCACCGAGAATCAAATACTTGATCCCAGCCTCCAGCGAGGTCAGCCGGTTGCGCTGGAAACTGGTCAGAATATAGAAGGTAATCGTGATGAGTTCCAGCGCGACGAACACGAGGATAAAGTCGTTGGCTGACGCCGCGAACATCATGCCGGAGAGTGCAAACAGACTCAGCGCGTAGTACTCGCTGATTCCCGATGGCAGTCGTTCCGAAAAATCCACGGTCAGCACCAGAACAATTGCGGCCGCTAACAGGAAAAACCTCTTAAAATAGAGCGCCAGCGGATCGAAGATATACATCCTGCCGAACGCGAACTCGGCTTCACCAACCGGCATCCAGAAGCTCCCGATGAGGATGGCGACCACACCGGCCGCAGCCGTGTATCCAAGGAGCCGGCGGTACTGGGTCGGCAGCCAGAGATCCACCAGCAGGATGGTTAATCCCAACAGGATGACCGCAATTTCAAGTATGGTCAGGGAGACGTTCATCGTCGCAAAATCGGTTCGTCGGTGGCTGCTGAGGTTCCGGCCAGCACCGGTGCGGTGGTCTCCCGCGGCGCCACCATGGCGGCGATCTGATCGGCGGCGGGCCGAATCTTGTCAGATAGCAGGCGCGGGAAAAATCCGAACAAAAGCAGGCTTCCCAGGAGTAATACAAATGAAAGACGGGCGAGGGGATGCACGGCGTCCTTGAGAGACTCAAACGCAGTGGTCGCCGGACCGTGGAAGACCGTTCGAATGGCGCGCAACATGTAAACGCCGCCAATCACCAGGGCTCCCCAGAGCGCCAGCACCGTAATAACAGGAAATACCTTCCAGGCCCCGAAAAAGACGGTGACCTCACCCACGAAATTGGCAAACCCCGGAAGACCGCATCCGGCAAGCATCGCCATGATCATCACCGCGCCGACGAAGGGAATCCGGGGAAGCAGTCCGCCCAGGCGATCCATTTCCACGGTGCCGGTCTGACGATGGAGGAAACCGATCAGGGCAAAGGTCAGGGCGGCCAGGAATCCGTGAGCAATCATCACCAACACAGCGCCGGTGATTCCCACCAGGCTCAGGGAAGCAATGCCAAGGAATACAAAACCCATGTGAGCCACGCTGGAATTTCCAATCAGAAGCAGCAGGTTCTTCTGGCGCATCGCAACAAACCCGCAGTAAAGGATGTTGCCCAGGCAGAGCAGGGCCAACACCTGCGTCCAGTCTCGGGCTGCATCGGGCAGCAGGGGAATGGCGACACGAATCAGGCCATACAAGCCAAATTTTTTCAGGACGCCCGCATGCAGCATGGCGGTGGCCGTTGGCGCCGCGGCGTACCCGAGGGGTGCCCAGGTGTGAAAAGGCCAGAGAGACACCAGAATGCCGAAACCGAACAGAAGAAACGGGAAGATGATCCCCTGGGATTGCGCTCCGATTGGTTTTGCGGACACCAACCGCGTCAGTTCGATGATGTCGAATGTTCGGGCGCCGGTCTGAACGTAGATGGAGATCAGACCGATCAACGCGAGCAGGGCGCCAATGCTGAGATATATCGTGATCTTGTAGGTGGCATAGTTCCGGTTCTCGCCCCTGCCCCACAGCCCAATCATGATGAAGGTCGGGATCAGGGCCAGTTCATGGAAAAAGTAGAAGAAGAACAGGTCCAGGGAAGCAAACGCACTCAGGATGCCAACGGTCATGACCAGGAGAAGAATGTAGTATTCCTTGAGCCGTGTCTCGATCTCGGAGGACATGCAGGCGGCGGTAAACGCGACAATGGCCCCCATGAGAAGCAGTCCGATGTTCAGGCCATCCACCCCCACATGATAACTGATGCCAAGTGCCTGAACCCAGGGAACCTTCTGAACGAACTGCGGTCCGGCTACCGAGGCGTCAAACCCGACAAACAGCAGGATCGCCAGAATCATCGAGATGAACGTCGTTGCAAGCGCGATGGAGCGGATGGCGAACCGAAACGAACCGGGCAGGGCGGCTACGCAGACAGCACCCAGGAGCGGCCAAAGGAGAATGTAGGTAATGGTCGACATGTTATGGGAACACGCTCAGGCGTTCATTGCGCGCCTCCGAGCAGGAAATACAGGAGAGCGGCGACCCCCACCGCGAACATCAGGGCGTAGGTTTGCAGACTGCCGGTTTGCAGGAGGCGCAGGCCCCGTCCAAGCAACTCAACCGACCCGTGGGTCCCCTTTACAAGGAATCCGCTCACGACCCAGCGATCCAGAGCGTCGGAGACCTGTGCCAGCGCGTCGTGGGTGATACGAATGAGGATGGCGTAAAGTTCATCCAGGTAAAAGCGATCACGGACAAACTCGCTGACCCAGCCTAGCTTTTCGGGAAGCGGGTCCGTCTCGGCATTGGCATACAGGCGTTGTGCGAGCAGGAATCCGATTCCGACGGCACCCAGACCGAGGAACGCCGATGCGGGGGCGTGGTTGAAAGGGCTGAACAGATGGTCCAGCATCGAGCCCGAAGCATGCACGGCAGCCCCGCCAAACTGGTGGGCAAGGAGGGTTTCGATGCCCCAGAATCCGGCGAACACGGTTGGGATGGCCAGGAACATCAGGGGCCAGGTCATGACCCCCGGCGATTCGTGGGCGTGGCTGGCGGCATCGGCGCGATGGCCTCCGCGGAACGCCACAAAAACCAGCCGGAACATGTAAAACGTGGTTAGCATGGCCACCAGGGTTGCGATGGCAAACAACACCGGATTGTGTTCGAAAGCCTGGGTCAACACCTCGTCCTTGCTGAAGAACCCGCTGAACGGAGGCACCCCGCACAAGGCCAGCGTGCCCAGCAGGAAGGTGCGATAGGTGATCGGCATGCGCTCACGCAGTCCGCCCATCTTCCAGATGTTCTGTTCGTGATGCATGGCGTGGATCACGGATCCAGCCCCGAGGAACAGCATGGCCTTGAAGGCGGCATGGGTGGTGAGGTGATACATCGCCGGAACGGTTCCCTGCAACCCAACCGCCATCACCATGTAACCGAGCTGGGAAAGGGTGGAATACGCAAGGATCCGTTTGATGTCATCCTGGCGGGTCGCCATCAACGCCGCGATGAGCGCGGTAAACCCGCCGATCCAGGCGATCACCTCGAGCGCGGGTCCGTTGAAGATGAAGAACACCCGGCAGAGCATGTAAACACCGGCCGCCACCATGGTCGCAGCATGGATCAAAGCGCTCACCGGGGTGGGACCTTCCATGGCATCGGGCAGCCAGACATGGAGTGGGAACTGGGCTGATTTTCCAAGGGCACCGCAGAACACGAGCAAACCGGCGGCGGTTGCCAGGGAACCCAGAGCCACCGGATTGGCCTTCAGCGTCGCTTCCAGTTCAACGAAATTAACGGATCCCAGGGCCCCCCAGACCATGAGGATCCCCCAGAGAAATCCGAAATCGCCGAGGCGGTTGGTCAGGAACGCCTTTTTGCAGGCGTCCGCGGCTGAGGGACGAGCATACCAAAAGCCAATGAGCAGATAGCTTGATACCCCGACCAGTTCCCAGAAGATGAACATCTGGACAAAGTTCGTGGACAGCACCACCCCCAGCATCGAGAAGGTGAACAGACTGAGGGATGCGAAATACCGGCCCGCATTCGGGTCGTCGTGCATGTAACCGCGCGAGTAGATGTGAATGGCCCCGCCCACGCCGGTGACCACCAGCAGCATCAGCAGGCTCAACGGATCAAGCCGCAGACCAAATTCAATGCGCAGATCTCCCACAACCATCCAGAGCCAGTTGACCTCGTTTCGCCCGGGGGTCCATCCGTGGTTCACAAGAAAGAGGAGTGTGAGAAAAAAGCCGCCGACGATCGCCGCAATGGAAATCGTGGCGCTGACATTCCGGTTCTTGAGGGTGAACAGGACGATGCCCACCGCTGCGAACAGCGGCAGAAACAGAACGAACCATGGAAATGCGTAACTCATCTAGAGCTTCAACGTTGTAAGGTCCTCTACGTGCGCCGACCGGCGCTTGCGACACAGCGCCACGATCATGGCCAGTCCCACCGAAACCTCGGCGGCGGCGACGGTGATGGTGAAAAAGACCATGATCTGTCCGTCAAGATTTCCGTTGAACCGCGACATCGCCACCAACGCGAGGTTCGCGGCGTTGAGCATCAGTTCCAGGGACATGTAGATCACCAGCAGGCTCCGGCGTGTGACGACGCCGAACAGGCCGATGCAAAACAGCGCCGCACTCACCACAAGATAATGTCCCAATCCAATGCTGGTCATCGCAGATCCTTTTTGCTGAGGAGAATGACGCCGACCATGGCCACGAGGAGGAGGACCGAGAGGATCTCGAAGGGCAGCAGATACTGCTTGAACAGAGCGTGACCGAGCGGAGCGGTCAGTCCCTCCAGGCTGGGTTGGCCGGTTGCTCCGGGGACTTTGGCGGGGAGCCCGCTCAGGGCCCGGTTGAACAGAACAAAGACGACGCCCACGGACACAAGCCCCAGAACGCTTCCCAGTTTCCCAATACGACGCGATTGTTCCTCCTTCAGGTCAAGGAGCATGATCACAAACAAAAACAGCACGATCACGGCACCGGCATAAACCAGAATCTGGACGGCGGCCAGGAAGAACGCGTGAAGCTGCACAAACAGTCCGGCCATGAACAGAATGGTGAGCACCAGGAACATGGCGCTGGTCACCGGGTTGCGACTCACCGGATTCGCCACGACGAGCACGGCGCTGAGCAGCGTCATGAACGCGAACAAATAAAATAGGACGTCCTGGATCATGGGTCGACCTTGTCAGAATGGCCCTCGGCCCCGATGCCCTGTTCCCGGGCTTCCCTGAGTTTTTGTTTCCATTTCTGGATGGGATCCTGGTGGATGCCACCCAGCGAGAGGAGTTTTTCCTTGTTGTAAATCATTTCCTCACGGTTGGTCCCTGTAAGCGAATAATCCTTCATCAGGAAGATGGCCTCTTCAGGGCAGACCTCCTGGCAGAACCCGCAGAAGATGCACCGGAGCATGTTGATCTCAAATTCCTTGGGCATCTTCTCCACGTTGCCCGCTTCGGCCGAAGCCGTCGGTCCCGGCGGAGTGATGGTGATGGCCCTGGGAGGACAGACAAATTCGCAGAGCTGGCAGGAAACGCACTTGGTCCGGTCCTCCTGGTCCTTCACCAGATAGGGAGCTCCGCGGTAGCCCTCCGGAACGGTCCATTTTTCCTCCGGATACTGCATGGTCACGCTCTTCTTAAAGAAATGACCGAGCGTCACCTTGATGCCGCCCAGAAGCGCCGGCACATACAGCCGCTCCCAAAAACTTAATGCTCGTCGTTTTACAATCATGCAGTCCCTCAGATTCCGCCCGCTAGGCTCGCATCCACAGGAAAATTGCCGTGGCGACAATGTTCACCAATCCCAGCGGAACAAAGCGACGCCAGCCCAAATCCATCAGCTGGTCATACCGGAAACGCGGCAACATCCAACGCACCCAGATGAACAGCAACATGAACATCAGCATCTTGCCCATAAAAATGCCAATGTGCAAAAACCCACCCAGAATACCCGTCGCCGGTTGATCCAGCCCAAAAAACGGAAGGGTCCATCCGCCGAAAAACAGCGTCACCATCATGGCCGATGCGGCGATCATGTTGGCGTATTCCCCGAGGAAAAACAGGGCAAACTTCATGGAACTGTATTCGGTGTGGTATCCGGCCACCAGTTCGGTTTCACACTCGGGGAGATCGAACGGGAGCCGGTTGGTTTCAGCGAATGCAGCCACCAGAAAAATCACGAACGAAACCGGAGCGTAAAGCACCAGCCAACCGTGATTGCTCTGATACGAAATGACCTGTCCCAGGTTGAGATCGCCCACGCACAGGAAAACCGGGATGACCGACAGTCCCATCGCAATTTCGTAGGAAATCATCTGGGCAGTGGATCGAATGGCGCCCAGGAAGGGGTATTTGGAGTTGGAAGCGTAGCCTGCCAGAATGATGCCATAGACACCGAGGGACACGATGCCGAAGGTGTAAAGGATGCCCACGTTCAGATCCGCAATGACCATCTTCTGGGCCCCCAGGGTCGATCCAAAGGGGATCACCGCCATGGTCATGAACGCGGGGACCATGGCGACCGCGGGTGCAATCCAGAAAAACACCTTGCGCACATGGGCCGGAGTAAAGTCCTCCTTGAGAATGAACTTGAGACCGTCAGCCAGCGGTTGAAGCAGTCCGAACGGTCCGACCCGGTTGGGACCGACCCGGTCCTGAATGGCGGCGGATACCCTGCGTTCCGCCATGACCGAATAAGCAATGGTGGGCAGAAGCACCACAATCACACACAGCACCTTCAGCGTGCTGAACAGCACGAACTGTTGGGTGGGGCTCAGATGTTCAATCCAGCTCATGATCGGTTATCCCTCGCTCCCAGACGCGGTCGCGCCGGAGTCTTTCAGATCGCTCCAGGTCAGGTGTTTCAACCCCGGTCGCTCGGCGGCCATGTGGTTGAAGAGGGCTTCGATGCCCGCAAACCCCGCCTGTCCGGTGATCGGCGTCGTCAGTTCCTGCAAAAACTCCCATTCCGCACGGGCTTCCCCGGGTGCCTCGACGGCTCGCATAAACTTCTGCACCCGTCCTTTGATATTGGTGAACGTGCCGCGTTTTTCGGCATGCGCGCGTCCGGGCAGGAGCACATGGGCCAGTGCGGTGGTTGCATTGGGCAGGATATCGCTCACCACCAGAGTGTCGAGCTTGCCCAACAACGCTGCGTCCAGACCATGCCGGGTGACATCTTCACCGATGACCAACAGCGTCCTGATCCTGCCCGAACGAATGGATTCGGCGATTTTCGGGAGAATGGAACCGGGTTTGGCCGTGATGAACCCGGTCAGGGCAGCCCCGGTTGTGTTGGGGTTGCGGTCCGCACTCACGAGCAGCGCGTCCGCCTGACCGGAACGAGGAACCACATCCGTCAGGGCATCGAGTTTCTTCGCCAGGGTGGACAGAAGGAACAGTTCCTCGTTGGTCTGACGTGCCGAAGCAATGATCGCCACCGAACCGGGGGTTGCCTGTTTCAGCAGTCCGGTGACGTGTTTCAACGCCTCAGTCCAGGAAGAGCTTTCCAACCCGCCCCCGGCCTTCCGGATCGACACGGTCTGAATCCTGTCCTCGCGTCCAATCCATTTGTAATTCAACCGGCCCTCGTCGCACATCCAGCATGAGTTGACGGAGTCGTTGTCGCGGGGCACATACCGGTAAATGCGGTCTTCGCGGGAACCGATCTTGATATTGCAGCCTGTGGCGCAGCTGGTGCAGACACTGTTGGTTTCCTTGAGGAACCAGACGCGCATCTGGAACCGGAAATCCTTGGAGGTGAGCGCCCCCACTGGGCAGATGTCGGCGGTGTTGAGCGTGTAATTGTTATCAAACGGTTTGCCGGGGTAATGGCTGAGCGTGTTGTGACCGCCGCGGTTGAGGATGCCCAGGGCGTCGTCGCCTGCGATGTCACGCGTGAACCGGATGCAGCGAGTGCAGAGAATGCAACGCTCGTCATCAAGCATGATCCTCGGCCCCAGATCGACCTGCTTGGGCTTGTGCACCTTGGTTTCTGCAAACCGGCTTTCGGCCTGCCCGTACTCCATGGAATACTCCTGGAGCTTGCATTCACCCGCCTGATCACAAATCGGACAATCCAGGGGATGATTGATCAGTAAAAATTCAAGGATGCTCGTGCGCATCTCCTTCACACCGGGAGTCGTCGTGTAGATCTCCATGCCCGGGGAAACCGGACTGGCGCACGCAATGGCGGGTCGGGGCGATTTCGCGATCTTCGAGGTGCCATCCGCGTTGAGAATCGGTTTGCGGTCCGGCCCCATTGCCGGTGTGCCGAATTCCACCAGGCACATCCGGCAGTTGCCCGAGACAGGCAGCTTGGGATGATAACAGTAATGCGGAACCTCGACACCCGCAGCGGCACACGCCTGGATCATCGTGGTGGGAACCGGGCGGCCTGAGATCGGGTCGACCGACAGCTTGGGAATCGAAATCTCACGACCGTCGACCTTGATCGCGATGGTATCGATCACCGGCGCTTGGGTTTCGGTTTCCTGGGTGGCTGTAGGCGGCATGGCGGCTGGTTGCTTTGCGGGTCTCAAGCGGAATGAGCGGGCAGGGCGGTGGACGGTTGCGCGGTGCCGGCTCCCGAGTTGCGACGGGCCTCGGCCTGGGCTCCCTTGGCTTCAAACTCGTCTTTGAATTTGCGGACGAAACTCTGCACCGGCCAGGAACAGGCCTCCCCAAAGGCGCAGATGGTGCGACCGCCGGGGATGTTGTCCGCGATGCGGAGCAGGTAATCGGCGTCCTCGCGGCGTCCGTTGCCCGAGGCCAGACGATTGAGCGCCTTGCTCATCCAGAGAGACCCTTCACGGCAGGGAGTGCACTGGCCGCAGCTTTCATGGGCGTAAAACTCGGAGAGATTGGCCAGGGCTTCGACGATGTCGGTCGAGTCATCCATCACGATGATGGCGCTGGAGCCGGACATGCTGCCGGCGGCCATGATGGAATCAAAATCATAGGGAAGATCGAGCAGATCGATCTCCTGTTCGGTGTCTGCTCCGGTTGCGCCCCGCTTCTTGATCTTAAATTTTTCGCCGGCCCGGAACACCTTGGCCGAGGATCCACCGGGAATGATCGCCTTGAGCTGGCGTCCTTCGTGCAGTCCCCCTGCGAAATCGAAAATCAGTTCTCCCAGAGTCGCGGCACCGACTTCGATTTCATAGTAACCGGGTTTCCGGACATGGCCGCTGATGGAAACGATGCGTGTGCCGGTGTTGTTCGGTGTACCGAGTTTTGCGTATTCGCTGGCCCCCATGTCGACGATATGCTTCACGGCGCACAACGTTTCGACATTGTTGACAATCGTGGGGCACATGTAGAGGCCGAGGATGGCGGGGAAATACGGGGGCTTGATCCGGGGATAGGGGCGTTTGCCTTCCAGCGATTCGATCAGTCCGGTTTCCTCGCCGCAGATGTAGGCACCGGCACCGCGATGCACATGAATCTCGAGGTCATAGCCGCTGCCGAGAATGTTTTTGCCGAGAAAATTCTTCGACCGGGCCTCGTCCAGTGCGCGATTCAAGATCCTGGCACCTTCCGCCATTTCTCCGCGGATGTAGATGTAGGCGATTTTTACGTCGTTGGCATAGCACGAAAGAATCATTCCCTCGATCAACTGATGCGGATCCTTGTGAATGATCTGCCGATCCTTGAACGTGCCCGGTTCGGATTCGTCTGCGTTGCAGATGAGGTAGATGGGTTTGCCGCTTTTGCGATCCACAAACGACCACTTCAAACCGCAGGAGAATCCGGCACCCCCGCGACCCCGCAGTCCGGAGAGTTTGACTTCATCCCGAATCTGCTCCGGAACGGAAATGGTTTTTTCTTCGGAAACAATTTTAGGCGGCAGTTTTAGTGCCTTTTGGAGCGTCTGATAACCGCCGTGCCGCACATAACATTCCAGATCCGGAGTGTATCCATCCGAATCGATATTTTTGAGAATGAGGCGGTATTCCTTGGCCATAAGGCTAACAATGAGTTGGAATGAAATTCGATGTTGCGGCCCGCTGAACCGTGCTGAAACCACAGATTTGAAACACTTTGCTCAGACTGCTTGACTCTTTAAACTTTTCCTCTAGGTTTTGTCCTTCTGGATTGCCGAATGGTGTAACGGTAGCACAGCAGATTCTGAATCTGCTTGTCATGGTTCGAATCCATGTTCGGCAACCAATCCTCCTGGATCTCTCCCGCGTCAGAAGCCGTTCAGCGGCCATGGCATTGGTTAATTGCATTTTGCCAAAATGGATTCCGCCTTTTCGGCAGAGACCGCTTCATGGGTTTCCTCGTTGCACATCATCACCGGTGCCGTGCCGCAACTGGCCAGACACTCGACAAATTCGACCGTGAATTTTCCATCAGCCGTGGTGGCGGGACCGTGTCCGTCCTCGGGCAAACCGAGTTTCTTGCAGAGCCCACGGCGCAGTTGATGCGACCCCCCGAGGGCGCAGCTGAGCGTGCGGCAGACCTTGAGGTGATACCGACCAATGGGAGACTGCCGAAACATCGGATAAAACGTCACCAACTCCAGGATGTTGATCGGTTGCAGTTCCAGCTTCGCAGCCGTCCATTCCATCGCCTCGCCCGACACATATCCAAAGTGATCCTGCAGCGCATGCAGGATCATCAGCGAAGCGCTGCGTTTCTCGGGGTAATGCGAGATCAACGCATCGATCTCCGCCTCAATCTTTTTTGGGACTGAAAAAGCCATTGCATTCATCGATCGCATTCTCCCATCACGAAGTCGAGAGATCCGAGAATCGCCACCGTGTCACTGACCATGTGTCCCGGCAGCAAGTGAGGGAGTACGCTCAGGTTCACGAAGGAAGGGGCTCGAATCTTGAGCCGGTGAGGCGTGCCACCGCCCTTGCTGTGAATGAAAAAGCCCAGTTCGCCCTTGGGGTTTTCGGCACCGAAATAGATTTCCCCCGGAGGCACGTCCACTCCCTGCGTTACAATCATGAACTGATGAATCAACTCCTCCATCCGGGTCAGAACCTTCTCCTTCGGGGGCAGCACCGTTTTGCCGTCCGGAATGCTCACGGGCCCGCCGGGCAGTTTGTCGAGGCACTGGTGCAGAATGCGAACGCTCTGTCGCATTTCTTCCATGCGCACCAGATAGCGATCGTAGCTGTCTCCCACCGACCCGAGGGGGACGTCGAAGTCAAGCTCTCCGTAGACCAAATAGGGATGCGCTTTTCTGAGATCGTGATCGATCCCGCTCCCGCGCAGATTGGGACCGGACAATCCACTGTCGATCGCCAATTCACGTGAAATCACACCGACATCACGGGTCCGATCCACAAAAATGCGGTTCCGGGTGAGCAGCTTCTCCGATTCATCAAAATTGGCCACCACCTCGCCCAGGAACGTTCTCAACTGGCCGGTCCAGCCTTCGGGCAGATCCCGGGACAAACCGCCAATGCGCGTGTAGGTGGTGGTGAACCGGGCACCCGTCAGCGATTCGATGAGGTTGTAAATTTTTTCCCGTTCGGTGAACGTGTATAGAAAGACCGTCATTGCTCCGACGTCCATCGCAAAGGCACCGAGCCCGAGCAAATGCGCCGAAATGCGCGCCAGTTCACAGCAGATCACCCGGATGTACTGGCAGCGGGGAGGCAGATCGTTCTGAATGCCCATGAGCTTCTCAACCGCCAGGACATAGGCCACGTTGTTTGCCAATGGCGCGAGGTAATCCAGTCGGTCCGTGTAAGGGATGAACTGGGTGTAAGTCATGTTTTCGGCGATTTTTTCGTCGCCGCGGTGCAGAAAACCAACATCCGGGGTCGCCTTGGTGATCATTTCACCATCCAGTTCCAGAAGCAGTCGCAGCACCCCATGGGTTGCAGGGTGGGATGGACCCATGTTGAGAACCATCTTCTCCCCATCCAGATCCTGATCGTCGGAACCGGCGTACGCCGCGTCGAGCGCCGCCTTCGCCGTGTCCTTAAATTCCATTTCCTCAACGGTGCTCATGCGTCTGTTTTTGACCGTGGTTCCCTATGCACTGCGTCCGGAGCACCGGGAGTGGTCACAAATGGCCCACCCTGCAGAGGCGCCCGTTCGGTAAACGCGACGTCCGTCAGATCCGTCGGTTTGCCTGCCAGCGGAAAATCTTTCCGAAGCGGAAAGTACGGATAACCCTCCCACATCAGGATGCGACGCAGGTCCGGGTGACCCGAGAACCGGATGCCCATCATGTCGTAAACTTCCCGTTCGTGCCATTCGGCTGTCCGCCAGACCGACGAGACCGTGGGGAGTTCGGCTTGTTCCTCCGAGACCGAAGTCCGGAGGCGCAGGTGGCATTGATGCTTCAGTCCGTAAAGTTCGTAGACCACTGTAAACCGGGGTTCTTCGCCAAAATGATCGACACTGGAAACATCAATCAGATAATCGAAACCCCGCTCGGTTTTCGCGTGCTGGCAGACCTCGTGAATCCTGGCTGAGTCGGTGACATCCAGGGTGACTTCGCCAAGAAACTCCAGAGGGCCCTGTACAAGCTCTCCAAATTTTTTCTGAAGTTCAGTTGCGTGGATCAATGCCGACATCGGGATTGGAGCGGTTAAAACTGGATCGCGAACCGTTAAGCAGCTCGTTTTTGTGTGGAAAGGAGCGGTTCCTTGGCAACGATGCCCTGCATTTTGATCAATGCATCCAACAGAGCTTCCGGACGTGGAGGGCATCCGGCCACGTAAACATCCACGGGAATAATCTTATCAACTCCCTGGAGAACCGCGTAACTGCGGTACATGCCGCCTGTGGAAGCACAGGCACCCATGGCGATCACCCACTTTGGATCGGGCATCTGCTGGTAAATTCTCCGAACGGCGAGGGCCATTTTGTAGGTCACCGTACCAGCAACGATCATCAGGTCAGACTGGCGGGGAGAGAACCGCATCACCTCGGAACCAAACCGCGAGATGTCGTATCGGCTGGCGCCGGTGGCCATGAGCTCAATGCCACAGCAGGCCAGCCCCATCGGCATGGGCCAGAGTGAGTTCTTGCGAAACCAGTTGAGAACCGCGTCGGCGCGGGTGACAATAAGATCACCCTCGATCTTGGAGTTGTATCCGATTTCCGTGTTCATTGGAATGGGGGCGTCCGTCCGTCCCTCTGCCCGAGACGGCTCCAAGTAAACATGAGGCAAACACCGAGGCAAGCGATTTTGTGAATATTTTCACAAGGGGGAAATCTTCGGGCAGTTCATCCGGATACCCGGCAACCGGTTCGAACCAGACACTGCACCATCCGCATCCCAATCAAAGACATATGTTTCTTACAGCGTACTTTCCCTGCTTGACTAGAGTTGACACGCCGCCAATATGACGGCTCGTCAGATCCGGGGTGGTTACGGTAAGGGCAGGAAAAAACTATGCCGAAAGCGAAGGTTCAGAGATCAACGAAGGCTGCAGGGAGAACGCAACGTCTCCGGGCAAAGGAATCCACTTCCCAGCGAACCTCCAAACGCCCGCCCTCCAAACCGCCCCCCTCGAAGTCCCCGGTGCTCCCGGCGACGAACCTGAAAGGATCAGCCGGCTCCGGAAAGGCGAAGATAAACGGACACGCCATCGAAAACCTTCCTGTTTCCGGCGGAATTCCTTCCAAACGGACAAATGCCCGGGAATCCGTTGAGGCGGCAGAGGGCCCGATTGATTACACCGGCGTCGTCCGGGATCTCCTGCGTCTGGCCAAGGAGCAGGGGTATCTGACCTATGGGGACGTCAATGATGCGCTTCCCGAAGGATTGATTACTCCCGAGGACCTGGATGACATCTATACCAAGCTCCGGGGGTTGGAGGTCGAAATTGTCGATCAAGCCGAGGTGGACCGCGTCAAACAGCCCTCGGAGGAGGAGGAGGACAAGTCGAAGCTGGACATCCTCGATGATCCGGTTCGGATGTACCTGAAACAAATGGGGCAGGTGCCGTTGCTGACCCGGGAACAGGAGGTGGAAATCTCCAAACGCATCGAGAGTGCGGAGACGGAGATCAAACGAATCATCTACGGTTTTGGATTCGCGGGCAAGGAACACATTGCGCTCGCAGAAAAACTGATTTCCGAACCTCCCAAGGAACGGTTTGACCGGGTGATCCTCGATAAAAAGATCGAAAGCCGCGAAAACCACCTGCGCACCCTTCGAAAGCTGGTCCGGGATGTCCGGGCGGTCGATCAGTCCGTGGACGACCGGTTTGCGGAATGGGAAAAAGCGTCGAACAAGGCCAAACGGGAAAAAAGCCTGGCGGTTTTTAAAAAGGCGGACGAAAAACTGCAGCGCAGTTTCGGTAAGTTCTTCTACAAACACAAGGTGATCGAGGAAATGGCGCTCGTGGCCGACAACATCCACGACAAAATCCTGATGAGCCTGCGGACCATCCTCGACTACGATTGCCAGCGCACGAACCCCAATCAACAGGCGGTGATTGCCTCCGAACAACGGAAAATCCAGGCGCTGGAGGAGTTTGTCCGAATGCATCATTCGGACTACCTCGTGTCCTACAAGGAACTCCAGGACTTCACACTCAAGGCGCTGGAGGCAAAAACGGAGATGGTCGAGGCCAACCTCCGGCTTGTGATTTCCATAGCCAAAAAATACACCAATCGCGGCCTTTCGTTTCTGGACCTGATCCAGGAAGGAAACATGGGATTGATGAAAGCGGTTGAGAAATTTGAGTATCGGCGTGGATACAAGTTTTCGACCTACGCCACGTGGTGGATTCGACAGGCCATCACCCGGTCGATCGCCGACCAGGCCCGCACGATCCGCATCCCGGTGCACATGATCGAAACCATCAACAAGCTCATGCGGGTGCAGAAACAGCTTGTGCAGGACTTCGGGCGGGAAGCGAACCCCGAGGAGATCGCCGAGGAAATGGAAATCCCCGTCGAACGCGTGCGCGCAGTCCTCAAGATGGCCCAGCAGCCCATCTCCCTTCAATCACCGATCGGAGACAGCGATGATACGAATTTTGGGGATTTCATCGAGGACAAGGCGGCGGAGAATCCTTCAGACATCACCAGTTACAGCCTGCTCAAGGACAAGCTGGGTGATGTGCTCACCAGCCTCACAGAGCGCGAGCGCAAGGTGCTGGAATTACGTTTCGGACTCGGGGACGGATATTCCCGGACCCTCGAGGAGGTTGGCAAACAGTTTAAGGTCACCCGGGAACGAATCCGTCAGATCGAGGCCAAAGCCCTGCGGAAGATGCGCCATCCGACCCGGATCCGCCAGTTGCAGGGCTTTCTGGAAGTAAATCATCTGGAGTGAAATCGAATCCGCCGCGCCGTCCCGGGCCCAGGGCCCGCCCCGCCGCACTCCCGGTGCCAGACCAATCGCACGCCCGACCATTCCCGCCAATCCGTGCAGGGTTCGTTCCAACCACCGTCGCGGAAACCAGCCATTTTCTTTTATGCACCTCAAATCCGTTTGTATTGTTCTCCTGGCCGGATGGCTCACCTCGGACGCCGGATTCTCGGCGGTCTTCAAAACTCCGGTTGCCATCACCAACCTGACGATCGTCCCCAAACCGGGTGCCACCGCCGTGACCGGCGTGGTCGTCATGTCCCAGGGCCGCTTCGACCAGATCGGACCCTCGGCAGCCATTCCTCCGGATGCCCTGCGAATCGACGGCACCGGCCTCTGGGGCTATGCCGGCTTCATCGACGGCGCCTCCCATGTGGGCCTCAAGGAGGCGCCCCCTGGAGCCGAAGACATGGCGCGATTGTCCCGCACGGAACAGGACGTCGCTCAGGGCCCCCGTACCGGCATGCAGTTGGCCAATCGAAACGGAATCTGGCCGCACCGGACTTTGGACGACCTGTGGGTCCCGGATTCGGACAAACTGGAGGCGCTCCGGAAAGCGGGTTTTACCTCGGCCTTGATCACTCCCAAAACCGGAATCATGGCCGGGCAGGGGGACCTGCTCCAGCTCTCGGGGGATCCCCTGCGCTCCGCAATTCTCCGGGATCGCATCACCCAGTGGATCGCCCCCGGTCGGAACGGACTGCAGGGTCGCTCCGACACCCGGGCCTATCCGACTTCCTCCATGGGGGTCGTTGCCCTCATCCGGCAGACCATGCTTGATGCCCGCTGGGTTCAGGAACGCCAGGGCTTGTTCAACCGCCATCCCGCGGCCATCGACCGGATTCCCTACGATCCGGTCATGCAGTCGGTCGGCCAACTCATCGCGCGGCGTCAGAAAGCTCTGTTCTGGGCAAACACCCCGGACCAAATCCATCACGCCCTGGATCTGGCCGAGGAGTTCCAACAGGACGCGGTGTTGCTCGGCGGGGCTGAAGCCTGGAAATTGAGCCTTCGGCTTGCCAACGGGCACTATCCGGTCATTGCCGGATTGGATTGGGGTGAAAAACCCAAACTCACCTCCGATGCATCCAAAACATCGGCAGACAAGAAGACAAAAGCATTGACCCGCACCTGGGATCGGAGCTGGGAAAACAACTTCTTTGAACCTCAGGCTGTGCGTGAGGAACGGCTGCGCGAGTGGAATGCCCGGGTCTCCAATGTTCAGCACCTGCTCGAAGCGGGAGTGCCGGTGGCGCTGAGCGGTCGTGACCTCAAATCCCCCGATCTCTTCTGGAAACGAATCCAGGAGGCCATCGACCTGGGCTTGAGTCCGGAACAACTTCTAGCCGCCCTGACCATCCACCCGGCCCGCATCTTCGGCATGGAGTCGCACCTGGGAACCATCACCACCGGCGGCATCGCCAATCTGACCCTGCTCACCGCGCCCCTGGGAACGTCGGGAAGCGAGGTGCATTCGGTCTTCATCGACGGCACCGAGTTCCGTTTTCCCGTCAAGGGTGCGGTGGCCGAAGCCAAGCCGAAAACAGACGGGGATGGGGGCTCGGAAGACAAACCACAGGGCGGGGATTCGAAAGCCCAGGAGGATCGCCCCGCGAACCCGAACACCTGGGGCTACGAATCGGACAGCGACCGCAAACAGCCCGTGTCCACCGGCGGAACCCTTCTGTTGCAGAACGCCACCCTGATCCCTGTGACCCGTGGAATTCTCGAAAAAACCGATGTGCTCGTGACCAAAGGCCGCATCAGCGCCATTGGTCAGGACCTGGAGGTCCCCGCGGGGGCGACGGTGATCGATCTGGAGGGCTACTGGATCATGCCCGGCATCGTCGATCCCCATTCGCATCTGGCCGTTAGCGGCATCAACGAAGGCTCGCAGTCGATCACCTGCGAAGTCCGCCAATCCGATGTGGTTGATCACACCCAGTTGGCCATTCATAGGGCATTGGCGGGTGGCGTTACAACGATTCATACCATGCACGGTTCCGCCAATTCCATTGGCGGACAAAACGCCGTGCTGAAACTCAAATACAATTCGTCACCGGGTGAAATGCTGGTGCGGACCGGACCGCGCATCGTGAAGTTTGCGCTCGGCGAGAATGTAACTCGTGAACGTAATCCCGCCCGCTTTCCCAACACCCGAATGGGAGTCGAAGCGACCATGCGGCGCGCCTTCAACGATGCCCTGGACTACAGGGAGCAATGGACCCGCTACCGTGAGAAAACCACGGCCGGCGAAATTGCCGCGCCGCCCCGGCGCGACCTTCGCCTCGAAGCCCTGGATGAAATTCTCGATGGCGATCTCTGGGTGCACAGCCACTGCTATCGCGCCGACGAAATCCTGCGGCTGCTGACGGTGGCCGAGGATTACGGATTTCGTGTGGCCACTCTCCAACATGTGCTGGAGGGCTACCGGGTGCTTCCGGAGATGCTGAACCACGGGGTGGGGGGCTCCACCTTCTCCGACTGGTGGTCCTACAAAAAGGAAGCCTTTGACGCCATTCCCTACAACGCCGCCATGATGCACCGCGCCGGGATTGTCACCAGCCTCAACTCGGATTCAGAAGAGGTCATCCGTCACCTGAACCTGGAGGCAGCCAAGACGCTGCGCTTCGGCGGGTTGACGGCCGACGAAGCGATTCGTTTGATCACCCTCAATCCCGCCATTCAGATCGGGCTGGGGGATCGTATTGGAAGCATCGAAACCGGCAAGGACGGCGATCTCGCCGTTTTCAACGGCCACCCGCTTGACACCCACTCGCGCGCGGTCATGACCGTGATCGAAGGGGAGATTTATTTCGCCGAATGCGGCAGCGATTTCGCCTCCTTGCAGCCGGGTCCCGCCACCCGGAGCATCCCCGCACCGCCCCGTCCCGTGTTGCAGATCCCCCTGTCGAAATCCGGACGGTATGCAATCGTGGGTGCCACGGTTCACCCGGTGGCATCGGATCCAATCCCCGATGGCTTCGTCCTGATCGAGAACGGAACCATTCGCGCTGTCGGACCACGGCAGGATATTCCCCGGAATACCGCCGTTGTGGATGCGTCCGGTCTGCACCTTTTCCCGGGTCTGATCAATGCGGCTTCACAGCTGGGCATGGTGGAGATCTCGGGGATTCCGCAGACAGCCGACGCCAGGGAACTGGCACGTTTTCAACCGGATTTGCAGGCTGTTTCTGCGTTTAATGCGCACAGCGAACACATCGGGGTCGTCGTCTGCGAAGGAATCACCACGGCTCATCTGATCCCGGAGGGCGGGGTGGTTTCCGGGCGTTCCGGAGTGGTGCAAATGACCGGATGGAGCCTGCCCGAAATGATGCGGGCCCAGGAAACCGGACTGGCGGTCAGACTGCCCTCGCTGCCGGCGAATCTGGTTTCCGACGATCGGGAGAAGCGCCTGACGGACCACGAAAAAACAATCCTCGAGATCGAAGCCTATTTCGATCGGGCCCGTCATTATGCCGAAGTCACCTCCGGAAATGCCACAGCCCCTGCGGTGCGAGACCTGGGTCTTGAGGCAATGCGGCCGTATGTCACCGGCGGCAAACCCGTGTTTTTTCGTGCCAACTCTTTTAAGGAGATTCAGGAGGCATTGCGGTTCGCCCAGGTGTTTGAATTAAAACCCGTGATCCTGGGCGGTGGTGAGGCCTGGAAATGCGCCAGCCAACTGGCGTCGCGCAACATCCCGGTGATTCTCACCGAAGTGTTCGCCGTTCCGGACAACCAATTCGAACCCTGGAATTCCGGCTACGCCAACGCCGCCGCGCTGGAACGGGCCGGAGTTCTGTTCTGCATCGCGACGGACGGCGTGCAGTTCGCCCGGCAACTTCCGGTGCATGCGGGCATGGCGGTCGCCCACGGGCTTTCCACCGAACGGGCCATTCAATCGATCACTCTGGACGCCGCCCGGATATTGGGACTGGACGCGGCCATTGGCTCGATCGAACCCGGCAAGACCGCCGATCTGATTCTGACGAACGGGGATCCCACTCAGGCGAGCACACGCACGCTGGCTTGTTTCATTGCCGGAAAACCTGTCGAGCTCACCAGCCTGCATGAACGGAATTACGAGAAATTCCAGGCACGTCCGCGTCCGAAACTCAATGCGCCCGGTGAACTCCGTGGACCGCCGGCCATGCATTGAACGTTGCCGAGGCAATTGAAGATGCCGGGCAAAACGCCGTGAACCATCACTTCGCCCCATTGAAACAACGGTGCGATGAAGTTTGTCCGGCCCTTGCCCGCAGAGGGTGCATGACAGAATTCTTCGTCGATGACGAACGAAGTTGAGTGCACGCCCCCCACCAAGGCGAAGCGTCTTGGACGGCGGTAGTCCTCTACCGCTTTTGGGTAGCGCGAACCGTCCCGGCGAGCCGGGTTGCAGGGAAGGGGGATTTAACCACGGATTTCAGGGAG
>JAIPJX010000181.1 GCA_021733945.1 Verrucomicrobiota bacterium | reverse complement strand
GCGGTTACCGGTTTACCACTTACGAAGCGATCGAGCACGAGGGGTTCATGGTAACCAAACGCGATGGTGTGAGCGAGGAATTCTCCAGGGACAAACTCGTTTCCGGAATCAAAAAGGCTTGTCAGAAGCGTCCGGTCAGCCAGATCCAAATCCAGGAGATGGCGGATTGTATTCTCACGGAGATTAACAACAAATACGACAAGGAAGTGCCTTCGATGGCCATCGGGGAACGGGTGATGGAATCCCTGCGACAGGTGGACCAGGTGGCCTACGTCCGGTTCGCCAGCGTGTACCGGAGATTCCAGGAAGTCACTGAATTCGTCCAGGAAATCAAGAAACTCGAGGAGAAGCCATGATTCAACTGCACCATGATTATCTGTTGATCCAGACTTCCACCGGCGAGACCATCCCGTGCTCGGCTGAGTTGGTGGCCAACGAACTGATTGGCAACGCCGCCTCTCAGATCGATCCAGCCCTGGTCCGGCAGGCCGCAGCCGCCGTGGTCCACTATTTCAAGCACGACCTGGCGCGCACCGCGGTTTCGATTGCAGATTTTTCCCTTGCTTTGGAGCGGGTGCTGCGCACCCTCGGACTCGATGTAAGAACCAGCGATCCGCAGCAGGAAGAGGGCGTGAGTGTCTCCGATTTGCGGGACCTGATCACGGAGTCCGAAGTTGCCCTCGAACTGGCCTTTTTCCCGGAATTGCGCAACGAACTCCAAAACCAACTCACCCACTCACCCGATCTCCTGCGTTTCGAAGGGCTTCGGGGCTGTGTCAAACACCTCCTGGGAGCCAGGCGCTGGAGCGGACGCTGCCAGAACCTCAACGATCAGATCGTCGAATTCATCCGTCAGTGCCTTCGCAGGGACGGGAAAACAGACACCTGCGGGCTGGTGATCCGATAACCCTTGAACTCCCAAGCCTCGTTCGCCGGACCCCAGCGCTTATGAGCAAAACTTTGTTTCAAAAGATCATCGACCGCGAAATCCCGGCCCGGATTGTTTATGAGGATGACACCGTGCTGGCGTTTCACGACGTAAACCCGGCCGCTCCCACTCATGTCCTGATCGTTCCCAAGAAGCCCGTTCCCAGAATTGCCGAAGCCTCGGAATCAGACCAACAGACTCTGGGTCATCTGCTCCTGAAGGCGGCCGCGGTCGCGGCGCAGCTTGGGTTGCGTGAAACGGGATACCGGCTAGTCATCAACAACGGGCCTCACGCGGGCGAATCCGTACCCCATCTGCACTGCCATATCCTGGGAGGCCGGCCCATGAGTTGGCCTCCGGGCTGAATCCAGGAACTTCCGCAGCGGTGCATCCTTGTATCAACGCCAGCTGTTTGACTGGGGGGCCACACAGGCTGATTTGTAGGTGACTTGATGAGCGAACCACACAAGAAACATCACCGCAAGCGCAAGCGCCGAAGCCATTCCAACAGCAGTCCGCCCGTTGTCATTGTTCCCATGGTCACCCTCGCCCTTGTGTTGGGCCTGCTCTGCCTGCTGATCTATTCCCTCTCCGCCTGTCGCTGGAACTGGGACAGCACCAGCTTTTAGTCAAGCGGGCGGCCTGGACACCTGTTTGAGGCCCAGAACATCCTGCATGTCGAACAGACCCGGCTTCCGACCTTTGACCCATTCCGCTGCCCGCAGCGCACCGTTGGCGAAGGTTTCGCGACTGGAAGCCCGATGGCTCAGTTCCACCCTCTCCCCGTTGGCTGCAAAAACCACGGTGTGATCCCCCACCACATCGCCGCCCCTCATCGAATGCATGCCGATCTCCGCATCGGTTCGTTCCCCCACGATGCCTTCACGCCCGTGGCGAAGAACCTCCCGGATCTGTTGCCCCCGTACCTCGGCGAGAATTTCAGCCAGTGTGGCCGCAGTACCGCTGGGGGCGTCCTTCTTCAACCGGTGATGCATTTCAACAACCTCAAGGTCAAACCCGGTTCCGAGAATCTCCGCGGCCTTGCGCGTCAGCCAGAAAAGCGTATTGACCCCTGTCGAATAGTTCGATGCCCAGACCACCGGGATTTGCGCCGTCACGGCCAGTATCCGCTGCTTCTCATCCGCCGAATGCCCTGTGGTGCCTATCACCAGGCCCTTGTTCCATGCGCCGCACAATTCGGCGACAGCGGGTGTCGAATCATGAAAGCTGAAATCAATGACGACATCACACCGATCCAACATCGAAGCCAGATCATCTCCCAGGTCGGCCTGGGCAACAACTTCCAGGGACGGATTGCGCGCGGCACACGCCACGAGCATCTGGCCCATACGCCCCTTGCTTCCGTTGATGAGCAGTTTGGTCATGGTAATTACGGTGTCGGGGCGCAAAGGAACGTCCTCCGCCACCCTGTCGCACTTGAATTGGATTTAGGAACCGGATTTTCGACCGGACTTGAGAACCCCACATTGGCCAAGCACCTTTCGCAACCGGATGCGATTCTCGCCAGCCAGGCGGACCATCGGCAACCGGTAATCCTCCTGGATCTGCCCCAGCATGGCCAGGGAGGCTTTCACGGGGCCGGGATTGCTTTCAATGAACAAGGCTCGGAACAACTCGAAATAATGGGAATGGATCTTCTGCGCCGCTGCGAGCTTTCCGGCACCGTAGGCTCGGACCATTCTGGCGACCTCCTTGGGGATTACGTTCGAGGCGACACTGATCACACCATCCGCGCCGACGGACATAAAGGGCAGAGTCAGGGAATCATCTCCGCTGAGTATCGTGAACCGGGTTCCGAGCACGGATCGAAACTGGCTGACCCGGTCGGGGTTCCCACCGGCTTCCTTGATTCCAATCACATTGGAGCACTCGCGAACCAACCGCTGAACCGTCTCCACCCCGATCTCAATCCCGCACCGGGAGGGCACACTGTAGAGAACCATCGGCAGGCGGGACGATCGGGCGATGGTCCGAAAATGTTGAAAAAGCCCCTCCTGCGTCGGTTTGTTGTAGTACGGCGCAACCTGGAGCGACGCGTCGGCACCGGCGCGTTCCGCGGCCTGAGTCAATTCCAGAGCCTCGGCCGTCGAATTGCCGCCCGTACCGGCGATCACCTTGATGCGTTTCCCCGCCATGCGAACGGACCAGGCAATCACCTGATTCTGCTCTTCGATGCTCAGAGTGGGTGATTCCCCGGTGGTCCCGGCGGGCACAATGCCCTCCACGCCGGCCTTGATCTGAAGTTGAATCAAACGGTCCAGAGCCGCTTCGTCCAGACGCCCCTTCCTGAACGGGGTGACAATTGCTGTGTAGGTTCCTTTAAACATGAATCGTGTCCAATGCAGTCCGAAACTTGGAAGAGATCGAACGTTTTGGCCAGCCCGATTTTTCCGCGGGGTCTCAGTCCGGCAGATCCGCCTCGAGCATTTCGTTCGAAGCCACGCCCTCAGCCACCCGGGTGACCGGGCCGGTCATCAGCACCGAATCATCCGCTCCCAGCTCGATCTGAATCCTGCCCCCGGGCATATGCACCGTGATCGAATCATCGCAGAGGTTGAGCTTGCGGGCCACCGCGGCCGAAGCGCTGCTGCTGCTGCCCGATGCAAGCGTGTACCCCGCTCCCCGTTCCCAGATCTCGATCTGAATATTGTTCCGATCGAGAGCCTTCATAAACTGCACGTTGGTGCGTTTGGGAAACAGCGGATGACACTCAATCAACGGCCCGAACCGGGTCGCCAGATCAGGGCTCAGGTCGGTGGTCGGGATCACACAATGAGGATTCCCCACCGTCGCGGCACAAAATTGAAATTCCCGCCCCCCCACCTCCAGCGTCTCGTTGATCACCTCCCGATCGGCCCCCGCCACCGGGATTTCCAGACTGTTGAACCGCACCCGGCCCATCTCAACCCGGACCGTCTTTCCGGAATCAAACACGGTCGCACGAACAATTCCCCCCAGGGTCTCAACGGAAAACTCCGCATCCCGCACCAGACCCGAATCCCACAAATAACGGGAAAAAATCCGCAACCCGTTCCCACTCTTCTCGGCTTCCCCTCCATCCGGATTAAAAATCCGCAGTCCAAACTGGCAGGAATCCGACGGAAGCGGCCCCAACAGGATGCCATCCGACCCAAGCCCAAAGTTACGATGACAAATCCGCCGGATCGTCCCGGGCTTCAGGTCAGCCCAGCCGGCTCTTGGATCGAGAACCAGGTAGTCGTTGCCCAAAGCGTGATATTTGGCGTATTTCATCGTGCGCGAACCTATCTTTCGGGAAAGAAAGTTCAAGATTCAAATTCCTTCCACCGGCCGGATTTATAAACTTTACACTCCGGGATCGCCTTCGGCATTCTAACCCCCGTGTTCGCAGAACTAGGGCGCGGGAACACAACTCCGAACCCCGCGTTAAACCACAAAAAACAGCCCTGTTTCGAAGGGCGCTTGAAGACCGCAATGGAGCGGTCCCAGGGCTATTTGCTCGGAGAACAAAAGGAGGACGGCTACTGGATCGGGGAATTGATGGTCGACTCGACCCTCGTCTCGGACACCCTCGCGTATCACCACTGGAACGGCCGGGTCGACCCGGAATGGCAGCGCAAGGCCGTCAACCATATCCTTTCCATGCAACTGCCCGATGGCGGCTGGAACATCTATCACGGTGGTCCGGCCGAGGTGAACGCCACCATCAAGGCCTATCTGGCTCTGAAACTCGCCGGAACACCGCTCACGGACAACCGGATGCTGCGCGCCCGGGAGATGGCCATGAGCCTGGGGGGCATCCCCCGGATGAACACGTTTTCCAAACTCTACCTCGCGTTGCTGGGACTCTTTCCCTGGAAATACGTTCCGACCATTCCCTGCGAAGTCATTCTGATCGGCGAGTGGTTTCATGTGAACTTTCACGAGATGAGTTCCTGGAGCCGCTCGATGCTGGTTCCCCTGGCCATCATCAATCATTATAAACCGACCCGCAATCCGGGCGGCATCTCGCTCAACGAACTGTTCCCGGAGGGCTACCACGAACGAGACCTGGCCCTGCCCTTCGACCCCCAATGGTGCACCTGGCGCAACCTCTTTCTCAAACTCGATCGCCTTCATAAATTTGCCGAACTATTCGCCCAATACGGCATTCACCCCTTCCGGAAACGCGCCCTCCGGGAAGCCGAATCGTGGATGCTCGAACGCCTCGAGGGCACGGACGGGCTCGCAGCCATCTTTCCCGCAATCCTGAACTCCCTCATCGCGATGAAGGCGATGGGTTACCCCGACCAGCATCCGCAGGTCGTGCGGGCCGAGCGGGAACTGAAAAAACTCGAGCATCAAACAGAGCAGACCGTGCGCATCGAGCCCTGTTTCTCCCCGGTCTGGGACACCGCCATCGTCGTCAACTCCCTGCACGAATCAGGCCTCCCGAACACCCACCCGGCCCTCGAGAAAGCCTGCGCCTGGATGATCGACAAGGAGATTCGGTTCCGCGGCGACTGGAAGTTCAAAAACCCCGCCGATGTCGAACCATCCGGATGGGCCTTCGAGTTCGAGAACAAATGGAATCCGGATGTCGATGACGCCGCCATGGTTCTGCTGGCATTACGCCGGGTGCCCACACAGGATCCCGACCGACGCGACGCCGCGTTCCGCCGCGGTCTCACCTGGATGCTCACCTTCCAGTGCCGCGACGGTGGATGGGGCGCGTTCGACAAGGACTGCACCAAGAACATTCTCGAAAAGGTCCCCTTCGCCGACCACAACGCGATGCTCGATCCCGAATGCGCCGACATCACCGCGCGTATTCTGGAGTTGCTGGGTCACGAAAAATTTCCACTCACCCATCCGCAGGTGGTCAAGGCTCTCGATTTCCTCCGGGCGCATCAGGAAGCGGACGGCTCCTGGTATGGCCGCTGGGGAGTCAATTATATTTACGGCACCTGGCAGGTCCTGCGGGGATTAAGAGCCCTGGGAGTCGACATGCACCAACCTTGGCTGCTCAAGGCCCGGGACTGGCTCGAGAGCGTGCAACTGGAAGACGGCGGCTGGGGGGAACGCTGCAATACCTACGATGACCCCGTTTTCAAAGGAACGGGTCCAGCCACGGCCTCACAAACCGCCTGGGCCATCATGGGGTTGACCACCTTTGACGATCCTCACCGCTCCAGCCTCACCCGGGGCGTGGAATACCTCATACGGAATCAAAACGAGGACGGCACCTGGACCGAGCTCGAAACCACCGGGACCGGGTTCCCAAGGGTTTTCTATCTCAAATACGATATTTACCGCAACACCTGGCCCCTGATGGCTCTGGCGAATTATAGAACCCTGGTCGACCCCCTGCCAGCCGACCCGAAACGGAACGGAAAACCAGCCTAGATCCCCCGCTCCCTTCGCGCGTTCGCCACGCTCCTCCGGGCTCACACGGAGCAAGACCCCATTCTGGCTCCGCCCGATCCTTCGGACAGTGTCTTGCGTTCTTGATAAAACCCGCACCACGATGAAAGCAAAGGCGTCAAACCCGATTCTGGTCTGCTTCGCAGTTGCCCAGGAAGCACGTCCGTTTGCTCTTCGTTGCCGCAAAAACCCCACCCTATCCGTGCTTCAAACCGGCATGGGCCTCGGAAACGCGGAACAGGCGATTCGCCAGGCGCTCGCCACAACGACGCCCCGCCTGGTCATTACCAGCGGATTCGCCGGAGGCTTGAACCCGACCTTTACCCCGGAAACGATCGTATTCGACTGTCCTTCAGACCTGCCTCTGTTCGCACGTCTGATCAACGCAGGAGCATTACCGGCCACCTTTGTATCAATCAACCGGGTGCTCGCATTCGCAGCGGACAAAACAAAGCTGCGGGAACAAACCCGGGCGGATGTTGTGGACATGGAATCAGCCCGCATCCGGGAGATTTGCGCGGATGCGGGCATTCCGAGCGCCACCATCAGGGTCATATCCGATACCGCGCAGGAAGATCTCCCCCTCGATTTTAATGCGTTGATGAACGCACAATCGCAACTGAGCGGCTTAAAACTCGCGGCCGCCCTGCTTCGTTCTCCAGGATCCCTTCCGAGGCTGATGCGTTTCGGCCGCCGCACAAAATCCGCATCCCTCCGATTGGCGGACATGCTGCATCACGTGCTGCCTGACCGCGATTTTCCGGCCACCACCGCCCCTTCGTAGCGGAGGATGCAAACGCCCCGGCCGCCCTGAGAGGCGTCCTGCCGCAAAGCTCACTTACGCCTTGCACTCATCCCACAAAATGAACCTCCCTTCCGGCACCCCGGGGTTGCCCATTCAAACTCCCCAGACTCCGAATTTCACCCATCGCCCCCTCGATCCGCCACGCCCACTCCAAACGGACCAGAATTTCCCTGCTGGCGAACTCGGTTCGAAGGTGTTAGGGTCCAATGGCTCAAGACTGATTGTGATGACTCCCGGCAAACAATTCTTCCGGAAACAATTCCCAAGTACAGCAGAAGCCATGCGCGACGTTGTCTCATCTGCCCTCCTTGCTCTGGAGGAACGGGATTGGATCTCTGAGGACGAGCAGTATTTCGCTCATCTCTGTCTCGAAGAGGCCGTCGTCAACGCAATGAAACACGGCAACAAGGGCGACAAGAACCTTCGCGTTGATTTGGAAATCCTCGATGAAGCTGAGAACTGTCGAATCATCGTCCGGGATCAGGGGGACGGCTTCTGCCCGAACTCTGTAAAACCCCCTCCCACCGAAGAACTGGGTGGCCGGGGTGTGTTCCTGATCAAATCTTTCATGAAACAGGTCACTTTCAACCGAGCGACCCGGGGATTGGAAATGGTCCTGCCAAAACGGAAAACAACGAACGACACAAAACACATGAGCGAAGAAGCGATGGTTCAATTTGATTACGACGAACCGATCACCGTGGCAACCGTGAAGACAGCCACGGTTCTGGACGCCGTCAACGTCACACAATTCGGCCAGGAGGTTCAGGAGTATCTCAAGGAGCACAACGGAATCCACCTCCTCCTGGATTTTCGAAACGTGGAATACCTCTCCAGCGCGGTCCTCACGGAACTGCTTCGAATCAAAAAGACGGTTTCCGAACACCAGGGGACCCTCCGATTGTGCGCGCTCACGGCAAACATTCGAAAAATCTTCGAAATCACGAACCTGGACAAGGTGTTCCCGATCGAACCGAATCGCGAAACCGCCATCCCACGCTTCATGCGGGCCGTGCAGGTTGCGCAACAGGAGGCCACCTGGGACGGATCGACCTCCTCCGCATCCTGAAACCAGCCCCCACCAAGCGACCCTGCGCCCCCGATTCCAAACCGATTTGGGAGCGCTTCGGATTTTTCTGAATCCATCAAACGATGATCTACCGATTTCAGACACGCCTCGCTGTGTCGGTCAGCCTCGTCATTGGACTGACAGTTCTGGGAATGACGGTCCTGATCGTCTTGTTCGCCGCCAACCTGGCCCTCCGCCAGAACCGCGAAAAAGCCGTCCTCCTTCACCGACTCCTCCAGAACAGCATCGAGAACGTGACCGAGATTCCGGCGGGAACCCGGGGCCGACCACCTCGTGAATTCGACCCGGAATCCAACCTGACTCCAGACAACAGCCCCCTGATCTTCGCCCCCCCTCCCGAGACCACCGACGAAAACGAATCCTCAGCCCGCCGGATCCGGCGTTTCGGCATCGGCGGCCGTGGCGACCTCCGGGTCATCGTACCCGGTCAACGCCCGTTCCCCCGGCGATCCGATCTCCTGGTCCAGGGCATTGCCAGCTGCTTCGTGGTCGATACGGACATCGAACGAATCCTGGTGGTACAGACCGACGGACGAATCGCCGCCACAGCCAACATGGACGGTGACACCTCCGATCCGCCCGCCACCGAGATCGCGCTGCAATGCCAGGAATACCTGCAATCCGAACCCGCCACCTATCAAATCAATACGTTCGGAACCCATGTCAGCGTGATGACTCCGCTCAAATCCCAGGGAAACGACCCACCCCGCGCCCTCTATGTCCAATTTCGCAAAGCCTCCGTCTTGAACCTGCTCGGCTTCCGTTTGTTCTATCCGATCCTGCTCGGAATCGGAATGATCTCAATCGGAATCCTGGTGAGCATCCGACTCAGCCGCAGACTTTCGCACCCGATCACCGCACTGGCCTCCAAAGTCCGGGAGTTCGGGGGAGGCGGCAACCTGTCTCACCGCATCAAGCTCGAAACGGACGACGAACTGCAGGCCCTCGGGGAGGCCTTCAACCAGATGGCCGACTCCGTACAGGCCTACACCCTGAAGCTGGAGCACGAAACCAAACGCCGCGAGAGTCTGGAAAGTGAACTGCGCATCGCGGCGGACCTGCAACGCTCGCTCCTTCCTGAAAAACCGCCACAGATCCCAGGGCTCGATCTGGCTGGTTGGAGTCAACCCGCCGCTCAGGTGGGAGGGGATTTTTTCGATTATCTCGATTTCGGACAAGGCCGGGTCGGCGTCATGATCGGCGACGCCACCGGAAAGGGGCTTCCGGCCGCCTTGCTCACCAACGAATGCTGGAGCATGCTGGCCGCTTTTTCCCAGAGTGCCACCTCTCCCGCCGATCTCCTGTTCAAAACCAACAACGCCCTGTGTAAACGCCTGGATGACTCCGGTCAGTTCGTGACCCTCTTTCTAATGATGATCGATGTCTCCCGGGGCACGCTCCGATACTCGGTGGCCGGTCACAACCCACCCTTCCTCGTCGGGTCCGATCCCTCCCGCGATCGATTGCTTTCCAGCCGCGAGGGATACCCTCTCGGACTGTTCCCCGATTGCAAATTCGAGGACATCGAACTGGCACTCCATCCTTCCGATACCATCCTCCTATACAGCGACGGTTTGACGGAAGCCCTTGGCCGCAGCAACGGTCGCTACGGAGATGAACGCCTTCGCGCGGCCCTCATCGGTTCCCACGGCAAATCGCTGCCGGACCTGATCCATTCCATCCGATCCGATCTGAACACGCACACGGAAGGTGCCGTGGCCATGGACGACGTGACCATCGTCGGTGCCCGCTTCACCAACTCCGGCCTCGTCCCTCACGCCGAACAATAGACTTTCGTTTTTTGCCAAAAAACGAAAAGCCCTCGGCCGGGGATCTGCCGTATTTTTCTGCATGAAAAGTCAAAGCCTACGCTCGATGATGGCGCTTTCGGCCGTGGTCACCCTCGCTATGCTGCTGGTTGGATGCGGGCCCGATCCGAATTCTGACGCAATCGGATTCCGACTTCCCAAAGGAGACATCGAAAAAGGCAAGACCGCCTTCATGGATCTCAAGTGTCATACCTGCCACTCAATCAAAGGAGTTGAATTGCCGGAAACGGCCTCGACATCCCCATACCACATCGTTCTCGGGGGCGAAGTGCAGCGGGTGAAATCTTACGGTCAGTTGTTGACGGCCATCGTCTACCCCTCCCACGGATTGGCTCCCCAATTCGACCGCAAGAAACTCCGCGAAGACGAAGCTTCCCCGATGCCTCAATACAACGATGTCATGACCACCGAACAACTGATCAATCTGGTGGCGTTCCTGCAATCCCGCTACCAGCTGAGATTGCCTGATTATCCGTCGCACCTCTGATCGGGAGTCTGGTTGGGGTCCGGGTCGGCGATCAATTCCAGGTTCGTGTGGACCATGGCGGGAGAGGCGGCCTCGTCGCCGCTCTCGAGACGCGCGACGCAGACAAAGCCAAAGCGTGATCACCGCTTGGGTGATGCCGGGGTACCTGATGAAATCCGACGCCCTGGGGGCAGTGGAGAGCTCGTGGTTTCAGGGCGGTTTCCATGTGCTCTTCGCGGCACGGGGAATCTTGGAAACGGGACGTTCCCGCAGCGACCTTTAGAGCATGTCCGAAAAGTAGGAGCCGACGTGAGAAGGCTCACTTCTTCAACATGTCCGAAAAGTAGGAGCCGACGTGAGAAGGCTCACTTCTTCAACATGTCCGAGAAGTAGGAGCCGACGTGAGAAGGCTCACTTCTTCAACATGTCCGAGAAGTAGGAGCCGACGTGAGAAGGCTCACTTCTTCAACATGTCCGAGAAGTAGGAGCCGACGT
>JAIPJX010000180.1 GCA_021733945.1 Verrucomicrobiota bacterium | reverse complement strand
CCTACCGCCCCAGGGGGGACTTTATCCCGCAGAGACGCAGGGACGCTGAGAAAACCGATCAAATGGAATCCCTCTCCTCTCTGCGTCTCCGCGCCTCTGCGGGAGATTTTTTTGCTTTCCCATGTTCGCCAGTCGGCGGAGGAATGCGATCGTTCTCAAACACCAGCTTTCCGTTCTCCACCCTGCTCCAAACTCCACCCCTTCTCCCCACTGCGAGCAGCGACGAATCCTCAACGAGGACATCTCCGCCCCCCCCCAACGGCAGAGCCTACGCCCGCCAAGCCTCCGAGCGACCCTCGGCGTCCTTTCCAGGACAACAAAAAGCCTTCCCTCCCGAAGGAGGAAAGGCTTTTGCACGCTCGCCCGGAGGCGGCAAAACCGCGGAATCTCAGTGACTTTCCGTCGGATGATCGTAGCTGCCGAGTTTGCGAAGCCAGATGTTACGGAAACGCATCGGGTTGTTGTGATCCTGCAACTGAATAAAGGCGGTGGATTCGTGGGGTTTGTTGTAATTGCCCACAGCCTGATGCGGGGTATGCCCGATGTACTCCCGGCGATGATGCAGGACCACGCCATTGTGGATCACGGTGACAGCGGCTTTCTTGACGATTTTGCCGGCGTCGTCCCAGCGCGGATTCTCCCAGATGATATCGTAGGTCTGCCAGGTGCCCGGTGCTTTGGAGGCATTCACCAGGGGAGGTGTCTGGCCGTAGAGCGCGCCCGCCTGACCATCGGGATAGGTGGGATTGTGATAGGAATCGAGCACCTGAACCTCATAGATCCCGTTCATCAGGATGCCACTGTTGCCGCGACCCTGGCTGTTTCCATCCACCTTCGCCGGAGTGGCAAATTCAATGTGGAGCTGAAAGTCGTCAAAACGTTCGCGCGTCTGGATGCTGCCGGTTTTCGGTGCCACTTCCATAAAACCGTCCTGGATCTTCCACTTGGCAGCACCGCCGCTTCCATCGGACCACTTGGAGAGATCCTTGCCGTCAAAGAGCACGATCGCATCAGCAGGCGCAGGTGCCATGTGGCTAAACGTTTCGCCAGGCTGTACCAGGCGCGGCTGCGGACGATCTCCGTCATGCACATGCCACTGGGTGCCTGGAATGATGGGAGTATTGGAATATCCGAGGCCCTTGGATTCGGCGGATTGGGAGCTGACGGCGAAAAAAGCCGCCGTGGCTGCCAGCAATAGAAATGATGTCTTGGAGGGTGAATTGATCATTCCGCAGTTTTCTTGAGCCCCTCAAAAAAATCAAGAGCGATCGCCGAATTCATCGCCCCCCGGGGAAGATCGGCACCGCGCCTTGGTTTTGGATTTCAATGGCCTCCGGGACTGTATAAAAATGGCGCGAATGACATTCCTGGAAGCGCAAAGGCAGCACGCCGGACTGGCGGAGAATCTTCGAAAGCACGACTACGCGTATTACGTGCTTGCGCAACCAACCGTCAGCGACGCCGAGTATGACCGTCTCTACCGGGATCTGCTCGATCTGGAGAAGCAGTTCCCGGCCCTTGCCACCCCGGATTCCCCGAGCCAGCGGGTCGGCGGTCAACCCCTCACCGGGTTCGAAAACGTCACTCACCTCACCCCGATGCTCAGTCTGGACAACACCTACTCGGAAACCGAGCTGAGGGAGTTCGTCGCCCGGGTGCAAAAGCTCCTGAAAACCGAATCCCTGGACTGGATCGTTGAACCGAAAGTGGACGGGCTCGCGATCAGTTTGCGATACGAAGACGGCCGCCTGACGCTCGGTGCGACCCGCGGGGACGGCACGACGGGGGACAACATCACCCACAACCTGCGCACCATCCGGAGCCTCCCCCTGCGCATCGCGGCCACAGCCCCCGGTCAACTCGAGGTCCGGGGCGAAGTTTTCCTGACACGCTCGGGCTTCGCCAAACTGAACGCAGAACGAATTGCCGCCGGCGAGGAACCTTTTGCCAATCCACGGAACGCCGCAGCCGGATCGCTCAAGCAGCTGGACCCGAGAATTGCCGCCACCCGGCCGCTCGATGTGCTCATTTACGGACTTGGCCACGTGCCCCCCGGGACGGCACTGCCCGAGGATCATGCCAGCGTGCTGGAATTCCTCAGGCAACTTGGATTCAAAACCCCGGAACGAACCTGGCGCTGCCGAAATGCGGACGAATTGATCCGGGCGATCCACGAGCTGGATGAAATCCGGGGTAACTTCCCTTACGAAACGGACGGAGCCGTGATCAAACTGAATTCCTTCGCACTGAGGAAACAGGCGGGGTTCACCGCCAAGGCTCCACGCTGGGCCATCGCCTACAAATATTCGGCTGAACAGGCGCAGACCAAACTCAAATCCATCACCATCCAGGTGGGCCGCACCGGAGCTCTCACCCCCGTGGCGGAACTCGAACCCGTCCTGCTGGCGGGCAGCACCATCAGCCGGGCCACCCTGCACAACGAGGAGGACATCCGCCGAAAGGATATTCGAATCGGCGATACCGTGATCATCGAAAAAGCAGGCGAAGTCATTCCCGCCGTCGTTGATGTGGTCAGGGAATTGCGCACCGGAGCGGAGACGGAATTCAGCCTGCCCGACCGATGTCCCGAATGCGATGCGCCTGTCGCCAAACCAGCGGGCCAGGGCGGCCTGGGAGTCATCCCCCGCTGCACCAACCCCGAATGCCCGGCACAGCTGCGGGGCCGCATCGAGCACTGGTGCAGCCGGGGTGCGATGGACATCGAGGGAGGCGGCGAAGTCATGGCCGCCCAACTGGTCAGCACCCGCCTCGTCCACAACGTCGCAGAGCTCTACGACTTGACCCTCGAACAGGTGGCCGGCATGGAACGTATGGGGGAAAAATCCGCCCAGAATCTCCTCGCAGGCCTGGAAGCCAGCAAAAAACGCGATCTGTGGCGGTTGATCTTCGGCCTGGGCATCCTCCACGTCGGCACCGGAGTCGCCAAAGCCCTCGGCCGAAGTTTCGCCACCCTGGACGATCTGCGCCGGACAACCCCTGAACAACTCGGCCAGATTCCCGATGTCGGGGATGTCATAGCCGCGAGCCTGGCCGCCTGGTTCGCCGAACCCCGCAACCTCGCCCTGGTGGAGCGACTCAGAAATGCCGGGCTCAACTTCAATTCCTCCCTGCACACCGGCACGCACCGGATCCAGCCGTTCTCGGGCAAAACGTTCGTGCTCACCGGCACCCTCCCCTCGATGACCCGGGACCAGGCAACAGCCGCGATTGAAGCCCTGGGAGGCAGGGTCAGCGGCAGCGTCAGCGGCAAAACGCATTACGTCGTTGCCGGCGACGAAGCCGGTTCCAAACTGGAAAAAGCCCAGCGCCTGGGCATCGCGATTCTTGACCAGGATCAATTCCAGAGGCTTTGCCGCGAGGCTGAGGCCAGTTAATCGTTGAGTTCCGGCCCTCCAGGCGGTATGCTGGGGCTGTCACCAACGGTTTATGATTGGTCTCACGATCAACGCCCGTTCCCGCGCCGGTCCCCTCCGGAGTCCTCCCCGTAGCGCCCCGGCGCAGTCCGGGCCACGTCGGTTCCGCCGTGCCAAGTCGTTCTCACCCCCAACCCCACGAGGTTAACATGCCACCCGTGAACACACCCGTTCGCCAATCGAAGCACGCCTGGCACCTGCTTCCACGAATCAATCCGTCCAAACGCAACGCCCTGGACCGCATCAAGGATCATCGCGAGATCTACGCGTACTACGACGAACGAGCCGTCCGGGAACAGGCCAGCCGCTGCGTGCAATGCGCCAATCCCCTCTGCCAGTTCGGTTGCCCCTTGTCCAACCGGATTCCGCAATGGCTCGCACTCACCGCCGAAGGTCAGTTTCTCGATGCAGCCGAGGTGTCCAGATCGACCAGTAACATGCCCGAGATCTGCTCGCGCGTATGCCCCCAGGAACGGCTCTGCGAAGCCGGCTGCATTCTCAACGGGCGCGCAGAACCGGTCTCCATCGGGCCAATCGAAAAATTCATCAACGAATTCGCCATCGCGCACGGTTGCCTGGAGCGCAGCAGGAGCCCCGGCAACGGTTTGCGCGTGGCGGTCATCGGCGCGGGTCCGGCCGGTCTGGCATGCGCCGACGAACTCACCAAGCTCGGCTACGCGGTCACCATCTTCGAAGCCCAAAACGTCGCCGGCGGCCTGCTGATGAACGGCATCCCCGCCTTCAAACTGGAGAAATCGGTCGTGTCCCGCAGAATCGAGGCCATTGCCGGATCGGGTGTCGAATTCCGACTGGGCAGCAGGATCGGCCGCGACCTTTCGCTGACGGAACTCAGGACCGCCTACGACTCGGTGTTCATTGCCCTGGGCGCACAGGCCCCAAAACCTTTCCAAATCCCGGGATCGGACCTCATCGGCGTATTCGAGGCCCTGCCCTTTCTGGCTTCCAGGAACGGGGTGCCCGGCCCCGACACCCCCACCGTGCCGGTCGCGGGCAAACACGTCGTCGTGCTCGGCGGCGGGGACACCGCGATGGATTGCCTGCGCACCGCCATCCGTGGCGGCGCAGCCGATGCCATCTGCCTTTACCGGCGCGACCTCGCCAACATGCCCGGCAATCGCCGCGAATACGAAAACGCCATCGAAGAGGGGGCCAGGGTCCATTTCCTGACCAATCCCGTAAAAATCCACGGCGATTCACTCGGACGCGTCACACACGTCACCTGCATCGAAATGGCCCTGGGCGACCCCGATCCCAGCGGCCGCCGCAGTCCCAGACCGGTGCCAGGGTCCGAATTCCAGATCGCCGCCGACATCGTTCTGGCCGCATACGGGTTCGATCCGGAACCGCTCTCGGAGATCTCCGGTTTCTACGGCCTGCACACCAACGAATGGGGTGCCGTCGAAACCGACGCCCAGGGCATGACCAGCCTGCCCGGAGTTTTCGCCGGGGGCGACATCGTGCGGGGCCCCAGCCTCGTGGTTCACGCCGTTCGGGACGGTCGCGTCGCCGCTGCCGGGATCCACCGGTATCTGACCGGTCTTTAGGATCGACCTTTTCGAACCAAAGCATTAGGAAGGAGCATGCGAATGCCCCTTGCCTTAACCGTATTGCTTTCGGTTCTCGTTGCCACCTCCACCCTCGCGGCTGAGATACCCGACACGATCCGCCACTCCTTCCTCGCCTTCGGTGCAAAGACCGTCATCATCGGCGAATCCAACGAGACCCTCTGGAGCACCCGTGGCGGGTCCCGCGACGGATTCGTGCTGCCGAACGGCAACGTCCTGGTCGCCTGGTCGGATGAAGTCAGGGAATTAACCCGACAAAACGAAACGGTGTTTTCGTACCACCTCAGCTCCGACAACCGGGAGATCGGCACCACGCAGCGCCTTTACAACGGGAACACACTCGTCACCGAACTCGGCCCCAAACCCCGGCTGCTGCAGATCAACCCGCAAGGGGCCATCGTCTCCGGATTCGCGCTCCAGCCCGAGACCGACAACGCCCACATGCAGACCCGCATGGCCCGCCAGTTGAAGAACGGTAATTTCCTCGTCCCCCACCTGCTCGCTTTTGCGATCAAGGAATACCAACCGGATGGACAGATCGTTCGGACCTTCCGCACGGACCTCGACGAAGTGGGTGGACGCGCGGCAGAAAACTGGCCGTTCACCGCGATCCGGCTGGACAACGGAAACACGCTCGTCTCACTGACCCACGGCAACAAGGTCGTCGAAATGAATCCCTCCGGTGACATCCTCTGGAAGATCACCAACGACGATGTGGGCGGTTTGTTTAAGGATCCGTGTGGATCCCAGCGCCTGGCCAATGGCAACACGGTCGTCGGCAGTCACGCCGCAAACACCGGAATCTCGATGGTCGAAGTCACTCCCGCGAAAAAGATTGTCTGGACATCGGATCACCCACTGGCCGCCGGCGTGCATCATTTTCAGATCCTCACCACGAACGGAAAACCCGAACCGGGCATGCCACTCAAATAGCCCGCACCGATCCCTTGACGTCCGGGCGGAGCCTGCCTAACGTTTCGGGAGATCAAACATCATGAGCCTGGAAATCAAAATCGAATATTGCACGGCCTGAAACTACGAGCCCCATGCCGTCAGTTTGACGGACAAACTGCTCAAGTTGAAACAGACCATCACCTCGGTGACCCTCGTGCCCTCCGGAGGCGGTGCCTTTGAGGTGAGCGTGAACGGGCAGAACATCTATTCCAAACTCCGGACCGGCCAGTTCCCGGATCCCGACTCCATCGTCCAGGCCGTCCGGGCCAAACGCTGAGAGCGTGTCTGAAAAGTAGGCGCCGACGTAGGAAGGTCCACTTCTTCACCTCCCAAACCGCGCGATTTCCCCGCCAATTGGAGCCATGTCACCTCGGTGCCTGCGATGGAATTGGAGTTTTTACACAGGCTCTGAGATCTTGGTACCTGGAAATCGACTCCGCCACCAGCACGCCACACACCGCGCCTCCTGCTGCCCTTGTCCACCCAAAGGCGGGTCCGCCTCCGCTCATTTCACCCAGTCACTTCCAGATTGATTTCAAAAACTCCTTCTTCAGAGAAGCACAGCAATCGTTGTTCGGTCGGGTCAAAACAAACAAAAACCTGCTTGCGACTGTCGGGCGGGGTGCCTTCCGATCTCGCCTCGATAAACCCCGAATCCACACCCTTTCGGAAAACATGAACTCGCGGAGGAGTGGGATGGGGATCGATATCCGCGCATCCCTCCAGTTCAAGGATTGCCTCCCAGGGCGGGTAGGAGGTGGCAAACGGAAACCGGCGCATCTGTCGGCCTGGCAGTTGGACAAGGTTCGACCACTTGTTTGTTTCGAAATCCAAGTTCCAAACATCGCCGAGCAAATGGAAATGCCCATCAAACTGCCGGAACCCGGGATCCCTTTCTCCTTGGTTTCCAGTCGAATTCCCGACCCCTCCAAAGAGAAGCATCTGGGGCCTTTCTCCATGCGCAAACAACCACGCATTATGCCGACACCAGGGTTCTCGTCGCGATTGAGCGGCTTCAAGCTCAATCCAAGTCTCGCTGGCCAGGTCAAATTCCCACCGCCAATTGCTCACACGGAATTTCCCATAACCTCCTAAAACTCCGTATCGATGAGTCATGGGATTCCAATAGGCAGAGTTCGAGTGGTCTGTATCCGAGCCGCCGGAGCCTCCCACCTTGCTGAATACGCACGAATCCGTTTCCAGCCTCCAGACTTCGCCCCTTCCATGGGCTGCACACCAGATCGTGTTTTCATGCGGATGAAACATCTCGGCGCTTAGGACTACGGCTGGTCCCGCAATCGCAGTGCTCTTGATGTCGAACGATGACAACGAGATGGAGTGGAGAACCCTCTGCCCCACTTCGTAACGAAAGGAATGCAGAAGATTTCTCCGGGGATCGACCAGAATTGCCCGACTCGACCACATCCCCGGAAGATTCTGCCAGCGTTTCAGGAGCTTCCAGTTTGCAATGATTTTCGCAGAATTCGCCCGGTCAACTCCCGGCCTGAGAGCAAGATATCCGACCACGCCTGCGCCTCCCGCGATCACACTCCCAATCCAGCGTCTGCGAGTCAGATCCGGCCGGGTGCCGTTCAGGATCTGGAGGAGTTCCTCCCGGAATGCTTCGGCTGATGCAAACCGCGATCTCGCATGGGGATGGCAGGCTTTGAGTATGGTTTTGTTCAGCCACCTGCCGCATCGAGCCCATTCCTCGTTTTCCAAAACACGCTTGGGAAGAGATGCAAACTCAAGGCGATCGCACCCCGTCCAGATTTCATACAGCACTTTTCCCAGGGCGAAGAGATCCGCTCCCGGCCCCACCCCGCCCTCCAGAGGCTGGAAACCCTCGGTCCCGCGCAAATCACAAGGTTCATCGATTTCCGAGGCGAGTCCGTAATCTCCGATCTTCGCCGCGCCGCCCACCATGAATATATTCCCCGGCTTGATGTCCCGATGCATCAATCCGATTCTGTGAAGATGGGACAATCCCTCGCACAACACCATGCCCACGCGGACGGTCTCCGTGGAACTTAGCGGACCACTTTCAATCACCCTCGTTCGGAGCGTCACTGGCGTATAACCCAACTCATCGTCAGCGAATTTGCCGTCAAGGGCATCCGCCAGGGCCAAAGACTCCCAGATCCACTTCGAATCCGCCGAAAGTCCGCAATCAAGGATAGGAAGAAGACCTTCGTGATGGGAAATGGCTTTCAAACGCTGAAGCCGAGCCAGATGCTCTTCGGGCAGCAGACCCGCCGCCATCTGCGATTGTTTCAACGCGACGACGTTGTCGTCTTTTGTTCGAGCGATCGAAACCGTTGCGCCGGCTCGCCCGGACATCAGCCGAACGAATTCAAATCCGTCAGGCATTTCATCCGGCCTTCCATTCATTGCGGATCGCCTGGCAGAAACGGGATTTCAAGCAATCCCCGCCATTCCCGACGCAACGCATTCAGGATGCGATGGCGCACGACCCACACGTTCGTGACGGTCGTTGCATGCAGCTCCGCGACTTTTGCACCCGGCAAACCGTGCAGCGCATTCGCTTCAAAAATCTGCCAGTGCTCCGGGTTGGTTTTTGCGCGCACACGGGCTAAACAGGTCTCTATGAGATTTCGCTCCGATTCCGCCTGAGCGATCTGATCACCCACGGCAGCATCGTTTGTGTGCAACACTTCCCGAAGCTCATCAAGATTGGCCGAGCTGTACAGGTTTTTTCGGCGTCTGTGGGCCGCCTCAAAAATCCGCTGATTCACGATCTGGTTGAGCCAGGTCCGGAAGCGGCAAATGGTCCGTTTGTACTCAAACTTCGGCAGGTAGCGCGCCACCTTGATCATCGTTTCCTGAACCACATCGTCGGCTTCCGAATCAGACAACCCACTCGCCCGAGCGTGAGCTCGGATGCTCGAGGAATACAATTCGTAGAAACGTTGCCACCCGGTATCCTCCCGCCAGTCTTTGACGGACTCGATCAGGTGGGGATCTGTGGTCTCGGAATAAAGCATGCTCAGGAAACAGGTTGTTCATCAATCCCACATCCTTTTCATACCCATGCCGAAAAGTCAACGTGGGTGAAGGTTTTCGCGTTTTGAAGGCAAGTTGAACCGCAATCGGATCCGGCCCCCTGCCCTCCATGCACTGCGCATCGGCTCTTGCTTATTTTTGTGAGTACAGTAACACTGCAGCAGAAAAAAACTGCGGACCCTACGTTTGATACCTGTTTTGATGAAATGCCTCCGAAACGAACCATAGGCAGACCTCCCCTGCCGGTGGGTGCCGGCAAGGAATCCAGGCTGTATTGCCGCATCCTTGGATCGGAAGACTTAAAAATCCAAGCCGCGGCCACGCTCGCGGGAAAATCCAAGTCCGAATGGATTCGGCAAACCCTGCTCGAAGCGGCGGGAACGGCACAGCCAGAGCCCCCCGTGCACAGCGTCGTTCTGCCCAACGAAGATTTTCTGGATTAACCGTGGATCTTGGAGCGGGTTGAAGAAGTGTACCTTCTCACGTCGGCTCCTGCTTTTTATGCTACCAATCCCCATTCTGAAAATCGAAAGGGAGGGTGGTTTTGGGAGTTTGTCCTGAGGGTATTTCCCGGCCGGCTTGTGTCGGCCTTCATCGCGCTGTCCTTCAGGTTTCCGGACGCACCATTACTCCCGGGATGTTTGACAGGTTATATGCTAATGGCTATTCTGGCCATATGAAGACAGCCAGTGTGACATCTTTGAAAAATCATCTCTGCGCCAGGCTGAAGCAGGTTGTGGCGGGTGAGTCCTATTTGATTACTGACCGGAATCGGGCTGTGGCGGTCCTGAGTCCCATTCGAGAGGGGATGTTAGACGCGCGATTGGCGAAACTTGCAGCGGAAGGCATCGTTCGGCCCCGTCAAGGTGATTTAAAACTCCAGGACTTTTTGGCACTTCCAAAGGGGACGTGTTCCGCGTCCTTGTCCGAGGCGATTTATGAGGAGAGAGAGGCGCGATGAGATTTTGGGACAGTTCGGCTTTGGTCCCCTTGTTGGTGGAAGAGCCGGAGACCCGCCGCATGGAGAGATTCCTGGCCGAAGATATTACGTTGCTGGTTTGGTATGGGACAATGGCCGAGATCGAATCATCCATAACGCGTCGAGTGCGGGAAGGAACCTTGTCCGTGGAGGATGAACGCCTCGCCCGCCGGAAGTTCCGGATGTTGGAGTCCGCCTGGAACGAAGTTCAACCCACGGAGGACGTTCGGCGCCGGGCCCTGCGCTTGTTGAGAGTTCACCCGCTACGCGCGGCGGATGCGTTTCAATTGGCCGCAGCCTTGGTGGCTTGCGGCGAGAATACGGATGGTTTCGGTTTTGTCACCGGTGACACCCGACTTCGAGAAGCAGCAGGTAAGGAGGGTTTTGATGTCGGTGACGATGGCTGATGTCCGCGGTCCCGGAGGGCGTGCCGCGGGTTTTGGCTAACCGTCCCTCTGGGACTGGGAAAATCGAAAGACTCTGGCCACGTTGGGCCCCATGACGCGCATGATCACATGGTGGGGGTTGGTTTCCTGTCCCACCCGGGCGGCCATCGGAACTGCCGACACGCAGGTGTCAGCGGATTGATGGGATCTTTACAGATTCTGTTGATCAGCCGGGCCATTAAAATTCCCGCCACGGTGCCTATCGAAGATGAGATCAGTCCCAACAGCAGAATTCCAAGGGACTGCATATTCAGAATCGAGCGGTGGATCAACCAGCGTCGATGGCGGGCAAATGGCCAAGCCGACCCTGGAGCGGTGCTTGAACCGGCAGTTCCTCCCCAGCGCGCCGGGTCACGGCAGTCCATTCATAACGGACCGGTGGGTCCGAGGAGTTTTGCGAACGCAGCAGGAATGTGAATTTCACGGAATCGCCGTGATGCTTCGGCAAACGTGCGTAACGCGGTTTTCGGTTCCCGCTAAGGTTGGCGGTGAACTATGACAACTTCAATAATCCCGACTCATGACATCCATCCCCAACTTCAGTCCGTCGCCCGGCGGTTGAGCGCCTGGCGCCCGACCCGCGAACGGGGCCAGCGGATTCCTGAAGACCTCTGGAATGCCGCCGTCACTCTGGCCCGCTCTCACGGTCTCAATCCAACGGCCTCGGCTCTCAAGCTCAATTACTACGATTTGCAGCGGCGATTGGGATCCGCTCCGGTCCA
>JAIPJX010000179.1 GCA_021733945.1 Verrucomicrobiota bacterium | reverse complement strand
CCCTCTGTGGTTGAACAGAACTGCAGATTATCCAACGCCTGAATCCCGCCCGATGCTCTGGGATGCTACCTGTTGAGACGTCCGGTCGGCCACCGCGCTCCGGATGTCTAGTGCCACGCTTTTTAACACGGAGCGCACAGAGAACACAGAGGGCCACAGAAAACATGATGGTTCAGATTCTGGTTTTCACCGAACTATTACTTGGTTGGAAGTGAGTTACGCCTATTCCGGGTGGATTTGCGCCACAAACAGGGGTTTGAGTTCTGCTTTTGTCGGGACACGGTTTTGTGGAATTCGATTTCACTCTCCATTCCCATTGATGATGCAGGGCCACTTTGAACCCGCGCCCGCCTCTTGTCAACTGTCAGGCGCTCAGGCGCTTTTGAACTCCGGCCGTCGCGCCGTGGCGTCTGCGGTCGCCACGGATTGCGAGCTCGAACAACAGGCTTGCTTCGCTGGCGGTTCCGGCGTTATGCGGAAGTCCGCAACAAGGTGCAGATGCAGAATCTCAAATTCGGGAAACACACAGGAAAAATCCAGTTGACAGCCCCACCCTGCTTTATCATTCTATCCGCATCCGTTGATTTGACGGTCTCATTTAGAGTGGAGTAGGGACTGGCCCGTTAATACCACGGCAACCGGCTGAGAAGCGACTCTCAGTGCCCAGGTGCCAAATCCAGCCTGTGTCAGAGTGTGACACGGGGAAGATGAGAAGAGAGCGCACGGACTTTGGACCTCTTCTCATATTCATCTATGGGAAGAGGTTTTTTTATTGCCACCCTTGTGGCGCAGATCTTGAGTTATGCAGAAAAATGAAGGGTTCATGAAGGCCTTGAAGTGCCGCGAGTGCGGCCGGGAGTATCCCCTTGAGGCGACGCACGTCTGTGAGTTCGATTTCGGACCGCTGGAAGTCGTTTACGACTATGCCAGGGCCAAACAGACGCTAACCCGCAAATCGATCGCGTCGAGGCCTCAGAACATGTGGCGCTACCGCGAACTGCTCCCGATCGCCGGGGATCCAACGGTCGGGTTCCAGGTGGGTTTTACTCCCCTGGTCAAAGCGGACCGCCTGGCCAAGCGTCTGGGCATCCGCGAACTGTGGATCAAGAATGACACCGTCAACTACCCCACCCTCTCGTTCAAGGATCGCGTGGTGAGCGTAGCCCTGAGCCGGGCTCGCGAGCTCGGTTTCACGACCGTCGCGTGCGCCTCAACCGGCAACCTGGCGAATTCGGTGTCTGCCAACGCAGCGGCGGCGGGGCTCAAGGCGTATGTGTTTATTCCAGCCGACCTGGAGGAAGGCAAAGTGGTCAACTCGCTGGTTTACGGCGCGGATGTAATCGCGATCAAGGGACATTACGACGAGGTCAACCGTCTGTGCGCGGAGATTGCCGGGAAGTTTGGCTGGGCATTCGTAAACGTGAACATGCGGCCGTACTACGCCGAAGGCTCCAAGAGCATGGGCTTTGAAATTGTCGAACAGATGAACTGGGCCATCCCGCAACACACCGTGGTTTGCATGGCCTCCGGTTCGCTGCTGACCAAGATTCATAAAAGCTATCAGGAATCGATGAAACTCGGGTTGACTCCCGAGACGAATTACCAGATCCACGGGGCTCAGGCCACCGGGTGCTCACCGATTTCGACGGCGCAGAAGGCTGGCATGGATTTCTTCAAGCCGGTCAAACCGAACACCATCGCCAAATCGCTGGCGATCGGGACGCCCGCAGACGGTTTTTATGCGCTGCGGGTGATGCGCGACACCGGAGGATCCGCCGAGGACGTCACCGACGACGAAATCAGGGAGGGAATTCGGTTACTGGCTGAGTGCGAGGGAATTTTCGCGGAGACCGCCGGGGGGGTGACCGTTGGGGTGGCAAAGAAACTCATTGCCAGTGGAAAGATTCCAGCCAATGATTCCGCCGTCCTCTGCGTCACCGGCCACGGCCTGAAAACATTGGACGCAGTCGTCGGGCACGTGGGTCGGACCCGCGAGATCAAGCCCAGTTTGCGCGAATTTGAGACCCTTTTGGACGCAGACCAGAAAGTGAAACGCTAAGCTTCAGAGATCAGACCAGACATATATGCCTGCCAACGTAAGAATTCCAACAGCGCTGCGGAAACTCACCAACAACGAGGAACTCATCGAAGTCTCCGCAGGCACGGTCGCCACGGTGATCACCGCCCTCCAAAACCGGTTCCCGGGCATTCAGGAACGGTTGCTGGATGAAAACGGGGGCGTCCGCCGTTTCGTCAACGTCTATGTCAACGAGGAGGACATTCGATTCCTTCAGAACCAGGAGACCCCCATCAAGGACGGCGACGAAATCAGCATCATCCCAGCCATCGCAGGCGGCTAACCGCCCCCCTCTTGCCATGCCCAAAGCGACCCCTAAAAAACCGTCTCCGGCCAGGAAGGCCGCCCAAAAAACCAAAGCCAAACCAGGCACGCACTCGGATCAGGAGCAGACCACACGCCTCTGGCTGATGTATCCCGGCAGATTGATCACCACTCCGGTGATCTGGCAGATTTCCCATCAGTTTAAAGTCATCACCAACGTCCGCCAGGCCAGCATCACCGACGAAATCGGGATCGTCTGCCTGGAGATGCAGGGAAAACGGAATGTCATCAAGGACGCCATCAAATGGCTCGAGAAAATCGGTGTCAGCGTTGAACCTGTCGAGATCAATGTGATCGAGAGCTGATCCCGGCGGTCGATTTGGATCCTTCATTCTTTTTTTTTGACTCGTATGAGAAAAACCTTCGCCACCCTCCTGGCCACTCTGGCAACCACTGCCCATGTGACCGGAGCCGACGCCCCTGCCCCCCCCCTCCATCCGGACCCCAGACCGACGGATCCTTTCGCAAGGTCATCCTCGACTCGGACCAGCAGGTGGATGGGAAATGGACCGACACCCTGGTCGATCCCATGGAAATCTCGATCGCAGCCGACGGCCGGGTATTCCTGGCAGAACGTCAGGGCATCATCAAGGTCTGGAAACCCGACACCAAGACCACGACGGTGATCGGAAAGGTTGATGTCTTTGCCGGACTGGAAGAGGGCATGCTGGGCATCACTCTCGACCCAAATTTCCTGAAAAACGGCTGGATCTACCTGAATCATTCCCTTCCCGAGACCACCACCGATTCCGATGGAAAAAAGACGGGCATCATCCGGATCTCCCGGTACACCGTCGAAGGCGACACTCTGGATCTGGCGTCGGAGAAGAAGGTGCTCGACACAGTCGTGCAGCGGGACGAATGCTGCCACGTGGGCGGCTCGCTGAATTTCGATTCCAAGGGCAACCTTTACGTCTCGGTTGGCGACAATACCAATCCGTTTGCATCGGACGGCTTCGCGCCGATCGACGAGATTGCCGGTCGTTCGCCTTGGGACGCGCAGAAATCCTCCGCCAACCCCAACGACCTGCGCGGCAAGATCAACCGGATCCACCCGGAACCCGACGGCTCCTACACAATACCCGAAGGCAACCTGTTCCCTCCGGGCACACCCGGAACACGCCCGGAAATCTACGTGATGGGCAATCGGAATCCGTTCCGGATCTCGGTCGATCAGCGAACGGGTTATCTCTATTGGGGGGAAGTGGGTCCGGACGCAGGGTGGCCGAAGGACGGTCGCGGACCGGCCGGGTATGATGAGGTCCAGGAACTGGATCATCGCCGTCAAGCTCGACGAAAACAACAAGATCGAAAAAATGGAGCCGTTCGCTGCAGGGATGACCTTCAAGCGCCCGATGGACATGGAGATGGGTCCCGATGGCTGCCTTTACTTGATCGAGTTCGGAACCGCCTGGGGAAACAACACGGACACCCAGCTGGTCCGCATCGAATACACCGGCCAGTAACCAGTGGAACCGGCGGCCGCGTCCGGACCGCCCCACACGCCGCGGAGCGCTCAGATCTGCGCCCCCCCCTCACAATCGGGTGGGGCGAATCGTTCTGCCATTTGTTTAAGGGGCGGAGATGTCCTTGTTGAGGATTTCGAGGTTCCTCATGGCTTGCCGTTGAACGGATTGGGATCCTGATGGGAGTGAGCGGGGTTGCCCTTCGGGCAGGACCAAAGCGGCGTCGGCGCTGCGCTCTGCCGCGCGCACTCCAAAACACCATCGTTCTTCCGACGCCATGCCTTGGAATCCATCCCCATGGCAGACACGAATCCCCTGCCCTGCCGCACGGCGATCTCTTCGCTTGATCTGAGTCAAGGCCCGAAACGCCCGATGGGCGTCAGCTATGAGTGGCAGACGCCTTTTAAATCCCCCGAACCCGCAATGACCAATGAAGTTCCAACCATCTGTTACCGGATGGATCCCTCCAAACAACTGCTCACGCAACCGGTCTGCCCTCCGGCATGCGCCTCCCACGGCGAACCGAACACCGCCGACCACCCTCCATGCCTCCTGAGCAAGCAAAAGCACACCGTGCTTGATCTGGAGGGAATTCGACGCCTGGCACTGATTGTTACTCCGCATCCGGGCGGCCTGTTCATGGATCAGGCCTGGGAAACGTTGTCGACCATTCGCGCCGTGCTCATGCAGCACCCGGAACCGATCGCGGTGACAACCCAAACCGTTTTCCTTCGAAACGCCCGGGACGCAGTCACCTGCCGGCGTTTGTTCGAGGTCTATTATCAGGACCGCATGCCCGCCACCAACTATGTCCTGCAACCTCCATGCAACGGTGCGGACCTCGCCATCGAAGCCTGGGCGGTCGGTGGTACCGGGGCCGACATTCGCTTCCACAACGAGCATCTCGTCACAGTCGCCTACGACGGATTGACCTGGATTCACTGCGCAGGAATTTCGCCGCCGCCGAGCCTGGCCACGGCCCACGACCAGTCTCGGTTCGCTTTTGAACAGATGGAAAACCTGATGACTCAGGCGGGTGCATCGTTCCATCGAGTGGTGCGCACCTGGTTTTATCAGGGCGGCATTACCGAAACCGAAGAGGGAATTGAACGTTATCGCGAACTCAACCGCGCACGGAGCGATTTCTTCACGAGACACGGGATCGACGGACAACCAACCCGGGAACAGGCCTCTCGGATTTGCTATCCCGCCAGCACCGGCATCGGGACCCTGGGCCTGGGGCTGGCCGCAAGCTGCATCGCGCTTCAAACAGATCGACAGGACGTCAAACGGTTCCCACTGGAGAACCCTCGCCAAACACCCTCCTGCCAATACGGCACGGAATATTCGGTAAAAAGCCCCCGGTTCTCCCGCGCCATGGCCGTTCGGATCGGCGACTACCTGACCACGTGGATTTCAGGGACCGCCAGCATCGTCGGTTCGGAAAGCCGCCACCCGGACGATGTCGGGGCACAAACCCGGCAGACCATCGACAACATCGAGCAACTGATTGCAGGCCCGAACTTCGAACGTCACGGACTCCGGGCCGCGGGCGTTTCGCTGGCCGACCTGGCAAAGATAAGGGTCTATGTGAAGCACCCGGAAGATTTCGAGCTCTGCCGATCGATCTGCGAAGAGCGGTTTGGAAACGTCCCCACCCTCTACGCCGTGGCAGACATCTGTCGCCCCGAACTTTTGGTCGAGATCGAGGGAGTCGCGTTTACCTCACTCCCGGTGAAGTAAAAAGCGGTTTACCGGCTTTTGTGCTGAAGTGCTGCAAACGCAGCCATTGCCGACACCCGGAGCGGCCCATTTTCTGGCGACCCGATCGCCTGTCACGAGGGAACGTCCGATGTCAGCTCTCCATTTGTTCCAGGGTGCCGGCGAGATCCTGAATGAGGTCTTCGGCATTTTCCAATCCGACCGAGATGCGCATATCCCCCAGAGAAATGCCGAGGTCCTTGAATCGGTCGGGAGGCAATTCCTTCAGGTAACTGATGGCCGGAGCATAGATCAAGCTTTCGTGCGCCCCCCAGCTCACCCCGATCTGAAAATAGGTTGGATTGATCAGTCGCATATAAACGGGCCGACGGGTGCGGTCCTCGAAAGCGGCGTCAATATCGTTCGTGACGCGTGAGTTCGGCGCTGTGGACGGCGAAGCCGGCACCGAAGCTGGTGAGCCAGATTGAATCGCGAGCTTTCTCCTGGGTTAACATCATCTCGAGTGCGAATAATACTGAGGGGCTGCTGATGTTGCCGAATTGACGGAGGGTTTCACGCGCCGAAGTGAGGGGCTCGGTTGGAAGCGTTGCTTCGAGCGTATCCAGCACGTCGCGTCCGCCAGTATGTGAGGCGACAGGCATGCCGGAGGGAAGCTTGGAGTTCTGAAAGAGCTGGTGCACGATCGGTGCGGCGATCTGGGGGACGGAGCGGTGCAGTTGGTTGCGGAGCTTGCCGCCACGGTTGGTGAAACGCAGCAGTTCGCGATGTTCAGGGTGATGTGCGGTATCGAAATGATGCAGACGATAACGGTTCGGCCGCGATTCATTGGACCAGATGCTGGCTGAGGCGCCGTCGCCGAAGAGGCAAGCGCTAATGAGGACACCCGGGTCCTTGTCGAGGTAGAAGGCGGCGGAGCAGACTTCTACTGCGATACAGGCGACCCTGGCTTCGGGGTCGGCAGCCAGGCAGCCGGCGGCGCTGCGCAGGGTGGGAATGGCGGCGCCACAACCCAGGCCAACGATGTCCTGCAAATAGGCGTTGGGACGAAGTCCCAGGCCTTGCGCGACGTAGCTGGTGATGCCGGGGCAGAGATAACCCGTACAGGTGCAGATGAAGAGCGCGTCGAGCGACTCGGGTGCCAGATTCGCCAGGGTGAGGGCTTGGGTGAGCGCCTCGATCGCGAGCGCCGGAGCGGCCCGTTCAAAGTTCCGGTTCAGGGCCTCGGCTCCGAGTGAGAAAATCCGCTCAACTTCGGTCGTTGCCAGATGGCGCTTTTCGATACCGGAATTGCCATGGAGGATCGCCTCCAATAAAGCGGCGGAGCGACTGCCAAGCCGATCCAGTTCGCCCGAGCGTTGAATGATCTCCCAGCATTCCGCCTGGGTAAAGGCGGCCGCGGGCACTGCGTGGGCGATGGATTGGAGGAACATTACAAGTGTGTGTCAAATGACTAATGAGTGAGTTTATAGAGTGTTTGGAAGGGGAGCAAATGGAGTCGGGCGATTCTTGAGAGCGCGCGCTGACGGTGTGGATGGTGGAGCCACGGGTGTATCCAACTTGCATTGCGGAGGCGACGATGGAAACGTTTGTGCAATTGAACCTGAATACGATGAACGGTTTGCTCCCAATCCAGTGTTTCGTTGCAGTAATTTAAAATCAAGGGGCAGGCGATCGCGGCAGATTCCAAAGCGATGGACATGCCGTTGCCGGTGAATGGAGGAATGACACTGTAGGCATCGCCCAGACGCAGGCCCGCGTCGGGCTTTGCGGGGGATGCGCAAAATTGAATACCGGCGACGCCGACATGACTTTCCGGTTCAATCTGGCTGGCCTGGATCCGCCCGGCGAGTGCACGGAGTCCGCACGCGTGCAGGTAACTGAAGAGGAGTTCGGACTTGCGGGCTTTGAGTTCAGGGCGGCTTTTGAAGAGCGCACAGATGTTGACGCGTCCATGTTCGATGGCGGACAGCCCCAGGTAACCTTCTGTCCCGAGGTGGAGTTCGAGGTCGGCGTGGGTGCCCAGGTCCAGGGCGTGGCATTTCAGGCCGATCCAATCGGAAGGGCTCGCCTGCCGCCCGTGGCAGAGGATGTGCCCTGCTTGGGCATGCGGCGCGGCGCGTGAGTTTTCCACCAGTTGACCACCCGCCGCGCGAAAACTCTCCGCCAAACGAAAATCGAGCAGGTAACGGGAGAGTCCCAGTGCGGGTTCGGGCAGGGTTGAGTCGAGCACGGGTTGACCCAGGCGGCTCCATTGGATGGTGCGGTGGAGCCGTGCGCCTTCCAAAGCTTCGCTGAGGCCGAGCTGCGCCAGTGCCTCCGCGCCCCGACCGCAGATAAACTCACCGCAGACCCGGTGGCGCGGGAGCGTGTGGGCCTCATGGAGCGTAGTCGGCACTCCGGCGCGTTGGAGGGCGTTGCCGAGCGCCAACCCGGCGAGTCCGGCTCCGGCGATGGCGATCGGCTTCATGCGCGCTCGGCGATCATGCGATATGCCCCCATCAACGTTTCTTCGATTCTCCAATGCCATCGCGTCGTGGCGAGCCCCAGCAACTCAGGCAGCTCGTTGGCGCGGAATCCGGCATCAATGCTAACGGATCCATCATACAGCGTTATGTGATTGAAACCGATGAGTTTGCCGGCACGTAACTGAAACTTATGAAAGCTGCGGCGACAGGGTTCGTTGACGACGATTTTGGCTATCGAGCTTTGTTGAATGAGGTCGCCGATTCGGCTCAGTTCGTTGTCGTCGAAGTGATGGAGAACCAGGTTGGCCAGCAATACCTCGGCCGTGGTGTATTCAGTGTATTGAAACAAATCGCCCTGATGCCAGCGGGCGGACTGTGGCCAGTTCTCGGGCATCGGCATTCGATCCACAGCGGTGTAGGTCGCGCATCTGGATTTTTGGATCAGGCGCATCGCAAGTTCTCCGCCGCCAGCTCCCATTTCGAGGAAGTGCTTCCAACCGGAGCACTGCCGATCCAATATTTTTTCAAACCACGCGAAGTTGCCCATCCAGCGATTAATCTTCACAAGATCCCGACGACTGGCCTGAGCATCCGGGTCGGTCGCATCCAGTGAATCGAGTTTCTCGGGTTGTGCGAGCCTTGGCATCGCATTGATGCTACGGAGGATCCTGCAGGGAGTCAAACCGAGGGAGTGACGTTGGAGAAGCGAGCCTTCTTACGGCGGCTCCTACTTTCTACGACCGGTCCGTCCTGGAAGAAGGGATCGATGCCCGAGCAGGTGGAGTGACTGATCACATTGCTCTCGATGACCCACCCCCGGCTCCAATGGGTACCGATCAAACCGATCTGCTCGGCTGTCGGCGGCGCCCAGGGCGTGGCGGCGTGACGCATCGTGAAGCCGCGCACCGTGATGAAATTCCGCCCGGGTTGATCCGGATAAAACACGGTTTGGCGCACGTTGATCTCCACATGTTCCGTGTTTGGGTTTACGCCTTTAAACTGCGCCCAAATCGTTGTTTGATCGGCGTTCACCCGAGCGAACCATAATTGAGAATTCAGAGCGCCATCAGAGTTCGCCCCGGTGAGCCAACCCGGAGCAGTCCCCCCGGGCATGAGCACCTCTTCCAGGTTGACCGCCTCGGTCAACCAGTCGCCGTTCAGGTAAATCGCGCCCGTATGATGATCCCGCCCCCGGCGTTCAAACCAGTCGCCGCGGATCAGGTCCTTGAAGAGGGCGTTTGTCGGGGGGGCGGTTCGGACCGAAGTGAGAACAGGCCCTTTCACGCTTCACGGTTTCGCGCCAGCAGCTCCCAGCTTTGTTTTTACACTCTCGAGATTTCTCACATCCCGCTCCCTTTGTTCGATCCGCCCGTGAGCCAGCGCCGACTCGTAGTGCGTCAGCGCCTCCTGGAGACGTCCCTGATCCTCGAGAATCACGCCCAGTGCGCAGTGAGCCTCCGCATGTTTCGGATTCAGACCGATCGCTTTCCGCAGGAAACCCTCGGCTTCCTGATTTTGATTGAGCATGCGCGCGGCGAGTCCGGTCTCATACTGAACCTCGGCTGACCCGGGCTCCAATCGGGCGGCTTCCAACCCCGCCCGATAGGCTTCATCCCGTTTGCCCGCCCAACCCAGAACCTTGCATAGATTCATCATGCCAACCGCCTGTTCGTGAGGATCCACGGAATCCATGACCTTCCGGGTGACCTGACGAATGGCGGTCTCATCCGGAATACCAGCGCCGACAACGCCCTCTCTGCCCAGGGCGGCAATGATTTCCAGGGCCAGCAGGCGGTGGCTCTCCATGGACGGGTGAACATGATCGAGAAACTCCGTCGCCCCCGGAATTCCATTTTCCGATCGATGATCCAGAAAGCTCTGGAAATCGATCAGTGGCGTATGCGTTTGGTGAGCGATGTCACGCAGGATTGCAAGCACCGGTTCCGGGGCTCTCAACGGACAGACATCTTCGTCACGCGCCCGAAGGTAGGACGCCTTGGCCTCGTCAAAACGACCAAGCCGATCCAGCACCTGAGCCCGCAGGAAATGAAGATGCGCCGGCGCTGCATCCACGGCCAGCGCCTGGTCCAGGAAGGACAAGGCTTCCTGGGGGGCATCCCTGCGAAGGGCCTGGTGAGCGCGACCCAGCAAGTTCTGCCACGAATGGATGGACTGCTGATCGAGTCCCTCCCGGTGTTCGCTCTTGAATGGGGAACAGGCACGCAGATTGGATGCCGGAGTGATCAAGAGGACCCTTGCCCCAACGGACGCAGCGATGTCGATCATTCGATTCACATTAAACGCGTAGTGATCGAGAATTTGTTTTTTTGATTCTTCGTCCCGGTGATAGCTCGAAGGCCCGACGGTGTGATCCAATTGCGCATCGACTTCCCCGGACAACAGCGTCGGGGATTCCGACCCGGGCTGGGGTCGTCCGCCAATCGCCTTTTCAAGGAACCGGCCAACCAGTGTGGCGGTGCGCAATCGGCCGATGGTTCGCCTGAGCCGATGGGAAATTTTCGGAGCCTCGATTACCTTCGTGTAAAGCCGGTGTTCGAGAAACTCATTGTGGCCGCTGTAAATGACAAACAGATCGGGTTCATATTGAATGAGCTCCTCCATCAGGTGGGCCACCCGGTAACTTGCATAACTGACTCCCCCGGCATTGATGACCTCCCACTTTCGGGCCGGCGCTCCGGCGGGAAGAAATTCACGAAGCCATCCGGAGAACGATGTGGCGTCGGCATAGGGCCGCCCAAAGGTCGTCGAGCCACCCACGGAAAATATCCGGAATGTTCCAGGCGTCTTTTTCCTGGAAAACTGCTGCGGGTTAAACAGACTCAACCGTTCGCGTGCGGTTGCCATCACCGTCCGCCCATCCACCCGCTGCTCGACGAAGAGTGGAGACTCGGAGGCAAAACCAACATAGGGATCTTTGATGTAGGTTTCCGATTCAACCCCGACCAAAGCGAGCAAGGCTTCAAGCATCCCCACCGCCAGCAGCACGGCAATCGAAGCGAAGACAACCTTCCGAACGACCGAAATCCGTGCGGGGCTGGTTTTGGATAAGGGAGCCTGCCCGGGACGTTCCTTGCCATCGTTGCTTTCGTGCCTGCTCGCCGAACGTCGCTTTTTCATGTGAACCCAAAATCTACGGGTCAGGGATACCACCGGCAAAGAAAAAGTCGAAAGGTCCCTGGTTTAGGATGCAAGACAGAATTCTTCGAACCGTTGCTTCCATTGGCTTGTTTGGAAAAAGTATCTGACCTCCAAGCACCACGTCGGTTGAAGATCTGAAAAGGTGGCACGAACCGCACTGCCATTCGCGCGAACCGTCCCGGTGAGC
>JAIPJX010000178.1 GCA_021733945.1 Verrucomicrobiota bacterium | reverse complement strand
GACCCTTGCCAGCCAACACCACGATCAGGTCCCCCCTCCGGGTCATGCGGCAGGCCCGTTGGGTGACAATGTGTCCCACACGGCTGATCACCTCCTGTTCGTTGCGTCCGGCAGCCCACGAGGCCGCTTCCCACTCACGCATCTGGGAGACCTGAATGACGGGGATTGGCATAACAAATCTGGGTTCAAGTGATTATGGTCGTGTGTGATTGTGAATCTTTCCCGGGCCGACGTAAAGGTTTTTGACCCTGCAACGCTTCGCTCGACTCGGCTGAAAGCTTCTCCTAACATCCGGCCGGAATCTGGAAACCACAACAGTCTCCGGATCATGCAGAAACCATGAACTCTCTCTCAAGAGACGAAATAACGCAGTTTGTGTCCGGTGCACTTGCCGAGGATGTCGGCACCGGCGACGCCACGACTCTGGCAACCGTGCCCGAAGGCACCGTGGCGACGGCTGTTTTGATGCCGCGGGAAGGAATGGTCCTTTGTGGTGTCGAGCTGGCCGAGACCGCATTCCGGCTGCTCTCCCCGACGATCCATCTGGAGAGGCACTACGAAGACGGCCGGCATGTTTCCGCTGGCAGTGCGTTGCTCACCGTCCGTGGATCGACCCGGGCGATTCTGACCGCCGAACGGGTGGCCTTGAATCTGATGCAACGCCTTTCCGGAATCGCCACACTGACGGCTCAGTTTGTGGAGGCGGTTCAGGGAAATCCGGCACGCGTGCTGGACACCCGAAAAACCACCCCGCACTGGCGGGTTTTGGAGAAATACGCCGTCCGGTGCGGGGGGGGGCAGAACCATCGGTCGGGCCTGTTCGATATGGTGCTGATCAAGGACAATCACCTGCAGGCGCTGCACAATGAAAGTCCGTCGGCGATCCACGCGGCCGTTGCACGCGCCCGGGCTTGCTATCCAGCACTGAAGGTTGAGGTTGAGGCCGACACCCTGAAACAGGTGGAACAGGCTTTGGATGCCGGAGCGGATATCATTCTTCTGGATAACATGACCCTGGAACAGTTGGAGTCGGCGGTGCGCCTGGCCGCCGGGCGCGCCAAAACGGAAGCCAGCGGCGGCGTCACGCTGGATACGGTCCGGGGCATTGCGGCGACAGGGGTCGACTTCATTTCGGTGGGCGCGCTGACCCACTCGGCGCGTTCGGTGGACATCGGTCTGGATTTCCTGTCATCGTGACCATCGACACGTTTATCCTGACCGCTCTGCGATCGCCTTCGGGCACATCGATATCCGGCGGGGAAATCGCCCAGAAACTGGGTGTGACCCGCGCCGCGGTCTGGGCCCGGGTCCGGGAACTCCGGGCGCTCGGATACGAGATTGAGGCAAGTCCGCACGAAGGATACCGGTTGCTGAACAGCCCCGACGTGTTGCTGGGAGATGATCTGATGTCCCGGTTGAAAGGCGATCCGTTGATCGGCCGCGACATTCGTGTGTTTCAGGAAACCACTTCAACCAGCGATGTCATCGAACGACTGGCGGCGGATGGGGTCCGGGAGGGCGTCGTGGTATTCGCCGAAAGTCAGTCAAGGGGGCGTGGGCGTCTGGGGCGCGAATGGATATCTCCGGCGGGTAAGGGGATCTGGTTCTCAGTCCTGCTTCGTCCCAATCTCAGGCCGATCGAGGCCACGCAATTGACCGTGGCTGCAGCCACGGCGGTGGCGCGGGCCATCGAATCCGAGACGCGGCTGATGCCGCAGGTGAAATGGCCGAACGACATCCTGCTGGGGTCCCGGAAGGTGGCGGGAATCCTCACCGAACTGAGTGCCGAGGTGGACCGGGTGAAGCACCTGATTCTGGGGGTGGGGTTGGATGCCAATTTTGAGGAGGCCGATTTTCCAGAACGGGTTCGGGCCACCGCCACTTCGCTGAGAATGGAGCTGGGACACCCCGTCGATCGCGCCGGTCTCGCCGTGGCGATGCTTACCGAGTTGGAAAGGGATTATGCCAGGATCCGGTCGGGCCGGTTCGACGCGATTGCCACAGAATGGGAGGCGCTCTGCACCACGCTGGGCAGGCAGGTGAGCGTGAGGGTGGGGGACAGGGTCCTGCATGGCCGGGCCGAGTCGCTGGCGTCCGACGGCGCCCTGTTGCTCCGGACACAGCACGGGCATCTGGAACGGATCACGGGCGGCGATGTGAGCCTCAAAAAATGATTCTCCTGCTGGACATCGGAAACACCCACACGCACCTGGGGCTGGCTGGCACCGGCGCCATTCGTCGGCAGGTCAATCTTCCCACGGGCGACTGGTTTTCAGCCAGCGGCCGGGCGAAACTGGAAGCGTTTGTGAAGACCAGTCGTGTCACCGGTGCGGCCTTGTGCAGCGTTGTGCCCAGGGCCACCCCACGGGTGCGGACCGTGGTGCGGCGGGACTTTGGCGTGGAGTTGTTTGAGTTGACCTCACGGACCCTTCCGGATCTTGGGATTGATTATCCGGCACCCGAAACCATCGGGCCCGATCGTCTGGCCAATGCGCTGGCAGCCCGGAAACTGTTCGGGGCACCTTCGGTCGTCGTTGATTTTGGTACCGCCGTCACGTTCGACATCGTCGATCGTCGCGGCAATTATGCCGGCGGCATCATCACACCCGGAATTGCCGCCATGACGGATTACCTGCACGAAAAGACGGCGCTGCTGCCCCGGATACAAATTCGGGAGGTGCGGGCTGTGATTGGAAAAAGCACCGAGCAGGCCATGCTGATCGGAACGGTTCATGGATACCGCGGGCTCATCCGCGAGTTGATCAAGGAAATCAAACGCGAGCTGCGCGCACGCCGTGTCCCCGTCATTGCCACCGGCGGATACGCGCGGTTGATCGCGTCCCATCTTCCCGAGATCACCTCCGTGGCACCGCACCTGACGTTGCACGGGCTGCGCCTGGCCTGGTTGGCAACCCGGAACTTGCCACTTGCCACAGACGAAGGGAATGTCGAAACTCCGCACCCATGAATCGGATCGTCCAACGGTTTGCCAATCTTAAGGAAAAGAGCCTCAAAGGCTTCGTTGTGTACATCGGAGCAGGGGATCCAAACCTCGAGGCAACCCGCCAGCTGGCCATTTCCTTTGACCGGATCGGCGTGGATGTGCTCGAGTTGGGGGTTCCGTTCAGCGACCCGCTGGCCGACGGACTCGTGAATCAACTGGCCGCCCAGCGCGGGTTGAGTTCCGGCACCACGCCTCCCGGGGTGCTCGACACCGTAAGGGCGATTCGGAAGGACTCGGAGATTCCGATCGTGCTGTATGTCTACTTCAACCTGCTCCATCGATACGGACTCGAACGGTTTATCGCGGATGCCGCAGCGGCTGGTATTGACGGATTGCTGGTGCTGGATCTGCCACCCGAGGAGGCCGACGATTATCATCGGTTGATGGTCCCGTCCGGTCTTTGTGAAATCTATCTGGTGGCACCGACGACTCCCGAGGACCGCATCGCAAAGATCGTGCGTCATGGTGCCGGGTTCATCTACTACATCTCACGCGAAGGAGTGACCGGGATGCAGGAAACCGTTTCAACAAACATTTCTGACATGACGTCCCGGATTCATGCCCACACGGATCTGCCGATCGCTGTTGGCTTCGGGATTTCCAACCCCGAACAGGCGCGTCTGGTTGCGCAGAATGCCGAGGCCATCGTTGTTGGCAGTGCGATCGTCAATCAGATTGCCGAGCACGGTTCGGATCCGGATCTGGTTCCCAAGGTGACGGCCTTTGTGAACTCATTGATCGCGGGCATCCGGCCCCCGGCAAACTCCTGAACTTTGGAAAACCAGCATCGAACGCAATGAGCAAGCCATCCAAAAACAACGACCGATACGTCATCATCATGGCCGGCGGGCGCGGGGAACGTTTCTGGCCCGTCAGCCGCCAGAAAACTCCCAAGCAGCTGATCACGCTTCTTGGGAAACGCTCCTTCCTTCAGCAGGCCGTTGACCGGGTGACGGCCGTGGTGCCGTTGAAGAATGTGCTGATCATCACAAACGCCGTCCAGGCGGCCGAAGTCCGGAGGCAGTTGCCCAGGCTTCCAAAAGAAAACGTGGTCGCCGAACCAATCGGACGCGATACGTGTGCCGCTGTGACCCTCGGAGCGGCAATCGTGGGGGCACGGTCCACGACGGCCGTGATGGCGGTGCTGCCGGCGGATCATGTGATTCCGAGCGAAAAGAAATTTCAGCAGGTCCTCGCGGACGGGTTTGATCTGGCCAGTCGGGAACAGGCCATTGTGACAATCGGCATCAAACCGACCGAGCCTGCCACCGGCTACGGTTACATTCAGGTTGGCAAGGCGTTGTCGACCCCGAAAGGTGCCAAACGCTACAAAACGGCTTTTCACAAGGCGGCTCGATTCGTCGAGAAACCGAACCTCGAAAAAGCCGAACAATACCTTGCCAGTGGCGATTATCGATGGAACGCGGGCATGTTCATCTGGTCCTTCGTCACGATCACCGAAGGCCTCCAGAAACATCAACCCGCCATGGCGGAAGCCTGCCAAAGATGGTTCCGGGCCGCTCCCAATCCGGCGAAACTCAAACGGATCCTGGCCCGGGAATATCCGAAGATCGAAAAAATCTCGGTGGATTACGCGCTCCTGGAGCCATCCCGGAATGTGGTTGTGGCTGCCGGTGATTTTGACTGGGACGATCTGGGTGCCTGGAACGCGCTGGCGCGGCACCTGAAACCGGACGCCGCCGGCAATTGTGCGGTGGGAGATTTTGTCCAGGTGGACGCAGCTCGGAACATTATTTTCGACGCACGCACCCGGCATCAAACCCCGATTGCCGTGGTTGGTCTGTGTGACTCGATCCTGGTGATGACCGACGACGCGACGTTGCTCGCGCACAAGAGCCAGTCCCAGAAGATCAAGGATCTGGTAAAGAAACTATCCGAAACCAGGCGCTACTCGAAACTGGTGTAAGAACCACAACAGGAGACAGATCCAAAACCCCGCACAATGTCGCGGGAAATTCCGGTCGCAGATCCGTACGAAATATAACAAATATTGTGCGAAGAAAAGATTCACCCCTGGACCCGGGGCTTTTGGTGATGTTCCAGTCCGATGCGCCCGTTTGTCCGGGTTCGAACGGATTCAGGCCTAGGGTCGGGTCCGATAGAATTGGCCGGGTCCGGTAAGGCTGATTGCCGCCGGACTCGCCGGTGCGCCCGGAACATCCCGGTATGGACCCGTTACGGTCGGTGCGCTCTGCAACGTGCCGGAGAATTCCAGAATCAGACCGCCTGCCTCGGCCCGGGTCCATTGGAGGGTTTCGTTCCACTGCGGCGACTCAAAACCGGCGTGGTAGGAATGGATTGATCCTGCATGGTCTGGATCGTTGACGAGGATTCTTTCATCGGTCACGGGATTCACGCTAAAGAACTCGATGCTGGCACCTCCGGTTCCAGCCCACCAGGCCAGCCGAAACGGATAAATTCCAGGTTCCGCCACTGAAACATCCACCAGGGTGTCCTGAGCATTCCGACTGCCGTTGAACCCGCTCAAAACCGTGTCGAAAGGCCCATTCCGGGTGGACCGAGTGCTGAGTGTAAATCCGTCATCGCTGTTGACCCCGAATCGGTAGAATCCACGGTCCAGTTCGAGCCAGGTCAGAATCTCCGCCGCAAAATGGTCCGTGCTTCCGTCGTTGCCCGGGATTCCGGGGATCCAGGTGTCTGGTCTGGGTGGTTCCGAGGAGTCCCTGAAGCCTCCGGCGTTGCCGCCTTCCTGTTCCCAGTTGATGACGGTGTCAATGCTGAACCAGCCGTCCGGATCGGCCAGGAACAGGTCCGCGGTGTTCCCATACGGTTTGCCCGTATCCGGATCGATGATTTCGCCCGCCAGCTGACGTTCGGCATTTTCCGCCGAGTTCTGATTGCCTGGACCGCGTGCCACAGTCATTTGAGTCATCCGAATGCGAAACCCGGGATTTGAGGGCGGCGACCCCGCGGCGGCCGAAGCTGGATTCAGGGCCGGGTAGGAATCGACTGTGAAGGTTCGTTCGTTTGACTGGCGGTTGCCGGCGGAGACTTTTCCGGCAAACGAGATCCTGACGGTGTGCGAGGACGCCGATTCGAACGGCTGTTGAGTCCTGTAAAGGACGGAGGTCAGATCGCCGGTTCTGGTGATTTCCGTCCTCACACCCTGCCCGTCCAGGGCGAGAGATACGGTTTCGGTATTCAGGGGGTTTGAACGCCCGTCGAGAAACGTTCCATCGCGCAGCAGGAACTCCAGATGGGTGGCGGAGGATCGGAAATCCTGAACATACAAATCGCCGTCCGTTCCTGCTACGACGGTCAGCATCGGGCGTCTGTCCGGTTCCGGATTTTCGGACGATCCGAAATCCGCGCCGTTGGTTCCGGTCGGCACGATGGCCCAGCCGTGATTGAGCGCCGTGCCGTCCGACCAGGCCTGAAGGGTCGCCGGCAACAAGGGAATTTTAATGACCGCAATGGGAGTCTCAAAAACAACGTCCGGTTCGAAAGGGATTTCGGATGGGGCTCCGGGCGTAAGGCCATCGTGGTTGACCGGGTCAAACTGGTTCCACGTGACGGTTTCCGCCCAGGGACTGAGCATTCGGTAAAGCTCCTGAGGATCGCCCGCGTTGGTGAGCTGCAGGGTCAAGCTGGCGGCCAGGATTGTGGAACCTGCCGGAATCTGGCCTGGTTTTGAGCCGAACAGGTCTTCGAATCGAATCAACACATGATTGGCACCGCCGCCGTCCGCTCCGTCCGGATTCAACACCGGAACGAGGCTGTCATCCCGGTCGGGAGATGCGCCACGGATCTGTGTGTCGACGGTTCCCGCATAACCGCCGGCGCCTTGGCGGAATGTATAAGTCTGCGCACCCTGCACCGAAGTTGCAACGAGAGTCAGTGCGCCGAGGCATGCGCACAGGAAACGTGCACGCATGTTGGAGAAATGACCGTTGATTTCAGATGGGGTTTCGCTGGATTTTGATTTTGCGAGTCCTTCGATTTCCATGGTGGTTTTTATCGGTTTCCCGGATCTGGGTTGATTCTCAAGGTTCCGTTTTTATCCGGTAAAAACGGGCTCCGAACATGGGTCGATCCAGATCTTCGACACGCACCGTGCGATTGCCCGGTTCGGCCGGCACGCGGGTGGAGGGCATCCACAGGCCATCGATCAAGGAGTCCCGAAACTCCAGTGTGTAGGCGCGGTTGGCCGTTGCGAAAAACTCGAGGGCAAGCCGGGAGCCCGCCGACTCAATCAGTTTGAGAACCAGGGAACCCTGGGCGGAGGCCTGATCCATGGTGCCGGGGGAACCGCCGATCCGCGCGCTGTTCCGCCAGTTTTCCGGAAGATTCAGCGATGCCGTGGTCCCCGGGGAAAGGGCCGATTCGATCGGCACGAGGGAGGCCCCCTGCCCGTCCGCCGCCGCCGGCCAGTTCAGTCCATCGCTGTAAGTGAGATCGAATAGTTCCAATCCGCCGGACGCAGTCCTCAGGGTGATGCGTTCGCCTTCGTTGGCGAGATTGCCGCGATAAGGGCCGGTCATCGGGATTCCCGGAGCAAGTCCGTAGTGGCTGCGAAACGTTCCGAAGGAACCGGCCGGATCGCTGTTCACCACGATGAGGAAGGCGCCGGGGGGAATCCGGGTTTCCGGCGGGAAAACAAAGTCGATTCCACGGGTAAACCTGGCACCCGAAAGATCGATCTCAAGCGAGGGGCTGATGTTGTGAAGCTCGAGAAATTCGAACCCGCCGGTCTCGGGAGGATGATACATCAGTTCGGTGAGACGGAGATTCCGGATGAGGGCGGATCCGGTGGCAGGTTCCCCCGCGATGAACCCGATGGGATCGGACCAATGGCTTGTTCGGCCGGCGGAATCGGCAACCTGCGCCCGGATCCGGTAATGATGTCCGACGCGGAGAAAGTCCGCCGGTATGGTTGTATCACTTTCGCCCGCGCGCAGTGCAGAGCTCTGCCAGACGGTTTGAATTTCGTACACACCGGGACGGGTCGGATCACCGGGACGGAACGCGGGGTCATTCACCTCGCCAACGCGCCATCGGAGGGTCTGCGTGTTGCCGGCACTGGAAACGTCCGAAGAAAAGGACGGCGACCGGACCCGAAGACGATCGATGGCGAGCACCTGCCCGGGCGGTCCCTCGATGGTGGGTGTCGCGGGAATCCCGGAATCGAATGCGGACGGATCGAGGATTCTTCCGGCCCGGTACACCACGTAGTCCTTCATCAGCTGCGTCATGCCGGCGAAATCCGCGGTGGGGGTGCCCTTTTGGTAAAAACGCCCATGGCCCGCCTTGCCGGGGTTCACGATCGAACCGTTGATCATGACTGGATTAAAATCCCATTGGGACCGGTCCGCGTCGAGGATGGTCGGGCCGTCCGCAGGTCCCCGGAGCAGGCCCGCCATTTCATCGATCAGCTGCCACGCCTGGTCCGTGTTGAAAAGCAGGTCCCGGATTTCGCGGACACGATTCTGATACTCCCGCTGGAAGGCCGGCACGGGGAGCACCCGGGTCAGGAACGGTTCGGTGCCACCGGTGACGCCTCCCACGTACATGTTGTCCGCCCAGGTCAGGTCCAGATCCCAGGGGTGCACCTGCCAGAGTCCGGTCTCCGGGTTGTGGAAATAGAAATAATTCTTACCGCAGCATACATCGTAGTGATGAATCCCCTGAAGGATCGCCTGATAGCTGTAGTATCGGCCGAGATCGAGGTTGGACCGCCACCACGCCTCCGATGGGGTGCCCCGTTCGTAGGCGCGCCGGAATCCGATGAGATCGGACGAATCCGAAACCGCTGTGGCCCCCTGTTTTTTCAGTTCCCCATCGGCACCGCTGGCCCCGGTGCCGTTCTCCATTTTATATAAATTGCCGTCCGGCATTCCGTGTTCCTCCAGGAACCGGCCATCCAGTTCTTCAATGGCCAGGTAGACACCCCAGAAGTCGCCTTCATACTGATCCCGGGGATCCGCCTCCTGGGCGTCGTCAATGATGCGAAACGAAACGAAGGAGGTGCGCGGGGATTCCAGCCCTGCGAGATTGAACAGCCGATACCCGACCGACTCGAACATCCCCTGCTCGCCCCGATGGAGATAGTCGCCCTGCTGGATGGAGGCACCCAGGTTGAGTTTGGCCCATCCGTTCCGGAATTTGCGGCCGTAGTCGTCCCGCGCTTCAAATGCGTGTCCGCGGTTGAAGTCAAATTTCCACATGTTCTTGCCCATGGCATAGCGCCAGACACCGCCCCGGGCCCGATACCTTACATGGTCATACACGCGTCCGTCATAAACGAGGGTTCCCTCCCATTTATAGGCGTCCCCCCGATAGGCCTCGCGCCAGGTGGAGGCCTCCACCGAACTCCGTTTCGACAAGAGATGGTAGACGGGCAACCGCCCCATTTCCTCGGGACTGTAGGCGACAACCGGAGTGCGACCCGGCCGCACCGAAACGTTCCACCCTGGCACTCCGTCATAAACGAAGTACGCGAAGTTCGGCTGGGGATCATCGCTGTAGGGAACGGTCAGCTCCGCACCGGCGGCATCGGACACCCGGAGCCGGTACCGAATCAAGCGGCGATGCACCTGAACGGCGGCCGGCAGCAGGGCGGAATAAACCGTGTCCCCGGCTTTGAGATCATTGTTGTTCCCGGAATCGTTCATGGCCACGCTCTGCCATTCGGATTCGTAGGAAGGATCGGACCGCCCGATGTAACGACCTGGATCGACCTGCTGGTACAGCAGGTGAACGGTGCCCACGCCGTCGGGATCGGTGATCTTGGCGGTGACGAGGACCGGTTCCCCAGAACGCGGGGTTTCCGGAGTGTGAACCACCTGGCGCACCTGGGGTGGAGCAACCGCTGTAAAAACCGAATTCTGCCGTCCGGGTGTCGGCCCCTGCGTGGAGGAGGATCGATTGGCGGCGAGTCGCGCGTCGATGAAAAAGTCGCTGCTTCCGCCGATGGACGCATTGTGCCCCTGGATGGCGATCACATTCTCTCCTGGGCGCAAGGTTCCGGCCGGCACCATCAATGAGTGCCTGTGAAACTCGAGCGATTCGAGGGCCGAACTGGCCGAAGCATTGAAGGGAAGATCGATCCCGGATACATTCTGCCCGAGCACATGCACGCCGTTGATCCAGGCGTTGAATCCGTCGTCGAACTGGATTTCGAGATCGAGACTGCCGATGTCTGACGGGTCCGGCACCGTGAACGTTTTGCGGAGGTAAACCGTGGAATAGCCGCCGCGCATGTCGGCCAGTTCGGTGCCGACAAAGGCTTCCCCGTAACCGATGGGTGCCGTTCCGAGAGCCCAGACCGAATCATCAAAGCCCAGGCGGCGCCAGGCGTCCCGGGGACTGGAGGGCTCCCGGGTTCCCTTAAAATAGCGCCATGAGGACCGGTCGTTGATGAGGGATGGAGCGGCTGGTCCGGGCGGGGTCGTTTGGGAACTTCGCCAGCTGCCACCGAGGTCGTTGTCGAGAGCTGGATTGAGCAGCTGAATCGAACGCCCCGGAGCGTCGCCGACGGTGGGCCATGGGAAGCCGAGCTGGTAATCAACCTGGTCGACCAACTCCCCCGCCCCATTGCGCAGGACGACGCGGTCCCCCTGGTTGTCGAGTTTCCCGACCCAGGGCCCCAGCGCGGACACTCCGAATTTCGTTTCCAGTGAGCGCGGGTCTTCCGCAACCACGACATACTGGCCGGGCAGCACGATCGTGGGGGCCGGGAATGCATACTCCACGGCCGAACCGAGGGACCAACCACCCAGGTCTACAGGGTCGGATGAACGATTCAACAATTCGACAAACTCAACCCGCTCGGTGGTGAGATCCGGGTGGTAATGAATCTCGTTGATGACCATGTCGCCCGCGGCTGCGGCAGGGGTCCCGATTGCACCGCAGGCGAGAATCCAGGCCGCAACCGCAGTTCGGAGAAATGTCTTCATTCTTTTGATATCATGCATCCCGGGTCGATCCGCGATCGGGCTGCGAAACCATGGAAATAGCAAGTTTCGAGCCTGATTAGGATCGAATTTGTACGAGCGCCTGAAACTGTCGACCCAGATGGTCCGGATGCGTCAGCGTCTGGAATTGCCGGGTGCGTTGCCGGTTCCATTCCCCAAATCCAACGTTTGGTTTCATCGTTTGCGCCGCAATGCGCGTCAGAAACTGGCTTTGAGTACAAACATCGCTGGTGCGCAACCCCGCCTGTTCCCCGACCTTTCGGATCGATTCAAAGTTGATGTGCGCGGTCAGGTCCTGCTCCCCCGGATTCTCGAGTGGATCTGCGGCGAACCGATGACCGCGGTAGGCGCGCAACGTGCCGGCCGGACGTTCGGGCGACAGGGTGGTTCCAGCGGGCAGGCCATAGTCCAGCGTCATGAGCCAGCCCTGTTTCAAGGAAGCCGCAGCCCTGCTCCACCAGATTTCAGCCTGGGGGCTGATTTCGAGGATAAATCCATCCGGCAAACCATTCAGGAGCGGATCGGGCAGTTCCATGGCCTCCAAATGCCGCATCCACGCCGGATCC
>JAIPJX010000177.1 GCA_021733945.1 Verrucomicrobiota bacterium | reverse complement strand
TGCCACGAGATCCTCCTTGGTCAACACGCGGGTGTCCTCACCCTCCTTGATGCCAAGCTTCTGCATGATCTTATAACGGCCCACACGGCCAAGATCATAACGTTTCGGATCGAAAAACAACCGTTTGATCAACGCCCGTGCGTTCGCCGCAGTCGGGGGATCACCAGGCCGCAGGCGCCGATAAATATCCTTGAGCGCGTCTTCCTCGTTCTTGGCCGGATCCTTCTTCATGCACTTGATGACGATTCCGTCATCCACAGAAGTATCCACGACCCGGATCTTCTTAATTCCCAGATCCGCAATCTGTTTGACAACCGCCTTGGACAACGGCTCAAAAGCACGCGCCACCACGATGTCCTTGTCCGGATCCACGGCGTCCTCGATGAGGATCTTGTTCTGAATATCCTCCAAAGCCTCGGCGGCCTTCACCGTCAACTCTTCGATATCGTAGAAAAGACGCAGGATATCCGCGTCCGAACTGTATCCGAGAGCGCGGAAGAAAGTGGTGGTGAGAAATTTGCGACGGCGCTTCTTGCGGTCGAGATAAACATAGAGCAGATCGCTCGTATCAAACTGGGCTTCGTACCAGGAACCCCGATCCGGTATGATCCGGAAGGAGTGCAGGGTCTTGCCATTCGTATGCTGAGTCGCTTCAAACGCGAGCCCCGGAGACCGATGCAACTGGCTGACAATCACCCGTTCGGCACCATTGATCACAAACGTGCCCTGAGGGGTCATCAGGGGCAGCTCGCCCATGAATACCTTCTCCTCCTTGGTCCCCTTCTCCTCTTTCAGGAGAAACGTCACATGAAGAGGCGCCCCGTAGGTAATGCCCTCCCGCAAACATTCCAGCCAATCCTGTTTCGGATCGCCGATCTCGTAGCTATGATAGTCCAACACGGATTTACCGTCGTAGCTTTCAATCGGGAATACCTCCGTGAACACTGCCTGCAGGCCCAGATTCTTCCGTTTACTGGGTGCGACGTCGACCTGGAGAAATTCACGGTAAGAATTTACCTGAATCTCAATAAGGTTCGGCGGTGCAATGATCTCTTTGATTTTCCCAAAGTTAATTCGTTCAGACGCACGTGCTGGCATGTTCACCTCAACTCAATCCCTGGAATCAATCCAGAATTCTGTTAGCAATAAAGACACAACACCGGCTCCCTCGATCAAATTCGGGGATTACCGGCATGCGCTTCTATTTCTCTATTAGAGAAAGACTTACGATCTTTTGCGGCTTTTAAGCGCGCGATCCTACCAAACTTGGGTGCGGCGATTCGACTCTCGCCGCACCCTGCAAACTCCATCTCTACTTGATCTCAACTTTGGCACCCGCGTCTTCAAGCTTCTTCTTGCCTGCGTCCGCTTCAGCCTGCGTGGCTCCTTCGAGCACTGCCTTCGGGGCCTCTTCCACCAATTTCTTGGCTTCGGCCAAACCGAGACCTGCTTTGACTTCACGCACCGCTTTGATGATCGAGATCTTCTTGTCAGCGGGAACGGAGACCAACACCACGTCAAACGCGGTCTTGACTTCGGCTTCAGGAGCCGCCGCACCACCACCACCAGCTGCAGCCACAGCAACAGGAGCCGCGGCGCTCACGCCCCAGGCTTCTTCAAGCTGTTTGACCAAATCTGCAGTCTCTAAGACCGTTAATTTTCCCAACTGTTCAACAATTGCTGATATATCTGCCATAGTACCTTTCAGTCTCGTCGTCATTCGAGGCTACGAATGGTTTCAGCGCACAGCCCGCACGCCGACGATTTACTCTAATCTTGGTTGTTTTCCGTTGCGCGTTGGCCTTGGGACCATACCAGCGCCGAAAGTTTTTCCGTTTTGCCTGTGGTCTGATGACCCCATCGAGGGTCATTCCCCCTTGTCGCAAGCTTCGAATGGGAAGCCCATGACGCCCGACCCAGCGCTATTCCTTCTCGGCTTTTGCCTTGAGGACCCGCGTGAGCTGTGTGGCCGGCGTACCCAGGAGGCGAACCAACTGCGCCGCAGGCGCCTGAATCACACCCACCAACTTGCCGCGAAGCACATCCAGGCTCGGCAAATCCGCCAGGGCCGTCAGCTCGGCAACCTCAAGACGCTGGTTCCCGATGAAACCAAACTTGAACTCCGGCTTTTCGAATTCGGCCTTGAACGTCTTGACCACCTTGGCTGCTCCGGAAATATCCCGCTGCCCGGTTAGAACCGCGGTTTGCCCGGAAAGGGAACCCGTCAGATCTCCAAGCCCGGCTTCCTTCACCGCAATCCTGAAGATCGAGTTCTTGACCACATGAACCTCGGACTCGACTTTGGAAAGACGTTTGCGGAATTCCGTAAAATGTTCGACCGTCAACCCCGTAAAGTCCACCACGATGAAAAAGGGTGAACCGTTCAAACGGTCGATGTATTCGCTGCTGATGTATTGCTTTTCTGCTCGCATGACTCTCGAAAGTTTTAAGGTTTAAGCCGCCACCAATCCACGGAGGTCCAAATGCACCGGAGGGCTCATCGTCGAAGCCAACGTGCAGGAGCGCACAAAATTCCCCTTGACGCTGGCCGGACGCGCCTTGATCACAGCATCAATCACAGCCCGCGTATTGTCCGCCAGCATGTTTTCCTTAAAAGAGACCTTGCCGACCGTCACATGAACGTTCGCCCCCTTGTCCACCTTGAACTCAACCCGCCCTGCCTTTACTTCCGTAACGGCCTTGCCGGTATCTTCTGTCACCGTGCCGGTCTTCGGATTGGGCATCAAACCACGGGGTCCAAGAACCTTTCCAAGTTTCCGCACCTCGGACATCGCTTCGGGAGTGGCGATCGCGACGTCGAAATCAACCCAACCGTCGCTGCACTTCTTCATCATGTCCTCAAAACCAACAAACTCGGCACCGGCCTGCCGTGCCGAATCCGCAGCCGCTCCGTCCCGGGCAAATACAAGCACTCGCACCTGTTTGCCACTCCCGTGCGGGAGCGGAACCGTTCCCCGAACCATCTGGTCCGAGTGTTTTGGATCAACGCCCAGTTTGAAAGCGACCTCAATCGTTTCGTCAAACTTGACCTTGGGAAATTTTTTCAGAAGATCGATGCCTTCCTCCAGTGTATAGGACTTTTTCAAGTCCACCATCGCAAGTGCTTTTTTGTATCGTTTGCTTGGCATTGTATTATTTGCGGTGCATGCGAGCGTGCGCTCTCCCGCGGTTTGAATCAATCAACTACTTCAATCCCCATACTGCGCGCAGTACCGGAAATGACACGGATCGCCGATTCCGGATCCCGGGTATTCAGATCATTTTCCTTGATCTTCACGATCTCAAGAACCTGCTTGCGGGTCACCTTGCCCACCTTTTCCTTGTTCGGCGTTTTCGACCCCGAAGCAATGCCGGCCGCTTTCTTGAGCAGAATGGCCGCAGGAGGAGACTTGGTGATGAACGTAAACGATTTATCCTGGTAAACCGTGATCACCACGGGAATGATCATTCCCGCCTGCTCCCGTGTCGCAGCATTAAATTCTTTGCAGAACGCCATGATGTTCACGCCCTGCTGACCCAGCGCAGGCCCAACAGGCGGCGCCGGATTGGCTTGTCCAGCCGGAATCTGCAGTTTGATTTGCCCAACTATCTTCTTTGCCATAACAAATGCCTAAGCCTTTTCGACCTGCCAATATTCCAATTCCACAGGCGTGTTCCGCCCGAAAATATTCACCGTCACCTTGAGCTTGCCGCGATCCGGTTCGATCTCCTCGATCACACCGCTGAAATTCAAAAACGGCCCGTCGTTGATTTTGATGGTCTCTCCCACCTCAAATGTCACCTTCGGACGCTCGCGCTCTTCCGAATCCGACATCTGCGCCTTGATCGACTCGATCTCGTCCCGGGGCGTCGGCGTCGGCCGTTCCCCACCCACAAAACCGATAATCCCCTGCGTGTCCCGAATGAAATACCAGGGCTTTTCGATGATCCGCTTGCCTTCATCCAGCAGTTCCATGTCGATAAAGACATAGCCCGGATAAAGCTTCCGGTTCGTCACGGTTTTTTTCCCATTCCGAACCTCGACCACCCGCTCCATGGGCACCAATACCTCACGGATACACTCGGTCATCTCCTCGGATTTCATCCGTTTCTCGATGCTATCCTTAACCTTTTGTTCCTGACCGGACAAGGTATGGATGACGAACCACTGGCTTTCCATAATAAAAACTGTTACGTGATAATTCGAACCAGCATCGAAATCACGAAATCAATGCAAAACGTGAAAACTCCCAGCAGTAAGATCGTCACCATGACGATCAGGGTCGATCCTTTTAATTCCTGAAAACTCGGCCACGTGCACTTGCGCAACTCTTCGCGGGTCTCGGCCACATAGTCAGCCACCCGGGCAAGAAATCCCTTCCGCCAGAGGACCACAAACGCGACCCCGACCACAACCACCCAAATTAATAACGTTGTATAGTTTTGCACAATTATTTATGGCGGAGGGGGAGGGATTCGAACCCTCGAAGGTGTTAAGCCTTAACGGTTTTCAAGACCGTCGCGATAGACCACTCTGCCACCCCTCCGGTGACTCGATTCTGTTGGCAGGGCGGGAGGGAATCGAACCCCCAACCAACGGTTTTGGAGACCGCTACTCTACCAATTGAGCTACCGCCCTACTCACAGACCGAAAATCCGAACGAGCGTACACCACCGCAACCGCCTGGTTGAACCCGCTGTTTATTCAATCACATCACTGACACGACCCGCGCCAATGGTACGACCACCCTCGCGAATCGCGAAGCGTTGACCCTTTTCCATTGCAACCGGAGCGATCACCTTGATCTCGGTCGAAACGTTGTCGCCCGGCATCACCATCTCGACACCCTCGGGCAGGGAAATGGTCCCGGTCACATCAGTCGTTCTAAAATAGAACTGCGGACGATAGTTGTTGAAGAACGGGGTATGACGACCACCCTCATCCTTGGACAACACGTAAATCTCCGCCTTGAAGTGCGTGTGCGGCTTGATGGAACCCGGCTTGGCCAACACCATACCGCGCTCCACTTCGTCTTTCTTGGTTCCCCGCAAAAGCACACCCACATTGTCACCGGCGCTCGCCTTGTCGAGGAGCTTCCGGAACATTTCAATGTCCGTCGCCGTCGTCTTGCGCGTCTCACGCAACCCAACGATCTCAACTTCAGACATCTTGTTCAGCTCACCCCGCTCAACACGGCCGGTCACCACGGTACCACGTCCTTCAATGTTGAAGACGTCCTCAACGCACATCAGGAAGGGCTTGTCGATCTCACGTTCCGGCAACGGAATCGCCGCGTCGATCGCTTCCATCAATTCCTGAATCGACTTCTCACCGGAAGCCTCGCCCGCCAGCGCTGAAGAGGAACTCCCGCGAACCACCTTCGCGTCGTCGCCAGGGAAATTATACTTGCTCAGAAGATCACGAACCTCCATCTCGACCAACTCGAGCAACTCGGGATCATCCACCAAATCGACCTTGTTCAAATAAACAACAATCGCAGGAACCCCAATCTGGCGAGCCAGCAGGATATGCTCACGGGTCTGAGGCATCGGACCGTCGGCAGCACTCACCACCAAAATTGCACCGTCCATCTGAGCGGCACCGGTGATCATGTTCTTCACATAATCCGCGTGACCGGGACAGTCCACATGAGCGTAGTGACGCTGATCGCTCTCGTATTCCACATGGGAAACAGCGATGGTCACAGTCTTGTTCGCATCACGAACCGTACCCCCCTTGGTAATATCGGCATAACTGATCGGCTTGGCCAAGCCCTTGCGCGCTTGTGTCGCCACGATCGCAGCAGTCAATGTCGACTTGCCATGATCGACATGCCCGATCGTACCCACGTTGACGTGAGGTTTAGTTCTTTGAAATGCTTCTTTTGCCATGCAATGTCCTACTAGTTACAGTGTTACTCTTTCCAATTTCTAAATCTGGAGCCCATGATCAGGATTGAACTGATGACCTCGTCCTTACCAAGGACGTGCTCTACCAACTGAGCTACATGGGCATAGCGTGTTTGTCGATCCTGACAACCTAAAATAAAGACAAAGAGCCATCCATCCCCGCTTTCCCCAAGGAAAGTTCCTGGGATTAATGGATCTTTCTCTCAACCGAACCCACTAAAGTCTGTCAACTATAGATATCACGTTCCAACTGTCAAATATTTTTCGAAAATCATTTTAACTCTTCTCAGAGGCTCCCCCTGCTCCAGCCCACATGCGTCCAGCCAAGCGCCAAAACGTTGCGCGGCTTCTATTGACGACTTGCCCCCTTGGAACGCCACGGCGTTTTCGGAGGCTCAGGCAACCCCTGCGCCCTCAGCGCCGTGCGAAAATGCATCTTCGAAACCGTGCCAAGCACCTCCACCCCGCTCGTTTCCACGATTTTCCGGGCCGCCGCATCCACCGCCGCGGACGCCCCTTTCGGAAGGATCATCCCCAGCCCTTTCCCCAAACGGGCCAGTCGGCTCACAAACTCGTCCCGCGCGAGTATGGAGGCCGCCGCAACCGCCAAATCGGACTCCGCCTTGTGCCGTTGTACCAGCTCAATTTCGCGCCCCAACCCCATCAGGGCACGTTCCACCGTTCCCTTGTCCGCCGCAAACTGATCACTGATCGCCCTCACCGGCTTGGGCGACATCCGGTGCCGCTGCAACATGAGATTCTCGATCACCCGGGCGTGCCCCCACGCCAGGATCGCGTTGACACTCTTCATCGTCCGATACAGTCGGTTATAAGCCTCGTTCCCAACCGGCACCACCGTGCTCACGCACCCCGGCGTGTTCCGAATCAGATCCGCATACTCCTTCATCCGCTTGTCACTGGAAATGTTCTTGGAATCCTGGATTCCGGAGGACTTCCAGGCCTTGATCACCGTTTCGTTCACGTAGACTCCGGCGATGCACAGAGGCCCGAAAAAATCCCCCTTGCCGCTCTCGTCAATACCCACCCGGGCAACATACAGATCCGGATTGAGCACTTCTTCGTATCCGATCCGGGCCTCCTTGAGAATCAGTGGTTCCAATACAAACTCCACAAACTCCTGGGTCCCCTTTCCCTGCACCACCAGTTTGCGGCTCTCGTAAAGCAGGACGTTGATTTTCTCTTTCGAAGCCGCGTACTGGGTGTACGGCACCTCGGAGAACGTATAGCCCTGGGCGCGCAACCAGGCGAGCAGGGCCTTTCCCTGGACATCGTCCAGTTTGCAGGTGTGTGTTGTGAGCGGCTTCAAAGTGAATGATAAAGATCCGAGACCCGATCCAGGTTAAACCCATCCGGCTGCTGCTCCAGAATCCAACGAAGATCCTCCTTCGCCCCGGAGCTGTCCCCATTGCGGATCCGCAGCATCGCCCGATCCAATCGCTCCACGGCGCTTGTCGGCGAAAGCGCAACGATCAGATCAACATAGCGCAACGCATCGCTCCCCGATTCCTCCGACTGCGCGATCCCGGAGAGATTCCTCAGAATGCGGCGGATGATCTCCTTCTTGCTTGCCGCACGGAGGTCCTGCTCATCCAGAGGTCGGCCGACCGCACCCAAAACCATCCGGTCCGCCTCCCCGCGGCCCAGCGTCCTGCCGCCTTCAAACACATCAATCAAACGATCCCCTCCGGATGCCGGTTCGTGCCTCACCACAAAATGCCCCGGCAGGGACACTCCCGACACCTTCCCAATCCCCACCCGCGACGCCAGTTCCAGGAACAGCACCGACAGAGTAATCGGCAGTCCCTCCCGGTCATCAATCACGTTGTTCAAATAACTGTTCGCGCGGTTGTAGTAGTCCGTGCGGCTTCCGTGAAATCCGTTTTCTTCAAACAGATAGCGGATCAAAGCCTCCAGAGACGCTTCGGAATTGCCTCCCACGGGAAGTCGACCCCTGAGCTCCGAGGCCATCTGATCAACCTGCCCGATGTAAAACGCAACATCCAGATCCGGATCGTCCAGCTTCGAAACCAGGAGCGCCGCCCGAAGCAGGTCCCCCTCCTCCTCCGGCTGTCCGAGCTCCTGCACCAGATCCCTCGCCACCGACTCCCGGTGCACACGCACCGCCAATCCACGCAGCCCGGCAGCCCGCTGCTCCAGCCGCCGCGCCCGTTCCGCCAGGATCTGGCGGCTCGCGAGGGGATGTTCTCCGAGCTGCTTCAAAAGCATGGAATCAGACGCCTGATCGCCCGCATCGAGATGCTCCTCCAGCCCGGCTATCACCGATGCCTCGGGCATGCCCGGATCCTCAAGTCGTTCTCCAAATGCAAACTGCCTGAACGTGGCCCGTGTATTTCTGAACTTCGCCAGCCCCACCCTGCCCCCCGAAAGACCGGCGTCCTCCGAGTGAATCACCAGCTGATTGTTCACATAACAATGAATCCCATCGTCGTCCACCCGGACCTTCAGCCGATTCCAATCCCCGGAGCGATAATACGGCGATTCCACATCCTCCAGAATCTTCCACGAATAAACACTCGGCCCGTCGAAACGGGTCAACCGAAGGCGTCCCGCACTTGGATAAAATCCGTAATGCTTTTGATCCCCATCCGACTGGAACGTCAGGCCCGCGGCTCCCGCCTCATCGTCGAGCCGGACCGTGACCGCCACCTCAAACGGCTTCCCCTTCGGGGCTTCTTCGGCGAGGCAGAGGGCACGCCCGCCAAACCCGGTTCCAAGTCCCTCCACGCGAATCCGCCCCCCCCGCTGAGTCCACCTCGCCCCCATGTGCGGGGTCCAGAGTTTGGGGTTCAGGGCACCGATCGTGAGCCAACGATCCATCGGCACCGGATTGGGTTTCTCAATCAGGGGTTTGAGCAGGTTGATCGGCAGGGCAAACCCGAGGTTCGGGCTGAGCAGCGATTTCATATTCAGCACACCGTGGACCCGGCCCTGCATGTCCAGAAGCGGACCACCACTGTTCCCCGGCTCAATCGGGATCGCCAACTGGATCATTTCCACACCGTCAAAATCGCGCCGGGCCGAAACCACACCATTTACAACGCTGTATTCCAGCCCCAACGGATTGCCCATGGCTACCACCGGAGCCCCCTGATTGAGCTCAGCCGAATCCCCCAGTTCAAGCGGTACCAAATTCTCCGCATCAATTCGAAGGATCGCCAGATCAAGCTTTCGATCCCAGGCCTGAACCGCCACCACCTTGTGCTGGCTGCCATCCGCCAGCTGCACCGCAATCGGTCTGGCTTCGTCAATCACATGGAGACAGGTGGCAATCAGTCCATCAGCCGAGATCACAAATCCCGACCCTACCCCGTCCTCCTCCCCGTCACGCCCGTAATGGGAAATCACAGCGAGCGACTGGCGAGTCTGCTTCGCGATCGATTCCACACTCCGGACCTCCGGAACCGGTGCTCCCTCCGCACCCCTGGCGACCAGGAAACCACAGGCCACACACAAAAGGGCGGCACCCCGAACCAGCAGGGAGCCCATCACAAGAAGGCACACCCGTCGTGTCCGCGTCGACAGGAGCAGGGTTGGAGGATCCGGATCAGACTGATTCATGTTCAGATTCGAGCTCCCGCCCTTTCATCAGGCAGGGCCATTCACTGGATCGGATCAGGCCAGAATCTCACGGATCACCCGCCCCTCCCCGGTCGGCCCGACCAGCCTTTGGTCCAGCCCCTGATAGCGGTAACTGAAGGCGTGCGCGTTCAATCCCATCTGATGCAACAGCGTCGTCTGCAGGTCCCGCACGGTCACCTTGTCACGGACCACATCGTATCCCAGTTCATCGGTCTCACCATGCACGACACCCGGCTTGATCCCGCCCCCGGCCATCCAGATGCAGAAACACCGCGGATGATGGTCTCTCCCGAGAAACCGCGATCCCCCACGCGCTTCGTTCATGGGCGTGCGTCCAAACTCACCCCCCCACACCACCAGCGTCTCGTCCAGCATCCCGCGCTGCTTGAGATCCTTGATCAGTGCAACCGCCGGACGATCCACCTGGCCACATTTCTTCGGGAACTGCGTCAGCAAGTCATCGCCGGAACCAGTGCCATGAATATCCCAACCCCAGTCGTACAGCTGCACATAGCGCACACCCCGCTCCACCAACCGCCGCGCTTGCAGGCAATTGTTGGCAAACGATCCGGCACCCGGTTCGGCACCATACATCTCGAGCGTCTTCGGGCTCTCCCGCGCGATGTCAAAAACATCCGGCACCGCAATCTGCATTCGGTAGGCCAGCTCGTACTGCGAAATCCGGGTCGCCGTCTCAGGGTCCCCATACTGTCGGGCTTCCAATTCGTTGAGCCGGTTCAACGCATCGAGACTCCGCCGCCGGGTCGCGCGATCCATGCCCGCCGGATCGTTGGCATACAAGATTGGCTCCCCCGAGGACCGACACTGCACTCCCTGATACACCGAAGGCAGAAATCCGCTTCCCCAGAGGCTCTTCCCCCCCGTTGGATCGGTCCCCCCGGACAGAAGCACGACGAACCCCGGCAAATCCTGATTCTCCGAACCAAGCCCGTAGGTCAACCAGGACCCGAGCGACGCCGCCCCGGCCCTCGGAGCACCCGTGTAAATGAACAACTCGGCCGGCGCATGGTTGAACTGGTCCGTGCTCATGGAACGGATAATCGCCGTTTCATCCACAATTCCAGCGAAATGCGGCAACACCTCGCTCACCCAGGCTCCGCTGGCTCCGTACTGCGAAAACCGGTAGGGCGAACCGCAAATCTTGGGCACCCCCTTGATGAACGCGAACCGCTGCCCCTTCAGCAACTCCTCCGGGCATGGCTGCAAATGCAGGTCCACAAGCTTCGGTTTCCAGTCAAACAAATCAAGCGTGGGGGGGGCCCCCGACATGTGCATGTAGATGATCGACTTGGCCTTCGCCGGGTTCGGTGACGGACGCGCAATCAACGGGTTCTCCCCGGCACCAGCCATCAACGGGGCGGCACCCGCCTCCCGCTTGAGCAAATGATTGAGAGCCAGCGCCCCCAACCCCACTCCCGATTGAGCGAAGAACGTGCGCCGCGTGATCGAGCGCGCCTGATGCAGATAAGGATTAGACAGGTTCATGAGACAAGAATTTCAGTTGTTCGACAGCACTGCGTCCAGGTTCAGCAGCACGCTGGCCACCACCGTCCACGCCGCGGCTTCCACGGCGTCCACACCGACCGGCAGCGGGCCCCTTGGTTCCGTCGCCATTTTCACCGCATCTTCAGATCGATCCCGATAGACCTCCCGTTCCGCGTTCAAAAGCTCCAGCATCGGAACCACCTGCTCCCGGGTCGGGGGTCGCACCAGACACAGATTGAGACCAAACAGGACCCTCTCCTCGTCGTTTCCCGCGCATTCGCGCAGAATCCGGCGGGCCAGCGCCTGAGCCGCCTCCACAAACACGGGATCGTTCATCGTCACAAAGGCCTGCAGCGGTGTATTGGTCGGAATCCGCCGAACCACACAATTCTCCCGGCTCGGCGCGTCAAACGTCGCCATGCTCGGATACGGAACCGTGCGCCGCCAAAAGGTATAAAGCCCGCGCCGGTACCGATCTTCGCCCTTGCTCGTCGCCCAGGTGCGCTGCCCGTTGAATGCGGCCCGCCACAGGCCGTCCGGCTGGGCGGGATACACGGATTCCCCCCCCATCTTGCGACTCAGGATGCCGCCCAACGCCAAAGCCTGG
>JAIPJX010000176.1 GCA_021733945.1 Verrucomicrobiota bacterium | reverse complement strand
GGGTGAGGCAACTTCCCAGGGAGCAGCTGGAGGTGTCCGAGCAGGCGTTTGAAAAAGGGGAGTTTGAAGTTGCTCTGAGAAGCGCCCTGAGAACCGTCCGGGTCTGGCCCTACTCCGATTACGCCCCCAAAGCGCAATACATGGTGGGACGTTGTTACGAGGAGAAGAATTGGGATGAACGGGCGTTTAAGGAATACCAGAAACTGCTCGAGAAATACCCGAAGATAGAGGCTTATGAGGAGGTTCTGGGGCGCCAGTATACAATCGCCCATCGGTTTCTCGATGGCCAGAGATTCAGACTCTGGGGACGCATCCCGTTGTTTTCGTCGATGGACAAGACCTCGCAGATGTATGAGAAAGTGATCAAGAACGGTCCCTACAGCACGGTTGCTCCGCAGGCCCAGCTGGATATCGGGGCCGCTCGCGAGAGGCAGTCGAGTTTTCTGAACCGGATCAGCCCGTACCGCGAAGCGGTGAAAGCCTATGAAACTGCCGCCGACCGGTATCATGACCGGCCGGTGGTTGCTGCCGAGGCTCTTTACAAGGCCGGGCTTGCGTATCAGAAACAGGCCCGCAAAGCCGAATACGACCAGAGCGTGGCGGGTCGGGCAATTACGACGTTTTCCGATTTTGTCGCGCTCTACCCGGATGACCCCCGAGTGCCGGAGGTAAAACAGATCATGCAGGAATTGCGAACCGAACAGTCGCGGGGGAGTTTTGAAATCGCGCGCTATTACGAGACTCAGGAACGTTGGGACGGAGCGCTGGTCTATTACAACGAAGCGCTGCAGAAGGATCCGAATTCGGTGTATGCGCAACAAGCCAAGGGTCGGATTGATGAGCTCAATCGTCTCCGTGAAGAGCGGAATCAGTGAGATGGCATCCATCCCACGATTGTTGGTTTTGGCGAGTCTGGCGTTGAGCCTGGTTGGATGTGCGGGGTATCGCCTTGGCCCGGTCGGCGGTCAGTCCAGTGGAGGGCGATCGATTGAAATCGCGCCGTTCGAGAACAAGACACTCGAGCCGCGGGTGACGGCGGCGCTGGCTCAGGCCGTGCGCAAGTCGTTGAGTCAGGATGGCACTTTCCGGCTCGATACCAGGGGGGAAGGAGACATTTACCTGACTGGAACCGTCACCCGGTTTGAGCGGGAAGGGGTTTCCTATCAGCCGAATGACATCCTGAGCGCCCGGGATTTCCGGCTTCTGTTGGTGATGCATGTGGTTGCCATCGATCGATCGAGCGGAAAAACGCTTCTTGATCGCGATGTCACCGGTCGCACGAGCCTTCGCATGAGGGAGGACCTGCCCAGTGCCCAACGCCAGGCCATGCCCCTCCTGGCGGAAGATCTCGCACACAACCTCACCGCGCTTTTGGTCGAGGGCGGATGGTAGTCGAGAGTCTGAGTCCAAGGATACTCGCACATGGCAGGGCATAATAAATGGTCGAAGATCAAGCGGCTGAAAGGGACCGCGGACGCCAAGCGAGGAAGGATTTTTGCGAAACTATCGCGGGAGATTACGATTTCCTCAAAGCTGGGAGGCGGTAACCCGGACATGAATCCCCGGCTGCGCATGGCGCTGCTGAAATGTCGGGAGGCGAACATGCCGTCGGATAACATTGATCGGGCGATCAAGAAGGGAACCGGCGGCGGGGATGGAACGAGTTTTGATGATCTCACTTACGAGGTCTATGGTCCGAGCGGGGTCGCGATCCTTGTCGAGCTGACCACCGACAACCGGAATCGCACGGCCGCGGAGATGCGAAGTCTGCTCTCCAAGAACGGTGGATCCATCGCGACCCTTGGTGCCGTGTCACGGCTTTTTCAGCGCAAAGGTCAGTTGATCGTTGCCGGGGACACGGTGAACGAGGACGAATTGATGGAGCTGGCCCTGGAGGCTGGGGCGGAGGATTTTCGTTCCGAACCCCAGTTTTACGAGATCCTGACCGGTCCGGCGGATTTTGAATCCGTTTATGGGGCGTTGGAAGCCCGGGCAATCAAATGCGAAGCCGCCCAAGTCACCTGGCTGCCAACCTTGACAGTGCCCGTGACCGATCCGGAGAGTATCTCCGCAGTATCGCGCTTGATCGACGCTTTGGAGGACTACGATGATGTCAAGGATGTCTACACAAATGCTGATTTCGAGGACGAGGGTGTCTAGGGGCTCGTCGGTTCAGGTTTTCGGAGCATCGTGAATCCGCTGTTTGATGAAGCCGGAGAATCTGCCTGGAGGGGGCTCGGTGGCGCCGGAGGTGCGCCGGGGCGGGTGAACCGAGTGTGCGACCGGGGACCGGTGGGGCAGGGTATCCGTACTGTCGATCAAGCCTGAGGAACGCGAAGCATGGCTCACTCCAAAAAATCGCTTCCAGCCCGGCTGCTGCTCTGGCTTGCGCGGTCCGTCTACTCCCATCCGCGCTGGTTTTTTTATCCCCAGGCGTTCCTTGTTTTGGCGTGCCTCTTCTACACGGTGGCGCGGCTTGAGTTTAGCACAAGTCGGAATGATCTGGTTGGGTCGGATAAACGATATCACCAGAATTTCCTGCGCTTCAAGAAGGAGTTCGCTGTCCGGGATGATTTGGTGGCGGTGATTGAGAGCGAGGACAGGGAGAAGAACCGGCAGTTTGCCGAACGCCTTGGCACCCGACTTGAGGCGGAGCCCGCCCTGTTTGCGGATGTGTTCTTCCGGGGCGATCTGAAGATGATGGGGAACAAGGCTCTCCAGTTTCTGCCACGGCAGACGCTGGAGGAACTCAATGCGACCCTGCGGCAGTTCGAACCGTTTATTTCGGATTTCGCCCAGGCCAGCAATCTGGTCTCCGTGTTCGGCAAAATAAACGACCGGTTTCGAACCGCCGACCGCACCGCGGCCTCCACGCAGCTGCCGTTGATCCAGGCCCTGCCCATGGTCGCCCGAATCGTCGATCAGTTGCGCGATTCCCTCCACCGGCCGGGCACCCCGCCGTCTCCCGGAATCAATGCGATTTTTAATGGAGGGCACAAGTCGGAACACCAGCAGTATGTTACTTTCGCCGATGGGACCATTTATCTGGTGTCCGCTGTGGTTCCCCGGGGAGTCGGGGCCCGCGACTCGGTGAGGCGGCTGCGCGCCCTGGCGCAGGAAACCCAGACCGAAGTGCCGGGCGTCAATGTGGGTATTACCGGAGAAACGGTGCTGGAGTACGACGAAATGGATCAGGCGCGCAAGGATTCGACCGCTGCGAGTCTGGTTGCCCTGCTCCTGGTGGCCGTTATTTTCATCCTTGGTTTTCGAGAAGTGGGACGCCCTCTCAAGGCGACGGCATGCCTGTTGGTGGGTTTGGTCTACACTCTGGGTTACACGACCGCCACCGTTGGGCATTTGAATATTCTGACCGTCACCTTCTTTCCGATTTTGGTCGGCTTGGCGATTGATTTTGGGATTCATCTGATCACCCGGTACGAGGAGGAACTCAGGAACGGCGAGAGCGAGCAGGTTGCCCTGGAACGTGCCATGGAAAACACGGGTCTTGGAATTTTCACCGGGTGTTTCACCACAGCCGGGGCTTTCTTTGCAATGGCACTGACTGACTTCAAGGGAATCCAGGAGATGGGAATCATCACCGGCGGGGGCATTCTCATCTGCCTGATCCCGATGCTCACGCTGTTGCCGATCCTGCTTCGGAACGGCGGGAAGGCAACGCCGGTTGATCCGGGCCGGATCATTACCCGCGCGGCGAGGGTGGATCGCCTCTTTTTGAGTCGTCCGCGGTTCGTCGTTCTGCTGGGGATCACCTTGTGTGTGCTTGCGTTGACCCAGGTGCGCAAGGTCCACTTCGACTACAACCTTTTGAACATGCAAAGCGACGGACTACCGGCGGTGGTGTTCGAGAAAAAACTCATCGCGGGTGCCGCCAAATCGGTTTTGTTTGCCGCCGTGGTGGTCGATTCCCCGGAACAAGCGATGGAGATCGCACAGCGTCTGGAGCAGCTTCCCAGTGTCGCGACCATCGATTCGATGAGCCAGTTCCTCACGGAGAACCAGGCGGAGAAACTCCCGGAGGTTCGTCGAATCAAAAAGACGCTGGCACCCATTGAGTTTGCCAAACTTGATTCCGATCCGATTGATCTTTCGGAGTTGAGTCAGACCCTGTTTTACACCCAGGGCTATTTGGGGCTTGCCGCAAGCCAGGTTCCGGATGCGGAAAAGGACGGTTTGGGAGCCGAGTTGATGAGGTTGCGGAACTCGGTCATTTCACTGAGGAGGCGGATTTTGGGTGGTGATCCCCGGCAGGTGGCGGCCAAGATCAGCGATTTTCAGGAGGCTCTATTGACCGATATTCGTGAGACGTTCGAGTCTTTGAAGCATCAGGATGCAGGGACGGTGCTTGGGATCGCGGATTTGCCTCCCTCACTCCGAAACCGGTTTGTGGGCGTTTCGGGCAAACATCTGCTCCAGGTTTATCCGGCGAAAAACGTCTGGGAACGGGTTTCCCAGGAACAGTTCGTCAGCCAGCTGCGGACTGTCGACCCGGACGTCACCGGCACCCCGGTGCAGCTTTTGGAATACACGACTCTGCTCAAGGACAGCTACGTCGAGGCCGCCTGGTACGCCCTGGGTGCGATTGTGGTTCTCATCTTTATCCACTTCCGGAGTATCAGGTGCGTTGGGATTGGTTTTCTACCCGTCGCCGTGGGCACTCTCTGGATGATCGGCTTGATGGGTGCGTTGGGCATTCCGTTTAATCCGGCGAACATCATGACCCTGCCTCTGGTGATCGGAATCGGAGTGACCAACGGGATTCATATTCTCAACCGGGTGGTGGAGGAGGGGGACTCGAGGATTCTCGCAAAAAGCACGGGAAAAGCAGTGATCGTCTCGGGCCTGACAACGATTGCCGGGTTCGCCAGTTTGATCCCGGCCGATCATCGGGGCATCTCAAGTCTGGGGGTTGTGATGTCGCTGGGGGTGGGCGGATGTATGATTGCCGCCGTGACACTGCTGCCCACGCTCATCAGCGCCATGCCGTCGTTGGTCGCGGGATACAAAAAACCCAGTGGCGACAATGCACGATCGACACTGGGTCGGGAGGAACCGAGGTAAGAAACCTCAATTGATTTGAGAAACTATCAGCTCTCATGGGAAAGTCAAATTCTAAATGAATTCGCTTGAAAGATGAAAAAACGGACATCATTCAGCGGACCTGGCGTAGCTTTATCGTTATCGTTGGTGGGGTTCTTGGTTCGTTATCGAGTGGTTTCGCCTTCCTTGTGTCGTGTTTGAGGATTTTGATTCCGCTGGAGCAGCATTTTAAGATATTAGTCATGAACCAATTGCGACGAATCCAGATCATTTTCGCCATCGCTGCAGGCCTTCTTCAGCCTTCGGTGCTCGCGGCACCTCCGTCGGGAGATCTTCCGGAGTCGTTCTATTCTTCAGGTGACCTGAGGCTCGACTCGGGAAGATCCAGTGAGGTCTTTGGCCCGCTTTATCATCAACGACGGAGCGACTCCCTGTTTGAACTGACTGTGTCGCCGCTGTTTTCCTATCGGAGCGATCCTGTGGCGGAATCGAAGGAATGGGAGCTTGTCTATCCGCTGATGACGTTTCATCAGTTTGGGGCTGAACGGCGACTGCAGTTTCTGCAGGTATTGAGTCTTGCGGGTGGTCAGACGCTCAAGGATGAGGATACGCGGCGGGTGACCATTTTCCCGTTCTATTTCGAGCAACGATCAACCGACCCGGAACTTGAATACCGGGCGTTGTTTCCATTCTACGGTCGGCTTCGGGGGCGGTTGTTTCGGGATGAAGTGCAGTTTGCGCTTTTCCCGGCCTACCTCAAGACTCGGAAACGGGATGTGGAAACCCGGAACATCCTGTTCCCTCTTTTCCACCGTCGCACCGGGCCGGGTTTGAGTGGTGTGCAGTTGTGGCCGCTTTTTGGGGTTGAATCGCGTGCCCCGTCGGTCCGAACAAACATTGTAGACGAACTGGAGACGATGGCGGGTCATGAGAAGTTCTTCGTTCTGTGGCCGTTATTCTTTAAAAATAAGACGGGGATTGGAACTGAGAATCCGGAGACCACCGATATTCTGCTGCCGTTTTATTCCCTGCAGCGATCGCCCTCGCGCGATTCCGCAACCTACCTGTGGCCGTTTGGACTGAGCGTCATCGAGGACCGCGGGAAACAGTACCGCGAATGGGGATTTCCCTGGCCGTTGATTACCTTCGCGCGGGGCGAGGGCAAAACTTCGAACCGGGTTTGGCCCCTGTTCAGCCGCAGTCGCACGGAAACGCTGGAAAGCGGCTTTGCTCTGTGGCCGTTGTACAAATACAACCGTGCCACGACCGAGGATCTGGATCGCACGCGGCGGCGTGTCCTCTGGTTCCTGTATTCGGATCTGGTGGAGCGGAATCTGGGGGCCGGCACCGCGTTCGAGCGGACTGATTTGTGGCCACTGTTTTCAGCGCGTCGAAACCACGATGGAACCGGGAGGTTTCAGGTGCTGGCACTGTTGGAGCCGTTCCTGCCTGCCAGCCTTGATGTGGAGCGAATCTACAGTCCACTCTGGACGGTTTGGTCCTCGGAAACCGATCCGAACTCGGGGGTGACCAAAAGCGCCCTGCTTTGGAATCTTTTCCGTTCGGAACGGACGGGGAATTCCAGAAAATGCTCGCTCTTGTTCGGGTTTTTCCATTATCAATCCGGTCCGGAAGGCAGTTCCTGGCGGATGTTCTCCAATCCATTCGGCAAGAACCGAACACGGAAGGAGCCCGACGCCCCTGCCGATTCGACTGCAAATGTTTCAAAGCATCGGTGAAATCCTGATCCTGTTCTGGAAAACGATCTGTTCCTTCCGGGTCATCCTTGCGCAACGCCGGAAGATCCTGGAGCAGCTCTTCGAGATCGGCAATGCCAGCCTCCTGATGGCCTGCATCCTGTCGATGTTCATCGGAGGGGTTCTCGCCCTGCAAAGCGGGCCGGTCCTGGCGGAGCGGGGGTTGTCGACCTACATCGGAGGGTTGGTCGGGCTCTCCGTGTGCAAGGAGCTCGCACCGGTGATGATGGCGGTCTTTATTGCCGGGCGCATCGGATCGGCGATGGCCGCCGAGATCGGTTCCATGAGGGTTTATCAGGAAATCGACGCGCTGCGTACGATGAACATTGATCCTGTGGAATACCTTGTTCTTCCCCGTTTGCTGGCCATCAGCATCGCTCTTCCGCTTCTGGTCGTGTTCGCGATCCTGGTCGGATGGCTGGGTGGCGCGATGGTTTCAGCGAGCAACGGGCAAATCGGGGTTCCCTTCCAGGCGTACTTTGGTCACCTGCGGGAAATGGTCGAAGTGCACGATGTGGCGAATGGCGTGATCAAGAGCTTCTTTTTTGCCGTGGTGATCGGGGTCGTCTCCTGTCACCAGGGACTCCAGACCTTTGGTGGGCCGCGCGCCATTGGGCGTTCCGTAACCAAGGCCGTGGTCAACTCGATCGTGTTGATCCTGATCCTTGACTACTTCCTCACGCGTTTGCTGCTTGCCTTGGGAATCTGAAATGAAGTCCCCGTCTGCAATCCCCGAAGGTGTACGCGTCGAAGTGAGCGGATTGAGCAAGAGCTTCAACGGCAGCCCGGTTCTTAAATCCATCGACCTGGAGATCCATCCCGGTGAGATCTTCGTGATCATGGGTCCGAGCGGCAGCGGCAAGAGCGTTTTGCTCAAGCAGATCATCGGCTTGGACTCTCCCGACGCGGGGACGATCCTGATCGAAGGGGAGCCGGTTACCTCCCGCACCCTGCTCAACCGGGTCCGGCTGGCCATGGTGTTTCAATCCGGTGCCCTTCTCAACTCCCTGACGGTCGGCGAAAACGTCGGTCTGTTCCTCACGGAACACCGGCTCAAGCCCAAGGCCGAGATCGATCGAATCGTGGCTGAGAAACTTGCATTGGTGGGGTTGCAGGGCATGGAATCGCGGCTCCCGGTTGATCTGTCGGGCGGCATGAAAAAACGCGTGGCCATCGCGCGAGCTCTGGCGATCGAACCCCAGTTGCTCCTGTACGATGAACCCACCAGCGAGCTGGATCCCGTCATGGCAGTCACCATCGGAGAGGAGATTCTCAGCCTGAGCCAACGCATGGGACTGACTTCGATCGTTGTTTCACATGACCGTGATCTGGCTTTCGGAATCGCCGACCGGATCGCACTCATGCACGAAGGAAGCATTCTTTCGGTGGGAACTCCCGCCGAGACACGAGCCAGCCGCAACCCGATCGTTCAGCAGTTCCTGAATGCAAAGTTAAAGAGAGAAAACAATTGAATCCAATGAGAAACTCGCTTGAAACCCGACTCGGCCTCTTCTTCGCTCTGGTGGCGGTGGCGGCTGTCATCCTCATCGAAACTGTCGGCGGCCTGGATCTGTTTCAGCCCCGGTTCATGATCCGCGCCCGCTTCCAGGACGCTCATGAACTCAAACAGGGGGATCCGGTGCGAATGGCCGGGGTACAGATCGGACGCGTGGAATCCATCGCCATTGCCGAGGGTGCCGTCGAAGTCGCCATGCGTCTCTCCCGCCCCAAGGAAGTGCGGACCGGGAGTCGGGCAGCCATCAAATTCACGGGGCTGATGGGGCAGAACTTCGTCGCCATCGAGTTCGGCCCGGCCAGTGCGCCGCCCGTCGAGGAGAACACCGTGCTGGAAACCAGCGAACAGGTTGATCTGAGCACCATCATGGTCAAACTGGACAACGTGGCCACCGGAATTCAAAACATAACCAAGAGTTTCACCGGAGACAGCATCAACAATCTGCTTGGGCCCTTCACGGATTTTCTCAAGGAAAACAGCCCACGCCTGAGTGCCATCCTCGAGAACTCGCGCGTGATCTCGGGGGAAGTCGCGCAGGGGAACGGCACGGTTGGCAGATTGATTCGTGAAGACACTTTTTACACGGCTGCTCTTCAGTCCGTGACCAACCTGACCCGGACCACGGACGACATTCGTTCGGCCGTGGCTCAGGCACGCACGGTGGTGGACCAGATCAGTCAGGGGCAGGGGACTTTGGGTAAACTGACCACAGACGAGACTCTCTACCGGGAATCGACCCTGGCGATGAGCAACCTTCGGGAGATTTTCGAGAAGATCAATCAGGGCAAGGGATCGGTCGGCAAACTGGTTAATGACGAAAGCCTGTTCCGGAATGCGAAGATGACCCTGCAAAAAGTTGAAAAAGCAACCGAAGGCCTTGAGGATCAGGGGCCGTTGAGCGTGCTGGGCACAGCCTTGAACAGCCTGTTCTAAACGGTTCGGGGCAGGCGCTCACGCGCCAGCCACAGACCGAAGAACGTGAACAGGCCGTTGAGGATCAGCAGCTCGAACCCAAATTGATAGCCGCTGAGCCAACGCTCGGAACTGCTGTTCAGAACCCAGCACAGAACCGGGGCCGCCACGCAGATCAGGGGAACCCACCGGTCTTTGACGGGTGCCTTCGTAAACAGACCAAATGCGAACAGGCCCAGGAGCGGTCCGTAGGTGTAGCCGGCCAGCGTCAGCACGGCCGTGATGACCGCCTGACTGTTGAGTGCCTTAAACGCCAGGATCACCAGAAGGAGGAGGACGGCAAAAAGGATGTGGATCTGATGGCGCAGCACGGTCTTGCGGCGTTCGTTCCAGGTGGCTTGTTTGTCCATCTCCAGAAAGTCGATGAGGAACGACGTCGTCAGTGTGGTTAGTACCGAGTCCGCACTGGAAAACGTGGCCGCCGTGAGTCCGGCCACGAATACGATCCCGGCAAAAATCCCCAGATGCTGAAAGACCACCAACGGGAAAAGTTTGTCGGTTTCCGCCGGGATTTCCACCCCGGTCACTCCGGCGTAGTGATAGAGAAGGGCCCCCAGCGAGAGGAACAGGGCGTTGACGACGAACATCACGCCCGTAAAGGCGTAAATGTTCCACTGGGCCTCGCGCAGCGACCGGCAACTCAGGTTCTTCTGCATCATGTTCTGGTCCAGTCCGGTCATCACGATCGCCAGACTAACGCCGCTCAGGAACTGTTTCCAGAAATACCGCTTCTCCTGCCAGTCCCAGAAAAAGACCTGTGAATTGCCTCCGTCGCGAACCGCCCCGACGATCCCGGAAAGGTCCAGATCGAGTTCCCGAGCGATTGCCCAGATCGACAGGACCACTCCGAGGATCAGGAAACTCGACTGAAAAGTATCGGTCCAGACCAGGGTGCGGATGCCTCCCTTGAGCGTGTAGGCCAGGATCAGCAGGATGATCACCGAGACGGTCAATGCGAATGGAATCCCCCAGGCGTCGAATACAAACGCCTGGATGATGTTGGCTGCCAGGTAGAGCCGGGCGGCGGCGCCGGTTGTTCGGGACAGAAGGAAGAAAAAGGCCCCGCTCTTCTGGGAAGCTCTTCCGAACCGTTGCTGCAGGTAGGAATAGATGGATGTCAGGTTTAGCCGGTAGTACATCGGAAGCAGCACCTGCGCGATGACGACGTAGCCCACCACATACCCCAGAACAACCTGCATGTAGGAGAACTGGGCCGAGGCAACCCGGCCTGGCACGGAGATGAACGTGACGCCGGAGAGAGAGTCTCCGATCAGCCCGAAAGCGACTGCATACCACGGGGATGCCTTGTTGCCGAGGTAATACGAGGCGCTGGTGGCGTTGCGGCTGGTGCGCCAGGCAATCAGCAGGAGAAAACAGAAATAGGTGCCTATGCAGCCCAGAATCAGCAGGGGGGACATTGTGTCAGAGGCGGTGCCGTGGAAGGATGACCCTGGTTGTGAGCCGACGTTTTGGCATCAGGCGAACACCGGCTCGCCGGTCAGCACTATTTCCACCAACCCGGGCAGGCGGGAACAGAGTTGCTCATGCAGTTCCTCAAGTTGCCGTTCGGGAAGATCGAGGGATGTTCCCGCCGAAACCAGGAATCCCCGCAGGGTTTGCGTCCCGTAATGAATCAGCCCCTGTCGCAAAGGGAGCGAATAGACGGACATCATGAGTCCGTAAACCACCGTGTGCCACGCACGGGCTTCACCCCGTTCCGCAGCCTCCAGGTAACGCCGCACCACCCGGTCATCGCGCAGCGGTCGTAAAGCCCGGAGTTGGGCCAATCCAACCTTCTGGCTCACCGTCGCGAAGGGATTCAGGATTGGTTTGTTGGCGAGCAACTCATCCAGCGCGATGAGCTCGCGTGTCTGGCACCGGCCTGCATGATGACAGGACAGTCGAATAACCGGCAGTTCGAGACACTTGAGAATTTCTTTGAGATAACCTTCCAGGAACTCCCGGAGCGTGGCCAGGTCCACAACGGAACGGACCTTCAGTTCAACGGGTGCGGCACCGAGGATGGCGAGGCCACTGGGGCTGCCGATTTGTTCGGCAAACGCATTGAGCTCCCGGTAAAGGCTCTCGGAGAGCCCGCTCTCGAATCCTGGAGATTCCTGGGTTAAATTCATTCTCACGCGTTCGATTTTTCACTCCATTCAGCCCGGAGCGAAATCCGACTGAACTTAACCAACAGCCCGGCTCAATGCCAGCAGGAACATTCCGGAGGCAGCGATTCCGCATGATGGGATGGATTTCTGGTTTGAGTGCGGATTTTCATTTTGAACCGGTGCGGGTTACCGCTGAACCTCGGGACCTGTTCTCCTGATTTGGGGTAGCTTCGCCGCCGAACGCGTCAGATGCAGT